>JAXJPE010000045.1:0-55512 GCA_036426035.1 Collinsella sp.
CGTTGGGCAGCTGATACTGTGCCATCAAAGTCCTCGCTTTCGTGTTCTAGAGCTTCCGGTTGGAGACGGGTTTGCTTTGGCAGGTTATCCGGCGCGGGCGCGCACCGGTCATACCGATATCCAACCCGCCAAAACAAAACCGTCCCCAAACGGTCGATCCTGTTCTGCGGAAAGATTCCGTTCGTTGCTTAAACTATAGCGCTCTAATTCTAAAAGTAAAGCGTCTTTTTCTTTTTTCTTTCTCGAGCTTCTTAGATAAAGGTTATATGGGTGCCTTGTTAAGGGTTATACTTACTTGCGTATTGATATATGTCGGAAAGGAGGTTCAATGATTCCCAAATACGAGGCGATAGCTGCAGATATTCGTCGAAGCATCGAGGATGGCACTCTTAAACCGGGCGACAAGCTTCCCACCGTCGTTGAGTTCTGCGAGCTCTATAGCGTTTCCAAAATCACCGTCAAACGAGCTATCGAGCAAATCACCGAGGAAGGTCTTATTACCAGCCGACGCGGATCGGGTACCTACGTTAAGGACACGGCGGGACTTCCCGGTCAGGCGTTTTTCCAGGGCAAAAACGACCGTGCCCAGGGCTTTTCGTATGAGCACCGCGGGGAGAAGGTGACCTCGGTGGTCTACGATTTCTCGATTGTTAATCCACCAGCGGACATCGCAGCCCAGCTGGGAATTGCCGAGGATGACTTTGCCTATCACATCGTGCGCGTGCGTCAGGCCGATGGGAAGCCCATCGTTATCGAGTACACCTACATGCCCCTCGAGCTGATTCCAGGCCTTAAAAAGAAGGACCTGTACGGATCGGTCTACCACTTCATCCGCGAGCAATGTGGGCTGAAGATTTCGAGCTTCCACCGTACCATTCGCGCCGTGGCAGCAACCGAGGAAGAAGCCGAGCGCTTGGACACCAAGCCTGGCTCTCCCCTGCTCGAGCTCACCCAGATTGGCTTTTTGGACAGCGGCACCGCCTTTGAGTATTCGGTCTCGCGCAACGTTGGCGACCGCTTTGAGTTGCACAACGTAACGTTGGCATAGGTTTTTGTAGTCATCCGGGCGCTCGCTTTGAGCTGTTTTGTGCAGCGCCCGCGCAACACAATGGGGGTATGAACATGTCCGATTTGATTAAGCTGACGCCGATCTTCCACGAGAAGATCTGGGGCGGTCGCCAGCTCGGAACCGTATTTGGCTACGACATTCCCGATGGCCCCATCGGTGAGTGCTGGGCCATCTCGGCCCACCCCAACGGCGACTGCCAGATTGCGGAGGGCCCGTATGCCGGCCACACGCTGTCGTGGCTGTGGGCCGAGCATCGCGAGCTCTTTGGCAACTGCGAGGGCAAGGAGTTCCCGCTGCTCATTAAGATTCTGGACGCCAAGGACGACCTTTCGATCCAGATTCATCCCAACGACGAGTACGCTGCCGAGCACGAGAACGGTAGCCTGGGCAAAACCGAGTGTTGGTATGTGCTGGACTGCGAGCCCGACGCCACGATCATCGTCGGCCAGCGTGCCAAGGACCGCGCCGAGGCCGCACAAATGATCGAGGAAGGACGTTGGGACGACATGCTCAACGTGTTGCCGATTCACAAGGGCGACTTTTTCCAGATTGATTCCGGTACCGTGCACGCCATCAAGACCGGCACGCTCATTTTGGAGACGCAGCAGTCGAGCGACGTGACGTATCGTCTGTACGACTACGACCGTCCCGGCACCGACGGCAACCTGCGCCCGCTGCACATTGAGCAGAGCCTCGACTGCATCGACTTTGATGCTCAGACTCCGACCGACGGCACGGTGACCGCGCCCGAGGTGGACGGCGTAACCGAGCTCGAGTCCAACCCCTGCTACACCGTCGATCGCGTGCGCGTCGACGGCAGCAAAACCATCGACCAGCGCTGGCCCTTCATGTGCCTGTCGGTCATCGACGGCGAAGGCACCGTCTGCGGCGACCCCGTCCACAAGGGAAGCCACCTGCTAGCTCCGAGCACCGTGGACCAGATCGAACTCGAAGGCAAGATGGAACTGATCGTCTCGCACCTCTAGGTCGCACCAACAACCCAAACGCAACAAGGGGCTCCCCCGTTCTTTAACGGGGGAGCCCCTACTCATATCTATTAATCTATCAGCCCACCCGGCTCTCCAGATCAAAAAGCGAACGAGCAGAGCGACGTTCGCAAGCAACGTTATCTAAGGACCTGGGCGGGCGTATAGGGCAACATCGATCGCGAGTTCCGCACGCAAAGGAGAGCACTTAATGTGCTCTCCGTCTTGCGCAGGACTGTCCGAGCAGGCGATGTTGCCCTATACGCCCGCCCAGGTCCGCCGGAATCACGACAGCTTGACGATCGGCGCAAAGCCCTTCATCAGCTTTTTGGTCTGGCCGGTCTTTTCGAACTGGACCTCGATCATGTCTCCGGCGACCGAGATCACGGTACCCGTGCCAAAGGTCTTATGGCTCACGGTATCGCCCGCGGCAAAGTCCTGCGATGCGCTGGCGCGATCGACCTTGCGCTCCACCGTCGGGGACACCTTGGACGACGGCTTTTTGGCTCGCGGCGCGCCCGAGCCAAAGGTCGATGCAACACGGCCGGCGTCGGGCGAGACCCCACGATGGCGCTCGGTCCCGTAGCTGCTGCCGCCACAGAAATCGTCAAAGCTCGATCCACCGCGCGAACCGGAACCGCCGGTCGAGCGCGTATGCGAGCCAAACACCTTGCCGCCATACATATCCGAACCCATGCCCGAGCCAAAGGTGCCGTGACGGTCGCCGCGCTTCTCCCAGCCCGTGCCTTCAAAACCGGCAGAACCGATACCGCTAAACTCGATATCCTCAAACGGAATCTCATTGAGAAAGCGCGAGCGTGGGTTGGCAGAGGTCGAGCCGTAGGTGCGACGCGTGGCCGCATAGGTCAGGAACAGGCGCTTGCGGGCGCGCGTGATGGCAACGTAGGCCAGGCGACGCTCCTCCTCGAGCTTGCCCGGGTCATCGCTGCCGCCAAAGTCGTGCACGTGCGGGAAGATGCCCTCCTCCATGCCGGCCACGAACACCGCAGGGAACTCCAGGCCCTTGGCGGAGTGGATGGTCATCATGGTGATGGCATGCGTCTCGCCGGCCAGGGAATCCAAGTCGGAGCGCAGGGCCAGCCACTCCATGAGTGCCGGCAGCGCCTTACAGGTGAGCGGACCGTAGGTGCGCTCAATCTCGTCGGCATGCACGGCACCCGCCGGCATCTCCGTCGGCGCGGCATACGCGTTGCCCGCGATGGCAGCAGCCAGGGCATCCTGCGGAGACAGCGCCGGAGCAGCCAGGCTATCGAGCGGATTGGAGCCCGCGGCATCGCGCGCGCCGACGAGTGCCTCAAACGAGGATGCCGGGGCAGATGGCCCCGGTTCGGGCGCAGGCGCGCTCACCACGACGGGCTCGGGCTCGGCGCCGGCAGGCACGTCGGCAACACCGGCTGCGCGCAGCTCTTCCAAGCTCTCGAGCGTACCCTCGATGTCCTCGTGCGTCTCCTCAAATTCGGCAGCGACGCCCAGGAATTCCTGGATGTTCTCGGCGCGGCTCTCGGACTCCATGGTGCCCTCGGCGCGAAACGCCTGCAGCAAGCCCGTCTTATCGACGATCATCTCGACAACGTCCTTGAGCTCGCCGTCCATGCGGCGACCCTCGCGCACCAGCGACACAAAGCTCGACAGGCCGTTGCGCACCTTGGCGCTAAACATGCCGGTTTCGGCACACGCGATCTCGCAAGCCTGGAAGAACGAGCAGCGGTTGTCGCGCGCCAGCTGCTCGATCTTTTGGATCGAGGTGGAACCGATGCCGCGGCGAGGTGTGTTGATGACGCGCTTGACGCTCATCTCGTCGGCCGGGTTCACGATCATCTTAAGGTAGGCCATGACGTCGCGGATCTCGGCACGGTCGAAGAATCGCGTGCCGCCCACGATCTTGTAGGGCACGCCCGCGCGCAGGAACATATCTTCGAGGATACGCGACTGGGCGTTGGTGCGATAGAACACGGCGATGTCGTCGTAGCTCGTGCCTTTGGCATGCAGTTTCTCGATCTCGCCGGCAATCCAGCGACCCTCGTCGCGCTCATCGCTTGCCTGGAAGGCCTGGATCTTCTCGCCATCGCCCTCGGCCGTAAACAGGCGCTTGTCCTTGCGCTGCGAGTTGTGGCGCACCACGGCGTTGGCGGCGCTCAGGATGTGACCCGTAGAGCGATAGTTCTGCTCCAGCTTGACGGTCTTGCAGTTTTTAAAGTCCTTCTCAAAGTCCAGGATGTTGGTGATGTCGGCGCCACGCCAGCTGTAAATGGACTGGTCATCGTCGCCCACGACCATGAGGTTTTGGTACTTAGCGGCCAGCAGGTTGGCGATTTCGTACTGGACGTGGTTGGTGTCCTGATACTCGTCGACGCTAATGTAGCGGAAGCGCTCTTGGTACTTATCGAGCACCTCGGGACGGGTGCGCAGCAGCTCGAGCGCGCGCACGAGCAGGTCGTCAAAGTCCATCGCATTGGCGGCGCGCAGGCGGCGCTCCAGCTCTAGGTAGACCTGCGCGGCCTTTTTGTCGTTGGGGCTATCGGCACTCTTGAGCATGTCCTCGGGGCCGATCATGGCGTTTTTGGCCGAGCTAATCTTGCTGCGGATCATGTTGATGGGGAACTGCTTTTGCTCGATGCCGAGCGCCTGCATAATGTCGCGCACCATGCGCTTTGAGTCATCGTCATCGTAGATGGTGAACTGGCCGGTGTAGCCCAACAGGTCGGCGTCCTCGCGCAGCATGCGCACGCACATAGCATGGAAGGTGCACACCCACATGCCACGGGTGCCGCTGGGAATGAGTGCCGCCAGACGCTCGCGCATCTCTGCCGCGGCCTTGTTGGTAAACGTAATGGCAAGAACCTGCCAAGGCTTAACACCCAGGTCGCCGAGCATATGTGCGATGCGGAAGGTCAAGACGCGGGTCTTGCCCGAGCCGGCGCCGGCGAGCACCAGCAACGGGCCCTCGGTGGACAGGACCGCCTCGCGCTGGGCGGGATTAAGGCTGTCGATGTCGACGAGCGGTTTGGCGGGCTTGGGCGCCGGCGCGGGAGCGTCGTAGATGTCGAGCGGAACGAGCTCGGGCTCCGGCGCAGCAGGGGCGGTGTATGCATCGAGCGGCACGGGTTCCGGCGCGGGCGGTACGGGTACCGCGGCGTTCTTTTCCCAGGGCAGGGGCTGGGTCATGGGCGACTCCTCATCTGACGGACGGCGCGCCTGCGGGCGGCGCCATAGTTTGAGCCGTACCAGTATACCGAGCCGCGCGGACACCGACGCAAATCACACCACGACTCCGTGCGCCACCGTCAGGCCCGCCCCAGCGAATTTGGTGCATTGGGGTCAGGTTGCTTTGCACCAATCTATTGACAATCACGAAACCGCCGATGTCATGACAGCAGCAGCGAGCGGCGGCCAGAGCGAACAAATTGGCATGAAAAGGGGGCGGCATAGACCTTTTGGTCATGCCACCCCCTTTGAATGACAAGTTGTCGCTCTGGTCGCCGCGCAGCGTCAACCAAGTTACAGGCCGAGCATAGGCTCCAGGACAAAGAAGTACGCGAGCACCACGATGCCCAGGATGATGCGGTAGACGCCGAAGCACTTGAAGTCGTGACGGCGCACGAAGCCCATAAGCCACTTGATGGCAATGAGCGACACCACAAAGGCGACGACGCAGCCCACGCCCAGGATGGCGATTTCGTTGGTGCCGAACGTGCCGCCCTTAATAAAGTACTTGACCAGCTTGAGCGCACTCGCACCAAACATGACGGGAATGGCTAGGAAGAACGTGAACTTAGACGCCACCGAGCGCGTGCAGCCCAGTAGCAGGCCGCCGATGATGGTGGAGCCGGAGCGCGATGTGCCCGGAATCAGCGAAAGCACCTGGAAGCAACCGATACCCAGCGCGGTCTTCCAGCTCAGATCCTCGAGCGTAGTGATGGAGCCAAAGTCAAGGTTATCGTCATCATCTGAAGCGGCAGCCGCAGCGGGCGCGGCAAAATGCGCGCCGGCGGGGCGTCCGCCCACCACCACGGCACGCGAACCAAACGAACCGGCAAGAGCAGCCTGGTCGCGCTTGTTCGCGCGCCAGTTCTCGATCACGATAAACAGCACGCCGTACACAATGAGCGCCAGCGCCACGACGGGAGCATTGTAGAAATGCTCCTCCATCCAGTCGTTGAGCGGCAGACCGATCGCCGCGGCGGGAATGCAGCCGAGCACAATCTTGCCCCATAGCACCCAGGTGTCGCGACGGCCCTCCTTGCCCTTGCTGGGAGAAAACGGGTTGAGGTCGTAGAAGAACAAAACGCAGACGGCCAAAATGGCGCCAAGCTGAATCACGACCAGGAACATATTCCAGAACGTCTCGCTCACGTTCATCTTGACGAACTCGTCCACCAAGATCATGTGACCGGTCGACGAAACAGGCAGCCATTCGGTGATGCCCTCGACCAGGCCCATGAAGGCAGATTTTAGAAGCTCAATGATATCCAAAGGGACCCCCTCGTTAGACACCCGCCGATATTGTTCTGCGGACGGTGCGGGCGATGTCCCATTATCAACCGTTGGCGGCGCGCCTGCGCCTACCCTTACCAAAAAACTCGCCCGTTCACAGAATTGCGAGCGGTCAAACCCAAATCCTTGGGTATAACTGCAACAAGATAAAGTGTCCGGCGGCCACGCATCCGCGCCCGCCCGATGCACGAGCCCCACGCCCGTGCGATAGACCAAGGAGGAAACCATGAACGAGGGCTACACCAAGGTATTTGTTTCACTCGACGGTACTGAGCAGCAGGATTTTGTGCTCGCACGCGCCATCAAGGTCGCCGCGAACAACGGCGCCAAGCTAATCATCGGCCACGTTATCGATTCCACGGCACTCGAGAGCGCTGGTTCCTATCCGGTCGATCTGGTCAACGGACTGGAGGAGGCATTTAAGAACTCCATCGCCAAGCAGCTCGAAGAGGCCAAGGCCAATCCCGACATTCCCGAGGTCGAGGTCATGATTCGCGCCGGCCGTATTCGCGAGACGCTCAAAGACGAGATGCTCGACGTGGTCAAGCCCGACCTGGTACTCTGCGGCGCACGCGGCCTGTCCTCGATCAAGTACGCGCTCCTGGGTTCGATTTCGACGTTCCTGCTGCGCAATACGGACTGCGACATCTTGGTCGTAAAGTAGCGTTGCTCCCACCGGCCGCGGGGCCTGCGGGGTTTCCACAGGCACGTCCTCGCCGCTTCGCGGCTGCGGGATGTGCCCTTAGGAAACCCCTCCCGGCCTCGCGGCCTTCGCAGCCTTACTTCAGCGAGTTGTCTGATAGAAAAATGGCGTGCCGCCCCGTTTGGGGCGGCACGTTTTGTTTGGGATGGCACGTTTTTACTATAAGGCGATCCTGCTTAGACGAGCTTGCACTTCTGGAATGATCTTCTCGAACATTACCTCCGCTTCGGGAAAACCCTCTTCTTTGAGACCGCGCGCGGCGTCTCTTAGCGCGTCTGGAACCTCATTGCAGGTATCAGCAATCATTCCGGCGACAATTCCCCCGGGCAAACCCGCCCCAATCATTTGGCTCATCACCGACCCGCGCGTTACTTCGTCAATCTTGCGGCTCCCACCAAACGAGACGCCCATCTCACGAACGAGACTGGGGTAAACCGTTGTGCACAGCACGTCATAGAGCGGCGCCAACCTCACTTGCTTCCAGTCCTCGTCCCACACGAGTGACCAATTCTTAAGATGGTTGTCGCAGTTTCCTACGGCATAATCGAACAGTTGGTTATAGCCAACAAGAAACCTATCCTCCATCTGATTCGTCGACACCCTTCGTACCGCGTCGACGATAAGCCCCAGGTAATTGACGTCCGTTGGCTCATATTTAAGCTCGCGCGAAATGCCTTTTGCCTGACAAATGTCCTCCTGGTGCAGACGATTTGGAACCAGCAGCCCATCGAGCGAACGACCACCATTAGACATCGCTCGGTCAAACCGCTTCACGGCGATAATCGGTTCGGCATCTTCAACTCGAATTAGAAAGCACTCTTCGGCTGATAGATCCATCAGCGAAGCAGCTCTCACGCACATCGCTTCACAAACCGTCTCGCCCGGAAACGCCTTCGACCCCGCTTTGAGGATATGCGTCGATGGGGCTGCCCCGTGGGGCAGATACCATCCGCCGCATGAGTCATCACCCGCATGGTAGAGGCCGATTTTCGCCTGAGCGCCCGCAAGGGAAATTCGACTCTCGAGCGCAAGACCAAAGGCCACCTCCGCTGGCGCGTACGCCAGCTTGTTCAGCTGCTTCTCCCCTATCTCCTCATAGCCCATTTCGAGACCGTCGGCCGAAGGTTCTCGCGTCAAAATCAAAGCGCCGACGGGTTCGTTGCGAACCAAATCGAGGACCTTAAAGTAATCGCCGCGTTCCGCCCGAGCCTTTTTCTCAAGGTCTCTATTGAGCTGTCCCTCTGGAATAATGCCGGAGAAAAAGGAGCTCGTTACGTCCGGGCTGAATGTCTCGGCCGACAAGGGCAACGAGGACGAAATCGGAACCGCGTCAGCATTCTCGAGGTACTCGGGGACATAGGTGAATAGCGGAAGCCCAGCATTCTCTTCCAATATGCCAAGCAGCTGGTAGGATCCCTTAAACTCACGATGAACGAACAGCGTGCCGCCCATTATTTTCCCCTCACCTTCAGAATAAAATCGATATCCACGATGGAGGCGTAGTCGAAAATGACGCCGATTTCGACCGTTGTCCGCCCCCGCTCGATATCGCCTATCACACGAAGGCTGCGACCCGTCATAGTCGCGACGTCGCGTTGAGTTAGACCAAGTTCACGCCTTCTAAGCCTAAGGGCCTTCCCCATCTCGCCCGGATCGAAAACCATGCGTTCCGAGAAAGCAGTTTCAGACGGCTTAAGTTTGATGCGCCCATCGAGCACTTTAGTCGTTGTCACCGTTCTCATGTCGCTCCTTAGCTATGTTCCCATTCGTGAACATAGTATAGAACTGTAAAGCTATGTTCCCGAACGTGATTATAGCTTTACAAGTAATACCTATATTCACGTTCGTGAACATAGTAGCCAAAGCAATCGTCATCCTCCTAAACGGGAAGATTCCGTCGATTGCGCCACGCGGACCGGCTACTCGAAGTATTGGAACTTGTTCGTTGAGAAGGCGAAGGTTACGGTGAAGCCTTCGCCGGGCTCCGACGCTGCGGTGACGGCGATGCCCATTTTGGAGCATAGGCGTGCCACCAGGTAGAGGCCGATGCCCGTTGCGCGCTTGGTGGTGCGGCCGTTGTCGCCGGTAAAGCCCTTCTCGAACACACGCGGCAGGTCGGCCGCGCACACGCCGCAGCCGTTGTCGGCAACGGTAAGCTCGATGCGCTCGCTCGCCAGACCCTCGTCCAGCAGCGCGGCCGAAAACGTAATCTGCGCTCCGTCCTCGCGCGCATATTTAATGCTGTTCTGGATGAGCTGACCCAAGATGAACCCGAGCCATTTCTCGTCGGTAAATACCTCGAAGTCGAGGTTTTCGCACACCGGTGCTACGTGCGCCGCGATGAGCTCGCGCGCGTTGGCCTTGATCGCGCCCGTCACCAGGGCTTTAAGGCTCCAACGGCGGATGAGATAGTCGCGCTCCACAACCTCCGAGCGCGCGTAGTAGAGCGCCTGATCGATATAGCGCTCCACGCGGGCCAGTTCGCGGCCAAGATCATCCACGCGCGTCAGGTCATCTGCGCTACCATCCAGGTTTTCAAGAATGAGGTGGGCAGCCGCCAGGGGCAGCTTGGCCTCGTGAACCCAACTCTCAATATAATCGCGATAGTCCTCGGTCTGGCGTCGGCCTTCCGCGACCTCATCGCAGGCCGCCTTGCCCACGCGGCACAGGGCCTCGTACTCAAGCTCGCCCTCAGCGTAGGTGGGGCATTGCACCATCTCCTGCACCCAGGCAGGGCTTTCGAGCTCCTCGGCCGCGCAATCGAGCTGGTGCAAAAAGCGGCGACGGCGCGCGTACTCGATCACAATGCCGAGCATGCCAAAGATAAAGGACACGCCGATCGCCACGACCACGATAGAGACGGGCGCGCCGGCGACCGTTAGCACAAAGCAGCTCAGCAGCACACCGCAGGTCCACACGGCGACGGGGAGCAGGGCATCTTTAAAGAACTTTGCAAACGACACGAACGGCCCCTAGACCGAATAGCCCTGGCCGCGATGCGTAGTCAGATATCCTTTAATGCCGATCTTATCGAGCGTGGTGCGCAGGCGGTTAATGTTGACGGTGAGCGTGTTGTCGTCCACGAAGGCATCGGAATCCCACAGGTCCTGCATGATGGCCGAGCGCGAGACGATTTTGCCCGCGCGGCTCAGCAGCAGCGAGAGGATCCGCAGCTCGTTTTTGGTGAGCTCGGTGCTTGCGCCGGTTTGCGTGTTGGTGACCATGGAGCGCGCGAGGTCGAGCTCCAGCCCCTTGTGGACAAGTGTGCTGCGCTCGCCTGCCGCCGCGGTGCGACGCAGCAGTGCGTTGATGCGCGCCACGAGCACGCGCGCGCTGTAGGGCTTGGGAACAAAGTCATCCGCGCCGAGCGTCATGGCCATGACCTCGTCAATCTCGGTCGCGCGCGAAGTGAGGACGATGATGGGAACCTCGGATTCGCGGCGAACCTCATGGCAGATATGCTGGCCGTCCTTGACAGGAAGCGTCAGGTCGAGCAGCACCAGGTCGGGCGCGGCGGCGAGAATATCACGCGAGACATGCTCGAACGATTCGCAGGCCTCGACCTCAAAACCGGCACGGGCAAGGATGTCGGCAAGCTCGCGACGAATGGGTTCGTCGTCCTCAACGATATAGATCAGCGCCATGGATTCCGCTCCCCTCTTGGTTGTCTTGCCCCATCATGACCGCGGAGCCGCAGGTGCGCGCCTCGCGCGGCACCAAGGTGACAGAACTGTTCGCAAGCGGGGGCGTTTTGTCCGCCTCACGCTCGCGACGGAAACGGAGACCAAAATGAGTTTTTAATCCCCGTCCCAGAAAAATCATTTAGCGGCGGGCGCGAAGCTTTTCGTAGCCGTCGGCGAAGAAGGCGACCGTCGCGGCGTCAGCCTCGGCGGCGCCCGTCTCGGCAGCGGGGACCACGCCGTGCTCGTCGCTCACCAGGAACAGCGCGCCCTTAAGCTGCGCGGGAATATCTACGCGCGTGACCGGGATGCCCTTGGTCTGGGCCAGCTGCTCGATGAGCGTCGCCGTGCCGCACAGGCACTCGTCCGCCGGCGCCACAAAGGCGAGCTCGCCGTTGTTGACGGCGGCGAGCAGCTCGGGCGCCACGCCGGTTTCGTCGGCCTCGGAGCGGGCCTCGGCGGAGCGGGCACGTAGCGCCTTGGCCGACGTATCGGTTAGCGGCTCGTACTCCCCCACCGTCATGGCGGCGTTGCCGTTGACGTCGATCACCAGCATGAGCACGCCGTCGCGTGCGGTGTAATCGCCCTCGGCAAGCGACCACTCAACGTGCTGCTTGGCCCAGCTGAGCATGTTATGGGTAAGCGGCTCGCCCTGCACCAGGCGCTCGGACAGCGCGCGAATGTGGCGGTTGAGCATGGGCACCTTTTTGTTGGACATGCGCCAACGGCAGACAAGCGCGGGCTTGTCGAGTGTAAACTTCTCGACCGCCTCCTGATTGGCGCAAAAGTCCTCATACGCACGCTGATCCTCGGCATTGCCAAACAGCTCGGCATCATCAATCTGGGGCATGGTTGTACCTTTCGTGTTAGTCATTCCGTCCTCTTATACCAAAAAGACGGCCCTCCAAACGGAGCAGCCGTCTTTTGCAGAGATTATTTTGTCCCAAGGCGGAACTTAGTGGCGGAAGTGGCGGGCGCCCGTAAACACCATAGCAATACCATGCTCGTTGCAGGCCTGGACGCTCTCGTCGTCGCGCTTGGAGCCGCCGGGCTGGATGATGCAGGTCACGCCGTGTGCAGCAAGCACGTCGACGTTGTCGCGGAACGGGAAGAATGCGTCGCTTGCGCAGGCAAAGCCGCCCTTCTCCACGCCCTCGCGCTCGCAGAAGTCCTCGGCACGCTCGCAGGCCAGCAGCGCAGAGTCGACGCGGTTGGGCTGACCCGGACCCATGCCAATGCCGGCCTTGCCCTTGGAGACCAGGATGGCATTGGACTTAACGCCCTTGCAGACCTTCCAGGCAAACTCGAGCTCGGCCATCTCGGCGTCGGTGGGCTTGCGGTCGGTGGGGAACGTAAAGGTCGCGGGATCCTCAGTCACGTGGTCGACTTCCTGTACCAGCATGCCGCCGTCGACGGAGCGCAGCTCCACCTGGGCGCCGTGGTCCACGCCGCCGGTAGCCAGCACGCGCAGGTTGGGGCGCTTAGCCATGCGCTCGAGCGCCTCATCGGTGTAGCTCGGGGCGATGATGACCTCGACGAACTGCTTGTTCTGATCGGCGAAGTGCTCAACCAGCTCATAGGGAACCTCGCGGTTGCAGGCGATGATGCCGCCAAAGGCGCTCTTGGGATCGCAGGCGAATGCGCGGTCGTAGGCAGCCGTGATGTCCTCGGCAACGGCAGAACCGCAAGGGTTCTGGTGCTTGAGGATCACGCAGGCCGGCTCGTCGAACTCGCGGACCAGGTTCCAAGCGGCATCGGCATCCAGATAGTTGTTGTAGCTGAGCGGCTTGCCCTGGATCTGCTCGGAGCCCACGAGCGGGAACTGCGAGCTCGCGGTGTTCTCGCAGCCCTCGGCAAAGCGGTAGACCGTAGCCTTCTGCTGAGGGTTCTCGCCATAGCGCAGGTCGTCGACCTTCTCCAGCGAGATCTCGAGCTTGGCAGAGGTGTCCGCCACGTCGCTTGCCTGGGCGGCAAGCCAACGGGAGATGGCCGTGTCGTAGGCGGCGGTGGTCTGGTAGACCTTCACCTGCAGGCGACGACGGGTGGAAAGCGTGGTGCAGCCACCGGTCTCGCGCATCTCGGCCAGGACGGCATCATAGTCGGCCGGGTCGGAAATGACGGTAACGCTCGCGGCGTTCTTAGCGGCAGAGCGCAGCATGGAGGGGCCACCGATATCGATGTGCTCGATAGCGTCCGCGAAGGTGACCTCGGGGTTAGCGACGGTCTTCTCGAACTCGTACAGGTTGACGACGACCAGGTCGATCAGCTTAATGCCGTGCTGAGCCGCCTCCTGCATGTGCTGCTCGGAATCGCGACGGGCAAGCAGCGCGCCGTGAACCTTGGGGTGCAGGGTCTTAACGCGGCCGTCCATCATCTCGGGATAGCCCGTGAACTCCTCGATGGGGGTTACGGGAACGCCCGCGTCCTCGATGGCACGAGCCGTGCCGCCCGTAGAGATGATCTCGACGCCAAAGTCGTCAACCAGCGTCCGTGCGAAATCGACGACGCCCGTCTTATCGGTAACCGAGATCAACGCGCGTGCGATCTTCACATCAGATCCCATGCAGTCCTCCTGTCTGGTACGCCGCCGTGCTCTGTGAGTCGGTGATACGTCGATCTGCAGCGCTCGCGCAGCGGCATTGAAAATACTGATTCAATGTAGCGCATCGAGCGCATCGATGCACCCCGCAACGGGCGCATGTGCAGAAAAAGTTTGTGAGCGGAGAGGATGGGCACAGCACCGGGCACGGTGAGTTCATGGAACACAGGGGCACCATAATTAGATGCCAATAGCGTGGTAGAACTGTGCTCGATATGCATCCGCAAAAGAAAGAGGCACCATGGTCTCGCGGGTTCTCTACCGACCGTTTGATACCGAAGACTTCGACGCCATCGCGCTGATTCTGCAGCAGCTTTGGCATAACAATTCGGATAACGATGAGTACAACCGCCTTGAGGCCGCGTGCGACCTCGCCTATTGCCTTTCGTCGTCGACGTTTTCGCAGGTTGCCGTAATCGACGGTCAGGCGCGTGGCATTTCGCTCGCGCGTGCGGGACAGAGCTCCGGCGCCACCGTTAAGGAACATTGGATGGATACCGAACGCGCGCTGCTATCGCAAATGCGTGAGCTGGAGCCCGATGCCTGCGCCGAGTATCTCTCGTTTGTGCGCGCAACTATCCGAACCAACAACCGCCTGCTCGAGAGCAGCCCGCTGCCGCACGACAACGAGGTCACGCTGCTTGCCGTGGATCGCGATGTCCACGGCCTGGGCGTTGGCTCGGTGTTGCTCGACGCCGCGGTATCGTACCTGTCCTCGCGCGGGGCGACGAGGGCGCACCTGTACACCGACTCCAACTGCTCGTGGAAGTTCTACGAGCTGCACGGCTTTAAGCGCGCGGCCACGCACCGCGCCAACCGCGAAGAGCGCCGTCACGACATGCCGCGCGAAAGCTTCCTCTACGAGCTGGACCTAACAGCCTAGGCCCAGCAGCCATACCTAGTCATTTAGGAACGTCCCCAGTGACTAGTCGTTGGGGACAGTCTTCGTAGGTAGCGCATAAAAAAGGAGATGGGCTCCCCCCGACGGCTGTCGAGAAAAGCCCATCCCATAATTTAGGACCGCTAGAACGTTCCACCGCCGCCTCCGCCGACGCCGCCGCCTCCGCCGCCAGAGAAGCCACCGCCACCGCCGCCGCTCGAGCTATCGGAACTCGAAGCCAGCTCGCGGATGGTCTCGTGATACACATCGTTGAACGAATCGAGCGGAGACTCGTTGCCGTAGTGATGGTAATACCACCAGTAGCAGGGGTAGTTGTCGTAGAAATCGTCGCTGTTGCGCAGATCCGCAGGCACGGCCTCGGCCAGCTGTCGCAGCACTTCTTTAGAAACGCCCAGGGCAACGCCCATCACCAGCAGTTTGTTCCACAAGATCAGGTCGCTGGGGATAGCCTCCTTCAGGCGCGTAAAGTCCTCGAGCCAATGCTTGAGCGCCTTGCAGCGAGCCGCCACCTCGGCGCCCTCCGGCGTGTAACGGCGGAAGGTGCAGCTCAGGACAAAGCCCACGATCGTGACGGGAATCGAGATCATAGCGGCGCCGACGTTGGCGTCCGCAAAGTCGGTATAGATCAGAGAGCCCAGAATGCCAAAGACAATGATGATGCCGAGAACCAGGCCGGCCACCATCGCGATAGTGCCATCCGATGCGATAAACTCGCGCGCCTCCAGCTTGCCCTTAACCGTGCTCTGATAGTCCTCGAGCTTGTCGCCAACAGATGTGGTGCGCTCGCTAGCGTACTCCTCCAGCTCGCTAAACGTGCGCGAACGGACTCCGTCCTTATCGGGCTTAACGCCGGCGAAGAAGACCTTGAGCACATCGCGATCGATGCCGTCCTTCTTGGCAGCCTTCCAGGCCTCGTCGGTCACCGTGATGCGATACGTCTGCTCCTCTTTTTCGCGACGGAGCAGGCCCTTCTTCTTGGCCTCGGTCGCTTCTTCCAGCTTGATCACGCGGTCGTCGGTCAGCTTCATCAGCGTGGCGATATATGCCTGATCGGGCACGTTGTTCCAGCTCATAAGAGTTGCAAGCACCGCGGGATGGTCGGCGGAGGGCACATCGCGGAAGTACTCGTCTTGGAAAAGCGGCTTGGGCTTGCGCTTACGCAGCTTGAGCACAACGATTGTGCCGGTAAAGGCCATCGCCGCGACAACGCTTAGCACGGCAAGTGCATTGGCGATCATGCGAGCGTGAGCACGTCGGGCGTTAGCTTCGTCAGCCCATTCCTTCTCTTCGCTCAGGATCGTTGACATGCGCTCTTCGCCCGAAGCGGCAAGCTGCGGCACCCAGTCGCTGGGGAAGGCGATGCGTGCCTCGGCAAATTCTCCCTGATGCACGCAGGGAATGGCATAGGTGACCATGGGCTCGTCCTCATCGAGCGACACGTCGCCCGTCAGCGGGCCGTGGCCCCACGCGCGGAAGTTATCGCCCTTGACGGCCGCCGTCCCGGCAGCGGCATTTGCGAAGCGCACTTCCATCTCGACGTCATCGGAATCCGCGGACCAGCCGTCACCCACAAACTTCCAGTAGAGCTCGGCGGTATCGGCCCAGTTCATAACCGCACCGGTCATGGTGTAGCTCACGTAATAGATCGCGCTGTCGCCGCTCTCGTGGGGGCTGAAAACCTTGATCTTTACGCCGTCACCAGTCTGCTCAACCGTATACACGCCGCGGTCGCCCTTGTTTGCATAGTCGACCTTGTTAAATGCGGCGTCGCCTTCCTCAACGCCCAGCACGTCGACGCTCGCCGCGCCGCCCTGCTGGTTAGAGCCTGTATTGATCTCCCAAAACACGCCGTTGATGTCGTCATCGAAATCAAACTGGCGTCCCTCGACAACGGTCAGCGAGCCGTCGGCCTCAACCGTGGCGCCGATATAGGTTTGGGTCATGGAGTAGCCGTCGGCACGTGCAACGGCGGGCAACAGCAGCAGTGCGCACGCGACGAGCGCGCAAATGGAAACAAATCGCGCAAACGGGCGGCGCTGCCGGCTGACTTTGGCGGCGAGGGTGTTCATAGGCACATCCTTTGTCTGTAAAACCAACAGCGCCATTGTCCCACGTTTGCGGGTACGCATGACGAATATCTGGGCCAACGGAACGTCAAATGGGACAAAAGTCCCACCCGAGTCTGGCACTTAGGGACGTTCCTAATGATCTATTGGGGACGGAGGAAAACGGATCATTGGGTTGAACCGACGGACTGCAACAAATTTGTCGTTTGGGACGCTCTTTGGCCGAGTCCTGCGCCAGCAATAGATACCACTTCACAGCTCCGTCACAGGTGTAGCGGCTTTGTGTTGCTGCGGCACGCGCTGATTGAGCCTGTGAGCAAGGGGCATAAAGCAGTTGAGCGATAACGGTTGCCCCTTTCCCGTTCGCTCGAGGATCATGTCCCCCTTTTCCGCGGAAACCCCGGCAGTTGCGAAGAGCTGCCGGGGTTTCTGTTGTCTAAGGTGCTGAGTTGATGGACAGGAATCAAAGCACCGAGCCTGCGGCCCACAATACACAATGCGGGTCCTCAACAACTTGCGGACCACAGTGACGCCTCCCCATCGCGCCCCGCGCTATACTCGTCCGCATGGATATCAAAACACGCAACATAGCAACGCCCGCCGCGGACGCGCCAACGACGCAGCCCGCCCCCGTTCCCACCCCCGTCGTGGGCCGCTTTGCCCCGTCGCCCTCGGGCCGCATGCACCTGGGCAACGTGTTCAGTTGCCTGTGCGCGTGGCTTTCGGCCCGCAGTCAGGGCGGCAGCATCGTGTTGCGCATCGAGGACCTGGACGATCGCTGTAAGCGCCCGGAACTTGCCGCTCAGCTCATCGACGACCTAGCCTGGCTGGGACTGGAGTGGGACGAAGGCCCCTACTACCAGCACGATCGCCTGGATCTGTACGAGAACGCCTTGCATCAGCTGAAAGACGCCGGCCTCACCTACCCCTGTTTTTGCACGCGCGCTGAGCTCCACACCGCAAGCGCGCCGCACGCCAGCGACGGCACGCCCATCTACCACGGCGCCTGCCGAGGTCTTTCTGCCGAAGAGGTTGCCCGCCGCAGTGCCCTGCGCGCCCCGGCCACGCGCCTGCGCGTGCCCTCCGTCGATAACCTCGCAGACGATGTGGTCGAATTCGTGGACCGCACGTACGGGGCCCAATGCGAGGCACTCGCCACCGAGTGCGGCGACTTTTTGGTGCGCCGCAGCGACGGCGTTTTTGCCTATCAGCTGGCCGTGGTGGTCGACGACGCCGCCATGGGTGTTACCGAGATCGTACGCGGATGCGACCTGCTTGGCTCCACGCCCCGCCAAATCTACCTGCAGCATCTGCTGGGACTTCCCACGCCGCACTACGCGCACATTCCGCTGCTCATGTCGCCGGACGGCCGCCGCCTTTCCAAGCGCGACCGCGACCTGGACCTGGGCGAGCTCCGCGCCCGCTTTGGCACGCCCGAGGCACTGCTGGGCTGGCTCGCCAGGCAAACGGGCATCGCACCGGACGCCACACCGCGCTCTGCCGAGCAACTGGTCGAGCACTTTAGCTGGGACGTCATCCGCGCACACCGGGAAAACATCACCGTAACGGCCGAGTAGCCGCTCACTCCACCCCTACGCAACATCCCAGGGCTGGAGTTCGTCGCCCAGGCGAACGATACAGTCGTAGAGCACGGTGTGGCGCTCGGCCGGGTTGGCATCCCGATGAAAATGCCCGTAATACCAGCGTTTGTAATCCAAGCGGTCTTCCAGCTCATCGAAAAATGCCGTCAGCCGATCAACGGCGGGATAATTCCAGCCAGGCCCCGGATAGAGCGTGGGCGAAAGCATGCGCGTAGAGCAGGTGTGGGTGATCACGTAGTCGACCTTCCAACCCACGCTGTCGAGCTTTGCCCGCGCCTCCTCAAAGTTGCGCTCATCCGGCAGCTCCTGCGGCCACCAGCTGGAATAGGGAATGCGGTATTCCTTATCCACACTCGTGGCGCCGCCCATGGTAAAAATCGTTGAGCCGTCGAGCTCAAAAACCTCGCCGCGCGTCAGGCGCCGTATGGGCGAGGTGTCCGACAGGCGCTGCGTCAGACCACCATGCCACAGCTCCATAGGGCGCTCCGCCCAATGGTCGAAGCGTTCGTGGTTGCCGTCGACGAACAACACGGTATAGGGACGCGATTCCAGCCAGGCGATATCGGCGCACTCCTCGGCAGAGAAATCCCAGGGAAAGCCAAAGTCGCCCGCAACAATCAGATAGTCGTCACTCGTCAGACTATCCCCAAGATCCCAGTCGCGCAGCTTTTGCATGTCGACGCCACCGTGAATGTCGCCCGTCACATAGACCGTCATCGGATCACCACTTCCCTCTTATAGGTTTCGAGATCGTGCTCGATCTGCTCGTTGCCCGTGGCGTTGACCCACCACGGCCACTTGACGCAGCTCACCGGCTCGTCTACCTGCACAAACCACGACTTGAGCTCCTCCAGGCTCACCGGGGCGTAGCTGTTAGCGTCCGCGCCCACGTCATAGCGCAGCAGCCCCTGTCTGAGGTTGAACTTGTTGTACGCGTCGCCACAGCTGTGGATATGCCCGTGCAGATGCCAGCTACCGTGCGACATGCCCTGCCAGTCGACCATGGGATAGTGGCTCAGCACGATTTTTTGGCGGTCAATCTTGAGCACGCAAATGGGCGGCTCGACGATAAAAGCATCCGCTACGGCAGGCTGCGTCCAGTCTTTGTCGTGGTTGCCGGGCAGTAGGTGGACGCGCTTGCAGACAATGCTTTTGCGCAGCTCGTAGGCGTCTTGGACCGTCATCTTAAAGCTAAAGTCACCCAAGATGTAGAGCTCGTCATCCGCAGCAACCTTGCTGTTAATGTTGGCGACCATGGCATCGTTCATCTGCGCAACAGTCGACCAAGGCCTATCGCTAAGCCGTAGCATGTTCTCGTGTCCAAAGTGAGTATCGCCGGTAAACCAGATCACGGGGACCTCCTGTTGCTGCGGGGTATCCATCCCTTAGGGCTTACCCCTCGTTCTTCCATCCAAACGGGTCGAGCACCCAAAAAATCAGATCGAGTACGCCGCCGGTCATCATGGCGCCGGCAAGGGCCATGCAAACGTGCAGAGAACTGGCACTTCGGAGCACGTCGAATGGCCCCAGAACAGCCAGCAGCGCGACCGCTGCGCCGGCAAGGCACAACGCGAGGCACGGCCCCGCGTCCTTGACGCACTTCTTTGCGAGATGCTTGGTGTTATCGCTCATTGGTATCGAACTCCTTAGAGGATCGTTGTTTGGGTACATGCCGCCGCGACAGAGCAGGGCGGCAGGGTAAGTGTCCCATGCCGTGCGGACACGTTTTTAAACCCATGTATCCGCAGGGACCCATGTCCTTGCAGAACACCCCCGAAGAATCGTCTAAGCCGCTGGCGGGCAACATACTGAACAGGGGGTCTTTCCTCGTTTGAGCGCGGTCGCCAGTGGCACGCTTGTTCTAATGGCATTTTGAGGAAGGTTTTTGCATCCCCCAGAACGGTGATAAATCTTGCCGTTCTTGATGACGATCACCTTGGTTTTTGAAGCAGCCACGCTGCGGGACTTGATGGGCGCATCCGCCTTTTGACGAGCCGGTGCCGTTTTCCGAGGCCAGCCTCTCGGAAAATCAGAATCGCAGAATCGATTGATGTAGCTGTCGAAACATCCATCGAACAGCAGCCCCGTTGCCAAGCCCGCCATGAACCCACAGGCAATCGCGGCCTCTCCTCTAATTTGCATATGTCCCTCCTTAATTAATCTTGAAGATAAAAGCGGCGCGCGCCGCAGGACCCATGCCCTTGCGGCGCGCGCCGAAAATGATCCGCTTTCCTCCGTCCCTAACGGATCAGCTGGCGGCGCTTGTCGGACAGGAAGACGCCGGCGGCAACCAGGACCGTGCCTCCAATTACGAACGTCTCGCCCAGCAGGTTGGACACGTCGCCCGTGGCGGGCATCGTCGTCTGCTGCGTGGTGGCCTCGGACGCCGAGGTCATGTGCTTGGCCTGGTACGCCACCTGCGTCGCAGGCTGAGTCTGCTCGCCATTCCCGCGCTCGGCGGCCTCTTGGCGAGCGATCTCGGCGTTGAGCTCGACAATAGCCTGGTCGAGCTCGGCCTTGGCGGCGGTATAGTTGGCAAGCGCCTCCAAGTAGGCAGGTGCCACAGCATCCGTCGCAGCAACGGCAGCGTCGAGCTCAATCTTGGCAGCTGCGGCGCGCTCGGCGGCATCGTGGGCTGCAGCGATCTTAGCGTTGAGCGCCTCATCCGCATCGTTGGCACGGCCGCTAGCGATGGCGTCGGCAAGGTTGATCCTGCGCAGGCGGGCAACCGCGGCGGCAGAAGCATCGCGATCAGCGGTCGCATCCGTTACGGCGTCGTCCGCCGCAGTCACGCCAGACTCGGCATCGGTCTTCGCCGAAGCCGCTGCCTCAACAGCAGCATCGGCAGCGGCCTTGTCCTCCGTCGCCTGAGCAAGCGCCGCGGCGGCATCATGTAGCTGAGCCGCACGAGCAGCAGCCGCGACGGATGCGGCCTGAGCCGCGGTCACAGCCGTGCCGGCACCGCTCGCAGCAGCCTGGGCGGCAACAAGCTCGGCCTGGGCAGCAGCGACGTCGGCATCTGCCTGGCCTGCCGCACCCTGCGCGGCATTCACTGCAGCCTGCGCGTCAGCCTGAACGGCACGCGCCCCCTCGAGCACCGCCGAGGCCGCATCAAATGCACGCTGAGCAGCGGCAACGTCGGCAGAGTACGCAGCCAGCTCGTCCTGGGCGGCAGCAAGCGCGCTCTCCTTGTCGCCAACGCCGGCGCGAGCGGCATCCAGCGCACGCCGGGCAGCGGCAGCCTTGCCCTTGGCGACATCGAGTTCATCAGACTTGGCAGTCACGACACTCTGCGCCGCGGTAACCGCAGCGCTGGCAGCGTCCACGTCGGCGCGGGCATCAGCCACGGCACGCGCAGCGGCCTCAGCCGCGGCCTGCTTCTCCCCCACGGCAGCCTGGGCATCCGAGGCCCCAGCGGCAGCAGCGTCAACATCGGCGGCAGCAGCATCGACTTGAGCCTGCCTTGCAGCGGCGGCCTGCGACGCGGCGCTCACCTTGCCGCCAGCCTGCGCAGCCGCGCCCTAAGCGGCAGAAAGCTCCTGACGAGCCGCGTCCACGCCCTGCCCAGGATTTGCCAACGAGTCACACCACGCATTAAGCGCAGCCTCGTATTCGGCAACCGTCATCGGATTGGCGGCATTCGTGTACCATCCTCCAGACATAGAGAACGTCTGCGCCTGCGTAAGCCAACGGTTCATCGTCCCGCGCGTGCAAACCCCCATACCCGTTACGGTGTAATCGGGATCGATCACATTCATGTAGTGACCGACTGTATGCACGCTCCCGCCATGCGCAGCCACGTAGCGATCGATTTCGTCGCCATGCTGCTCGTAGAAATCAAAAGCAGCCTTTCCCGTAAGGCCCGTCGCTCCCAGCGTAGCCGCAGCGCGGTCAAAGACGGCCTTCTCCTGATCGACCCACTGGATGAACGGGTCGCTTCCGTAGTTCCACGCCACGTTTTCGCCCACGTTGAACTGCATGGCGTGCGCAGTCTTGGTATCGGAGAAATTCGCATCGGCAATCGCGGTCGCCATCATGGCATACGTCACCTTGAGCTCACCCAGGCCAACGCTCGCACGATACTTGTTGCACGCCTTGAGCCACACAATCGCTTGCTTCATGTTGGTCAGACTCGTCGCGTCAACCTCCTCGCCCACCTTGGTGAGGCTGGCATATTTGCAGTTGAGAATCAGGTCCGCCGCATCGTCGGCACCCACGCTCTTAAAGAACGCAATGGCGCCCTGGCGGTAGTTTTCCGCCGAGGCGTTCGCCGTAGCCTGAGCGGCGTCGAGCTTGGCCTGCGCTTGAGCTACAGCCTGATCGGCCTGCTGCTTTTGAGCCTTTGCCTGGTCGAGCGCCTTGTCGGCAGCGTTCTTCTCGTCCTTAGCGGCCGAGAGCTTGGCCTGAGCGTCGGCCAGCGCCGCAAGCGCATTGGCATGCTCGGCCTTAGCCTGATCGACGGCGGCGTCTGCCGCGGTCGCAGCAGCCGTGGCAGCGTCCAACTTGGACTGCGCGTCAGCCGCAGCCTGCTGCTGGACGGCGAGCGCCTGCTGAGCAGCCTGCACCTCACCCTCGGCAGTGGTCACTTCCTGCGAGGCAGCAGCGAGTTCGCCCTCGCGCTGCGCCTGGACCGACTTGGCGGCGTCCAGCGCGGCAGCGGCGGCGTCCACCTTGGCCTTGGCAGCCTCGTACTCCGGGCCCGCGGCACCCTGCTCGGCACGGTCGAGATCGGCCTTGGCGGCGTCATAGCTCGCCTGAGCGGCATTCACATCCTTATCGGCCGCATCCTTTGCCTGCTGAGCTGCCGAAAGCTTGCCTTGCGCGTCCTGCTGTTTGGCCGCGGCGGCATCAACGCCAGCCTGGGCATTCGAAAGCCTGACCTGCGCGTCGGCGGCCTGCTGCTTTGCCTGCTCCAGCTCGCTCGCGGCCTGCTCGGCAGCGGCCTGAGCCGCGGCAACAGCCTCGGGCGTGGCATCGGCAGCAGCGGCCTGCGCGGACTTGAGCGCAGCCTGGGCATCGTCGGCGGTCTTCTGGGCAGCGGTCAGGGCTTCACCCTTGTCCGTCAGATCCCTCTTTGCGGCATCGAGTGCAGCTTGAGCGTCCTCGAGCGCCTTCACGTCCGCATCGGCCTTGTCCTGCGCGGCACCCATCTGCTGCTCCAGCTCGGCCGAAGCTGCAGAAGCGGCAGCGTCGCTTGTGCCACGGGCCGCATCGTAGGCGCTCTGAGCCTGCTGCTGGTTGGCAGCGGCGGCGTCGTAAGGAGCGGCGGCCGCATCCAAATCGGCCTTGGCAGCAGCGGCCTTAGCGCGAGCCGCATCGACCGCAGCCTGCAGGTTGGCGACCTTCTGCACCGCTGACACCGTGCCCGCGCCAGCGCTAGCAGCAGCCGCGCTCGTCAACGGAGACAGCACCGCAGCCGGCTTCGCAGTAGCGTCGGCACCGTTCGCACCCTGCGCCACCGCAGTCAGCGGAGACAGCAGCGACCCGCCCGTCATGGCGATCGTTGCCGCAGCAACTGTCCCATACGCCCGGCGGCCTTCGCCTTACCCGCAGCGCCGCCATTGATGTTCTTGTTCACGTTCTTGCTCATTGCCGATTCCTTCCCACGATGAGCTGATGTTTGACACATAATCGATCCAATATGCCCCGCTAAAAAGAGGTGATAACGGGGTAATTAAATCGGAGGAGTTGGAGACAAGCCCACATCCATCAGCGGATGCCGAGCTCATACTCCCGCTCGCGCTCAATATCATTCAGGTACTCATAATCTTCGGAGCTAAGCTCTAGATCATCTTGAGCGAACATGTAGTTCTCGGCCTTAGAACCAATACTGCAACCGTAGATGGTATTGAGATCGATATGGTCGGTATTGTCGTTGTAAAGGGGGAAAATTCTGCTGGTCATGCTCAAGTACCTCTCAACATAAACTGAAAACTCGTTTGCTTGGTCTCTTTTTGAGACCCCATCTGATGTGCTATGGCTGCAGTATATGTTCTCCCCTTTTACAATGCAAGCGTAATTTCAAAAAGTTCTAGGAGCGATAATTGCGCAACACCATCACTTGTCGCCACCGCCATCCTCTACCGCGCCCTCACGCGCAGCGCACTCGTTGAGATACTTGACCGGAATCGGCCACACGGACGGAGCCTTATAGCGCGAAAGGCCTATGTTGGCCAGCTGAACCAACAACTCAGACAAATCATCGCCGTCGAGTACCTCAATCGAACGCACGTGAATCGCAGTCGCCATATCCTCCTGGGTGCCGTTGTTGACGCCCACAAAATAGCAAGTCTTGCCCGCACGCTCGAACGTTCCAATGCCGTAATAAGGCGAGTTGTAGCTCTCGAAAATCTCTTTCTTACGCCCTGCTTTGCCTGTGAGCTGATGCTCACCCACCAGGGCCATAAAGTTATTGGAAAACGTCGTCAGTCCCGTATCCCGCACGCGCGCAAGCATAGACTGCCCGTCCGCATGCACGTCAAAGACATAGGCGCCCTTATCGAGTTTGCCGTCCGCGGTCAGCAGATCGAGCTCCATCTCGTACTCGGGACCATCCTCTGCCGAATGTGAGGCATAGCGCATGCCCCCATCCGCGCCAATCGCCAACGTAGCGATACGCGAATCCAGCTCAATCTTGTCCTTTGTTTTATGCGGCACATCGACCAAGCCACACACCGTCACCGACTCAATATCCAAAGCATCAAGATCAAACGCCGTCACCCGCTCGTCGACAACATCCTGCTTTACCAGCAGTTCTTTGAGCATGGCGCCCAGGATCGCCTCTTGCGCATTGCGATCCTTTTGCTTTGGCGCCACCTTAAACAGTGGCTCGCACACATCCGGTGTCACGTGCTGTTCCACCACGCCAGCATGTAAGGCATAGCCGTCGTCCTCAGCAACCTCATTGGGCACAACGACAAGGTTCAGCGCCCGCGAATCCACGGCCCTTCCGCCATACGTTGCGCGAACGCCCCACGAGGAATCGTTAAGTCGATCGGCCAGCTGGCGCGCCACTTCGGCAAGCCCATTGCGCGCAAACGACACCACGATTCGCTGCCCCGCCATGCGCTCCGCAACCACGCGCGCGTACTCATCACCCTTGAGCACCTCGTAGAAACTCTTACGCGGGTATTCCATGAGCGTCACCCGGGCGAAGTCGCTGTAACGGCGTTCGAGAATCTGCAGCTCTCGATACAAAATGCCCTTCTTGGTATAGGCGACCTTGTCCGCCTGGGCCGAGAACGTCAGATCACGGCGCTTGGACGGCTTGTCGCCCTTGGCTCGGCGCAGGATGTACTCGTCTTTTTGTTCGTGGGCAAGCACCATCGTCGCCACGGGCGATAGCCTGTAGCCCACTTGGCTCTTAATCTTTTCGAGCTCTTTCTCGTCACCTTGCGCCCTGCCAATAAGCACACGGCGCTTGGTAAACGTCCGAATCTTAAGATCAAAGGTGCAATCCTCATCGATAACGATTTCAACCGTTTCGATCTTGGCAGGTCCCCTTCCGTCGCTTTCGACAGCATCGCGGCGGGCACCCTTGGCGCTAATGACATACAGGTGCCCGGTGTCATTGGGAACTTCGTCCTCAATCCCCTCAAACTGAGAGCAGGAGTTGAACAGCAAGCGGAGCGCAACGTAATCGTCCAACTCGTTCCAATTAGTTTTAATCGGAACTATCTGCTCCTGATAAAGCGAGGCATTAAGGTCGCCCGTCTGCACGCCCGCTTTGACCATCAGAAAGACGCGGTTGTCTGCAAGCTGCGTGAGCGCGACGACCTTGCCCGTCTGGCACACATCGGCCATAAAGTTCGCCACGGCATGCTTGCCCGCATCGCCGACGTTGCACCAAAAGACCGAGTAGCGCTCCTCGGCAGCAGCGGCATCGAGCTGCAACACGAGCTCTGATACGGCGATGTCTCCCAAACCGCACGGCTGGTTATGCTTCGATTGCACGGCCGATCGCCTCCATCATCTCCAAATTGATTGCACCGTCGGCGGCCATATAAGGAACGGAGAACACAGTCCCCTCAGCATCGAGTGCCTTGGGCACGCACTCAAGCGCTGCCTCATCAGCCAAAACGTTGACGATTAGCAGGCGTTTCGCCCCAACCTTTTGAGCCTTCGCCCTAAAGCGCTCGGCATCCGACGCCTCGCGACCGTCGCGAACATAAGCGATATAGGCACCGATGCGATAGTGCTTAAAATCGATCCATACCCCGGTCGTGTTGCCAGCAGCATCGAGCACCTCAAAGTCGCCACCTGTCTCGGCGTGTGCCGCATCGCCACGCGTAAGCGAATAGCGGCCGTCGTAATATGCCTCAAAGATTGCCCTTCCGGCAGATTCTCCCAGCTCACCCAGGTAGACCGCCTGGAACATATAGGGCGTCATGTGCGCCGTCGCCGCCGGCTGCAGCGTTGTGGGCACCCCGTCGCTCGACCAACGCTCACGCACTTCGCGAATTGACAGCAGCTCGGGTACGCGCGCCGCCGCCTGGCTCACCTGGCGAACCGTCGCGCCCTTTAAGCCCTCCTTGCAGTGGCAACGATCCTCCAGACGAGCAGCAATCTGCTCGACGGGCTCACCATCGTAGCTAGGGAATTCAAAGTGCGGCACCTTGCATGCCCCGCCTTCTGCATAGGCATAGCCATTTGCAGCATGCGACATGCGCAGCGCGGTACTCCGGCGCTCTGGGTATTGCGCGAGATCTTCCCACGGCAGGCAAAAATGATGCAGGTAAAAGTCGCGCTCGCCATCAAAAGCAGTGAGATCTTCGTCCCCGGCGTTTAGCGAGGTAACTTTCCACGCCAGCTTTTCGTGCTTTTGCTTGGCAAGGTTGTTCCTAAAGGCGGCAAGGTTCTGCTGCTTAACGGCAGCGTGTTCCTTGTTGTCCGTTATATGGTTGTTGGCAGCGGCGCAGGCACCAACCACCTGCTCAAGCTCGTAGCCCATCGGCAAATCATGCAAGAACGAAAAGTTGCAATCGTTCGCAATCTCGCGGTCGAGCAGCACCTGCACGCAAGGCATCTTTACACTCGTGCGCATCAGGCGACCCACAGCCTGTGCCACAATGCGAGCGCCTTCGACCTGATAAGAGAGGGTGTCGCGCACCGGCAGGCTCTTATTAACGCCAGATAGAAGCATCCGTACGTTCCGGCGCTTTTGAGTAAACGGAACCTCGCCGCGCGCTACCAGTTCCTCCTGCTCCACCACGCCAAGTAGCGCCTGCTGGACAAACTTATTTGAGTTGATCTCCACTCCCCAGGTCAAACGACTTGTGGGCGACTCGATATATAAGAAATCAAGATCCATCTTGGGGCGACGGTCGGCATTTTCAAAGCCGCAATCGACCTGATGAACCATGTCGCACAGATTCTCCGGCACCTTGTATTTGAGATTCTTGGAAAAGCCACCGGCCGAAAGATTGATAAACATCAGGGTCGGCTGGCCCAGCTCGAGACGTTTTTGAGCGCCACGCCAACCTGCATCCCATTCCGCAGCGTTAAAGCACGGCACCATGTCCTTGGCGGCCTCAAGCGATTTCTCGTACGACATCTCGGGGCACTTGATGTTTCTAATCACCAGCTCCGCGACAATCTCGCGCGCAAGATCCAGCGCCAGACTATTGAATTCGCCATGGTTTCCCATGTGGCGCGTGGTAAAAACGGCTCCCGCCCGTTGCTCGTTACGCGCCACACCACGGGCCCAAGTACTCACGGCAACAAGCGTCTTGCTCAGGCGCTTCAGCTCAAACTCGATGCTCTTGGCGTCGCTCACGCCCACCCTGTCAGCAATCTTTAAGCGCAAGCGCACCGCAAGTCCCTCACTCACGCCAATCCCGTCAAAGAACCGCATCGCGCGCTCGTACACCTCGTCGGGCGACACAATGATGCCGCCAAAGGCGCCGCCTGCCAGCGCGACCATGCCGGCAATTTCCTTGGACTCATCCACCCAGGCAATATCGACGTCGTACTCCTTCGCAGCCTGTTTGTTAAACAGCTTAGTCTGTCGCACGATTTCCTGGTTGAGCTCGCCAATCCAAGCGTCCTTGCGAACCACGCCATGAACCTCGTCAAGGTAATCGAGGTTGAAGTTTTTGACGGTCGGCGCACTCCATGTTGCGCTCATGCACACGCAAGGCGCTTTGGCGGCAATGGAGGCAAGGTAGGCCTCGGGCATGCGCTCAATGCCGTGGCTGGTTAGGTACGTGGTAAACATGTGCTCGATGGTGGTTTCCATCACTAGATAATCGACACCACGCGCATACATCGAGTCGTCGGCGGCATCGATCTCGTCATTCTTACGATCTTTAAAGAACAGCGCCAGCATCAACGAATCCCAAAAATACTTCTCGCTGGTCTGGTTGTTCCTAATGCCCAGGGCATCGATGATGTTCTTGCGCGAAAGGTCGTCCTTGTACGAAATGCTGCCGTAGTACAGCTTGTCCATAAGCGTGGCGCAACGGGCGAGATGACCCACCACCATCCTGACCAGACCGCGTGCACGACGCACCGCCTTGCTGACGGTTTGCTGCCCACTCCCTCCGCGAGTGATAATCATATTGCGAGTACCGCCCTCATTGAGTTTGAAGCGCAACGGATTCGCCGAGTTGTCGCCCACCGAAATATCGTCGCTGCCAAACAGATGTCGACCGGAGAGCTGCTCTTCTTTCGCCTCGTCAGACAGCGCAAAAGGCGGACGCAGTTTCATGTCCTTAATACAAGAGGCGAGTGCCTTTTGAATTTTCTTGGCATCCTTGGCGATTTCTTCGGCATCTTCCTCTACGCTCGCCCGCGAAACCCTGTTCCTCTCGGCGTTTGACCCTTTGTGATCGCCCGACGTGGAAGCGTGCGTATAGACCGCCATCCATTGATCTCGATTCCCCAGTAGCAAGGGGTCCACCACACCGCCGTTAAAATGACGATCGAGGATACGCAATACTTCGTCCGGTTGAAACGTCACGGGATCGTCTGTCAGCGTCGACAGTATGTCGGCCTTCATGTGGTCGATTTCATCAAAGATAAACAGGCCCTTCTCGGCAGCCATTGCGTTAAAGAGCACAACGCCTGCACCGGTCACTGTATCGATCCTATTGATGAGCTTTTGCGGCGTCAGGGCAATCACATGCGGTATGCTCTCGTCATTGAGCAGGGCAGACGGCCAAATCTGGGGGATCACCTCCATGCCGCGCGTGATGTTTTTGAGCTCGTGGCTCACAGCCCAACGCAAGCTCGCATCCGCCGACGATAGCTTGTCGCGAAGGGCGGGGGTCAAACGGTCTGCAACACCTCCCAGACGATTTCGAGTGTCAAGGATGCCCAAAAGGTCATCGGCGATCTCCATCGCGTTGCCCCACGCTCGCTTAATGATGCGATGAGAGCTCTCGTCGTCCGCCTCGATGGGACACGGAATGTCGCGCACGCCCACGGCGCCCTTACCGCGCGTAGTCTCAATCCAATGCAGGATGTTATCGCCCGCACGCGGAAGATCGAACACCATGCGCTGCGCGGCATCGCCATCCATGCCCTGTTCAACCAGCAATTTGCGCACGCTCGCAACGTAGTTGTCGCGGTTGTCCTTACCCGGCACCACAAACACCAGGTAACGACGGCCCGGGCACTTGTTAAAACAGCCCGAATCGTCCCAGCCACCGGCGATGAGGTCGGCTGTGACCTGCTCGGCCGTATAGTTTTTACCCGAGCCCGTCGTGGCGCCCAAAAAGTACAGGCCATTGTTGCCCTGATCCTTGGGGGCAAACAGCGCACGCTCAAAAAACTCGCGCATCGCCTTTTGACGTGCAAGATAGGGAGCGAGCTCCTTGTCGTCCGCAGACGACGGATTCGATTGGCAGTTGAGATCCCACATAGCCATGGTCAAACCTCCGATTTAGTTGTTACACGTGTTTGATACCATCCCGTGCGGACAAAACTCGCGCTGGGCGGTCAAGGCGGCGGCGTCCATGCCGCTTGAGAGAAGAAAGAAAGGAAAGAGGAGCAGTCAGCGACTACTCGCACGAAGCGAGCAGTTTCTTAAGATCGCACTCCAACGCCTCGCGCTCTTTGGCATCGATCACTGCAAGGGCGACACGCATCAGGGATGCATCGGCGGCAGACTCCTGAACCTGGTCGGGGCGCTTGCTAAAGCTTTTCCCGGCAGCCTTCCGATCGGTCGCGCCGTTCAGTGCGGTGGCTAAAGATTGTCATCGGACTTTGCGCTGGCTTTGGCCGCCTCTTCGCCCGCGATCAGGTCCTTAACCGTTATATACGCACTGTACGTAGCATCCTCGATCTTTTCCAAAACATCATCAGGGTCGCAAGTGCCCCAAGTTTCTTCGAGGACTCGAGCCAATCCCCAAGCAGCGCTGAGCAGGACGTCAACGTCCTTTAGATCTAAATGATCGACCGTAAAGGGATAGTCCGCGCACTCCAGTAGATACGTGTCAACTGCGCCAATTGCCTCAGCCACGTATGGCTCAAGATCGCAATGGGGTTGGAGGGCGCACAGCGCCTTGTGCGGATCGGTCGGCTCGATCCAATACAGCGTTGTCGCATCCTCGCATTTCTCGAGCGGATAACGCTCAACCGCCTTCTCCCAACTTTCATACCAAGGATCGGCATCGCCGTCCGTCATCGACCTGCAAAGATCAATCGCCGCAGAAACAGTCGCACACGAGCATCTATAACTGGCGCCTTTCCTAAAATCATCATTGAGCTCGTCGTCGCCAGACAGCCTCGCCTCCATGATCAGAAACGGGCCGTCATCATCTGTAATGCTCATGGGATAGTTGTCACATTCGTAGTACGGATACATTTTGTCTCCAATCAACCGTTCGGTCACATTAACAAGCAATATCAAAACCGCGCTCACGCGGAGGGTTGTCGTCCTCGATCCATTCGAGCCCGTCGTTCTCATCGATTCCGGCATCGGGGACTGACGACCATCTGAACTCGAAACCAAGCTGGTCAAGCTCATCGACTCGCTCACTGATTACTCCGTACGCATCCAACGCATTCTCGAAATCCTCCGAAGACACATAGCCGCGCTCGCACTGCTTGCGCATCTGGTGCAAACGACCCATGGCGGCAGCGATGATCTCGCGAAGAACGATAACCTCGCGCTCGCATACATCGATGTTTCCTTTGTTGAGCTTGATGCAATCGGACATAACGGCCTCCCTGGTTTTAAGCCTTTTCGCTTGATTCCATTGAACAGCCGCAAACAGCCGCGTAATATGACTTTTATCGGGTTTCAAATTTTGGCTGTTTGGAGCATTAATGCTTGATTCCGAACAAGAGCCGTTTAGCTGGGGTTTCGAGGCTGGCTTTCTTCGCTCTCCCGTCAATCCCCGCATGCTTCTTCTTAACAGAACGCCAGAGATTGATTGCGCCGATGACGGAAACGCAACCGGCAATGCAAGCGCATGGAATCTCGTCTCCGTAGCCAACGACCTATTACGCGTCGACTTAAGCTCGCTTTTCAACGAGATTGGGGGCCACTTTCGTGAGCGAGCAAAATTGCGCTTTTACATCGATTTGCAGAACGCCATTCGTCAGCCCCCTGCTCCCCACGATGCGCAACACGCTTCGATGGACTACGCAGCCGAACCAGACCATGACGACTGGCTCGATCCAGACGATTCCGACCAAGAGTCCGCGCAAGCAGAATTGAACGAAGCCGAAATCGAAGTCAACCTTCAAAAACAAAAGGAACGCGACCTCGATTTCTTTGCTCCGATATTCGATAAAGCCATTACGCGCCATGCACACGGAGAGATATCTGGCATGGCCAGGTATCTCCTTGAAAATGTCTGCAGGCAGTGTGTCATGAACATCACAGCGATTCCCGACTATCGCTATTACAGCTGCTGGATGAACAACAACGCTATTGAGTGCAACGAAATCAACCGCCTGTACCGCGCGGTGATCACGACATCGGCCCAACTCAATAAGCAAGAAATGGCGTCCCTCTTCAGCTCCTATCTCAAGCTCGTGTCGAACGACATGGACATTACAACTACCAACGGCAAGACCGGGCTAACAGAACCGGTGCCGTATAAACGCGACAATCCAAGAGACAACTATCCAAAGGTCAACTCGCAGATAGAAACAGCTTGCGTTTGCACCAATACCGATCTCTTTCGAGCGCTTCTCATTGTTTTTTATCAGGAATGTCTGGAGCTTGCCCCGCTGCTTAAAAACACCGAGGCACCTAGCCTGCTCGCGCAAAACGAAGAGTTTTTCCCAGCCGCCATCAAAACAAGCGACCCGCGACAATTTCGATTATTCGATAATCAGCTGCCGGCAATCATCCGCTTTGGCGACGCTTTTGCATACGCAGCCAAAAAGCACTTGCCCGGAAACGAAACGGCTCAAAAGCTCGAAGAACATTTGAGCGATATAAAACGCATGAATAGCGCCCCCTTTATGCAGGCGTTTCGCAAGAACTATCTCGAGGCTATGCGCGAGAACCAAATCTACGCAAATGGAGACTTCCATACGTATGCAGAGCTTAACGACCAGGAAAACCTCAATAGGCTCGTAAGGCTTCAAGCTGTTATTGCAAAGACAGGAGAGCTTTACTTCACCGAAGAGGAATGTTCCTTTGCAAGCCTTTATGCCCGCATCCTCCACGAGCTGCTGCTGTGCGGCATTATGCCGATAACATGCCAAACCTGTGGTTCGCTCTTTTTTCCGACCGGCCCTAACAGCAAGTACTGCGATCGATATAACGCGGCGACCAAGCTCTATTGCAACCCGCGGCACAACGCCAAAAAACATCTTGGTCGCAAATCACCCCGCGACGTCGCACTCAATATACGGAGAAAAGCCGACACGGCATACGAAAAGGGTTTAACGGATTGTGCCCACTATTTTGACAGCCTTGGCAATTTTGTTCTCGATGGTCTTGGCCCAACATACCAAGCGAGCGACCTAATTTCCGACGAGCTCTATGCGGCATTGCTGTCTATCGTCAACCAGCCCAATTGCAGGACAAAAATCAGGCGACCAGATAGGAACGGTTTTCCATACCCCGTACTGTGGTACGGATTCATCCTCAATGGCATACAGTATGTACAAGTCGAGTTTCCCGAAGCCGAGTACCCGGCGCTTTTTGAACGCTTGAGCCAGCTCGCCGAAAGCCCGCAATCAAAGTGCACGCTGAAGCACAAGGGACCCGGCGAGCACCCATACAGCTCATGGCTTATCAAGTTATACGAGTTGTTGGAGATCATTGCGCAAATTAATAGCGCCGACCAGGTGGCAAAGCCCATTCCATTGCTTGGAATAGATAGGGACGATTGTGTCTCGACCGACCCGACCGCCCAAGGCACACGGAGCGCGCCCGACGCATGCGTCTACAGCACCGGCACGATAGATAGCCTTAGCTTTACCGTGTATACGAAGGGATATGACCCGGAAAAGCGGGAACGAGCCTGATGTAGCGGCTTCGAGCGAAGCCGCCGGTCACGGGGTGGCACCGGGGCGCGGACGCCGCGGGCCATTGGGAGCAACCCTCCTCCGCTACCTGCGCGACGTGGCAGCGCCGCTGCGTCGTCCCTGTCGCCGAACATCGTCCTGAAGGCGCGGGCGGGTGTCCATGAACAGCCGCGCCCGCACTAGCCTGGGGGACAGCCGCCCCGCCACCAGCAGTGCGCCGGCACGCCTCGGCACCGCCAGGGTCTCCGCCTCCACGGGCAGGGCAACTTTCTCGATGACCTCGGCAGAGCACACGCCCGACAGGTCAACCCCGTTGTAGACGATTGGCCTCATGCGTTGCCCCTCGCGCGCCCGTAGGTGTTACCGCTACTCTGAAAATGACCAGATGATCACCCAACAATCTTTGGCGAGTGGGGGCTGAACGCATCGTTGCCGTTCTGTTCATCCACCGCCCTGCGCCCCAGGCTTAAGGGTTCTGCCGCGTCATCTTCCACCCGCACGGACAGGACATAGTAGAAGTCGGCACCCTGATTCCCACGATCCCGCACGTAGCCAAGGTCGGCCAGGCGGTCGGCCAGCTCGTCCCTCGAAACCAGCTCATTCGAGGTTATGCGACACGCCACAGGCTCGATCTCGTAGGTGTTCGTCTGGCTTATGGCGTTCCGATAGAAGCGGAACCACGACGTGCGGAAGAGATCCTTATGGTGCGAGTAGACATGCCCGTCCTTAATGGCATAGAAGTAGAAGAGAAAGCGCCCGCCCTTGCGGAGCCTGCCGCTGCTTTCGAGAAAGTGATAGTAGTCATCGGGAGAGTCCCCTCGAATGTAGCCAATCACGAACGATTCGCCACCATGCCCGTAGGAGTCGCTATCCGTCTTGCCCGCGCTTGGAGGCTCAGCCACAACCATTTCGGTGAAGTAGCTCAGCCGGTTCAGCCGCGTATTGCTTGCCGTGTTCTCGCCGATGACCTTCTCTATGAAATCGCGCAACGCATTCTCTGCCGTCCTGCTGATGCTCGGCTTCATGGCGAAAGCGCCGACACCCGGCAAAATCTCCTCGAAGAGCCGGAATTGGCCCTTCTCGCCCGTTTCGCCCGACCCCGGATAAAGCACGTAGCTGCCAACCGTGCGCCGTATCGCGTCGTTGTACGTGTGCATCTTCAGCAGGTCACCGCGCTTGTAGGTGTTCGTGGTGGAGGCCGCCTTCTCCTCGTTAAGTTCCTCGCGCTCTGCCTCCTCGGTGCCCACATCCTTGCCGACAAGCCCCGTCAAGTCGGTGATGCGGTACTTGGCGTCGAAGTGGACGAATGCAACAGCTCCATCTTGCACTGCGGCTCGCTCGTTTGTATAAGCATCCGGGAATATCGCGAGCGTGTAGTCGGGTCTGAACGGTCTCGAGTACGAACCCTCGTAACGAGTGGCATGAAAGTCACGGGGCGAGAAGGTGCGGTTGTAGTAGAGGTTTACCTTCGCGCCGCACTGCGCAATCTGGAATGACTGGCAGGAGCGTACGCCCTGCTTGAGGGATATTGACAGCCCACCGTCGGGATTCGTCCCGATAAATGGGTGGTCATCGGTGCTTATCGGCTCGCACCCCTCGATCCCCCTTACGATGTCGTACAGCTCAAAGAAGATCCAGTACTCGTAGAGGAGGGCCACATTCTTCGATTCGCCCTCGTAGATGTCATCCTTGCCCTTCCAGTCGAGCTGCAGCGCCATATCGAGCATGGAATATGCGAAGAAGATCTGCGAGTATCCCTCGCGCTTCTGCAACACCTGGTTGTTCTGAGGCATCATCTGCAGGGTGCCGACATCGTCGAAGAAGGCGTCGCTGAGTATCGTATCCAGCATGGCGTGCAGCGCGGCGGCTTCGCGATAACACTCCGTCTGCCGAGTATCGCCCTTCTCGGCATCCAGGACAGTCATCAGAGAGGTGCAGATCCGGTCAATCTCATGCAGGGCAAATTTCACAAACCGATTGGCGGGCGTGTCGAGCAGGTCGTACTTGCGCGTGACGCTGACCATCTGGGGGAGGTAGACGCCTCCCGCATCGCCGCCGCAGTTCAAGCGCGTCCACATCCGGCTGTTCGAGAAGGGGTTCGTATAAAACCTCCGGGACGGCATGCCAGCCCCAACCGACCGCAGCTCGTCCTCGTGATCCAGCGTCCTATCAGGGTTCCTCTTTATCGCCTCGAAGAGGGCTTGGAGGTTCGGTTCGTAGCAGAACTGCCGCAGGAAGACGAACTGCTCAAGCAGCGTCTCGCGATTCTCGTCGGCTTGCTTGTAAACGTTCGACGTGGAGCCCGAGTAGTCAAGGAGCAGCGCAGCGCACCTTGCGGCAAGCTCCTCGGTGAGCTCGATGTAATCGTCTTCATAGCCAATCTTGAGCGGGACGACTTCGAACTGTAGCATCGGCGCATCAGCTTCCTCGCCGAATCGAATCCTCGAACGCCCGAGATAGTTCACGAACTGGAAGGTGACACTATTGCCGTTTCTGTCGCACCTGATATTCTTGCCTTCGTTTTGGAACGAGGCGCGAGGATGCAGGCCACCATCAGGGGTCCGCTCGTATTCGAGCACATAACATGTGGTTTCGTTGATTCGAAGCGTGGGACTCCCGTCAAGACCGTCCTTGACGGCGAAGGCTGGTGTTGAACCAGCGCCATTCTGGGATGCTTCCGGCTTGAGACCGAAACACGTCAGCCCGGCTAGCCCGGTCTGCTGTTCCTCGTCCCAATCGACTCGGTCATGCGCACCGCTCTGGTAGAGCCTGGCTATTGTTCTTCCATCCGCTGCAAAGCGGATTGCGCCGATGCTGCCGTCCATAGGCTAGATGAAGCTCGCATACTGCACGTTATCGAGTTTCGCTGCCATCTGGCTTATCTTAACGGAGCTCAGCTCGCCATCGCATATGTCTTTCAGGCTTTTAAGCAGATTGCCGATCTCACGCTTGTTACCATGGAGCTTCGGCAGCACCTTCTGGACAATCTGCTCATCGACAGAACGCTCGAGTTCGTAGTTCTCGCCGTCAAGCTCGTGCGCGGCATTAACGTACATTCGCACTTCGCGCACGGTGCGGAAGGCAAACTCATAGCCGCATTTCTCCAGCTCTTCATACAGCTTGCCGAACTTCTCGAAGATGGCGTTAGCATCATCTTCGCTGATGTAATTGGCTCCCTCCCATATGTCCTTGGCGAGACGCAGAAAAGCCTGGGGGACGCCGGAAGCTGCGACGGCAACGTCCGGCGCATCCTCGATGGCTTTGAACCCTGCGAGGACTTCGGCCTTCGACGGCTTGAACTCTATGACGTTTGCCCTGTCGAGCACCTTGGGGCTAAACATGTAAGTGGTCTCATCGATGTTCACGGTGCCGACAACGAACAGGTTCTGCGGATAGGGCAGCCTGTCAGCACCGCCATCGCCGTACCCATCAAGCACGATGAGGTTATCCTCGCCGATGGTCTCCATGTGGCTGAGGAAGTCTGAGAAATACCGCTCGACATGGCTCAGGTTCATCTCGTCGAGGATGAGGAAATACGGAACCTCGGGGTTAGCGTTGGCCCGTTCGATGAGTCTCAGTATGCCGGTCTCTTCGTACGCGCCTTTGCCGCCGTCTGCAATCGGGTTGAAGAAGCCCAGCACCTTGGTGTTGTCGGTCCAGTCGGCACCGACCGGGACGAGCAACCAGTTTGGCTCCCCGTCTTCATCCAAGACCTCAAGGTACTTTGCAAAACGCTTGGAAATCCGCGTCTTGCCTGTTCCGCTGTTGCCAGCAAGGATGACAAAGGGCTTTGCCAGTAGTGACGTGATGTAGCGCCTGGAGAAGTCGGTTTTAAATTCAGCTGGAAGGTTGTTTAGCTGAAAAGTCCTCTTCTCTCTGCTTGATGCTTTCGATGAATTCTTTGCAGCAAGGTCGATTAGTTGATGCATTGCGGGCAGCACGTCATCGCCTTGTTCGTAGTCGATGCCCTCTTCGGCAATCAATTGGCTCGCTATGAGGTTTCGCATGAACTCAGCCACGCTGTAATCAAACTCAAGTTTCCCTGCGTAAACGTCAGCGAAATACTTGAATGCCGTGGTCAGGCTACCAGCCCTCATCTTGCATCCGCGATTGCAAAGGGCAATAAGATCGTCAATTCTCGACTTGTAGTCGTAATCTATCGCACCCGAAAACTGCCCGTCTTTGTATCTGCTTCCAGTGGCGAAGAAGAGTTTCGTTAGCTCCAAGATATATGCATCTTCGGAGACGCCCACAGGCTTTACTTCGGCTGCATCCATCCAGAATGCCCTTTCCGCAAAACCGTCCTCTTGCAACGGCGATGAATCGTTTACTTTGCCCGTCACTGGCAACAACAGCAGTGCGGCAAACAAGTTGCCGACATTTGGACGCTTTGCCCCGTCTCCTTGTATTTGCACACGTACTTTTCCGCCTTTTTTTGCAACGGGATAACGCGTGCCAAGGGAGACAACTTGCCCAGTAGAGGGTACGACTACTTCCAAGATGATTGCGTGTCCGATAATGTCAACTGCAGTCAGCGTATCCCCGTTTGCAAGAGAGCCTGAACCTTTGAGTTCGTACTGTCCAGCACCACCTTGTCCAACTGTTCTCCCGCGAACGGATAGCGTATTCTCGCTATATATAGAATTCGGAATGGGATAGCTCAAATTCCATTCATCGACAAAGGACATGGCAACCACCACAATTAATCTGCTGCATAGTCAGCTATGCATCTAGCAACGTACTCAGCAAGCTTAACTGGCACGGCATTGCCAATCGCCTGCTCAATGTCTGTCTTGGACCCGACAAACTCAAACTCTTCGGGGAAGGTTTGCAGATAGCTGCGCTCCTTGTATGTTAAGGCTCTCACACCTTCAGAAATATCAGCCTTGTCGGCATGATGCCTCTTATATGCTGGCGGTATCGGACGGTTGGTGCCTCGTACCGTTACCGCTGGCTCGTCAATCGTGAAGACGCCCCTACGCTGGAAGTTGCGTGGATGCATGTAGAAGTATTGCGTGCCGAGCGAATCGCCAAGGTAATCCCTGACGGTCATCTGCTTGTCGCTCAGCCTTGAATCCAAGAGTTCGCCGAGAAAGTCATCTTTATCACCAAGATGACCGACAAGGATAAAGCGCCTGCGAATCTGAGGCACACCACATAGACTGGCGTTGAGGACGCGCCTCGTGAGACCGTATCCAGCATTGCGGAATATTTCCAGCGCCTCGGGCAGGACGTCCATCCGCTCGATATTGTAAACATTCTCCATGACGAACCACTCGGGTCTGACGTCCCGAACTATCTCAGCATATCGGATGGTGAGATTGGCCCTTTTGCCGCGCTGTCTGGCGCCCGCAATGGAGAAGTCCTGGCAAGGGGGGCCACCGATTATCATCGACGGCGAATACTCTTCAATTTTCGGGACCGCTTCCGCATCGTAAAGATCGTATTTGAATGCCGGGTGGTCGAAGTTTGCCGAATAGATGTCGACAGCCGCCTGCCAGTTATCAAACGCCGCCTTTATGTTGAAGCCCGCATTCTGGAATCCGAGCGACATACCGCCGCATCCCGAGAAAAGATCAACGCAGTCCATCGCTCACATCCCTCCTGTACTCTAGTAGCGCTCGTGCAACGTAGGTGGCAAGGTTTACCGGTACGGCGTTGCCCACCATCTGGTTGATATCCGTCTTACTCCCAAAGAACTTGAAAGACTCCGGGAAAGTCTGGATCCTACTGCGTTCCTTTGGAGTCAAGCACCGGGCTTGACTGAGGTCCGCCGCGTCGTTGGGGTGAAGCTTGTAGTTCGGCGGTATCGGCCTGTCCACACCACGAATAGTGACCGAGGGCTCGTCGATGCTGAAGATGGCCCGCCTCGTGTAGCTTCGCGGAATTCTGAAGTAGTAATCAATTCCAAGCTCGTTACCGAGATACTCACGAATTGTCATCTGATGGTCAGAAAGGCCCTTCTCAAGATATGGGTCGAGGAACCCGTCGGGCGCCCCAAGGCATCCGATCAAGAAGTATCTCTTGCGAGCTTGGGGGACCCCGCACAGGCTTGCATCCATCACTCGCCCACTCAAGCCATAACCCTGCGCTTTGAGGGTGGCCCGAATCGCTTCCATGGATTTGCTCGTTCGAACGCGTGGGACGTTCTCCATAACGATGAAGCGAGGCTTGCACCTCGCGATGATCTCGGCATATCTAACAGAGAGGATTGCGCGCCCACCATCCTCGGATCTCTTGCCGGCCTGCGAGAAATCCTGACAAGGAGGCCCGCCGATGATGATATCCGGAGCGAAGCCGGCAACTTCCTCGGATACGGAAACGTCGGAGAGATCCCTTTTGAAAACAGGATGCTGGAAGTTAGCGCGATAGACATCAATGGCAGCGTCCCAATTGTCGTAGGCAGCCACAACATTGACGCCAGCCTTTTCGAAGCCGAGGGACATTCCGCCGCAGCCGGCGAAAAGGTCAACTGCCGTTATGTTCCTCTCGTTTTCCACGCGCTCGGTCTCCATTTCGATAGATACAGACAAATAAATAATTATAATTTCGTTTCTTCCAACATGCTTCAAGATCAGTCGGCAACAGAACAAATCCAGTTGTAACGCTTCGCCCGGACAAGAATCGCTCGTGCTCGATTCGAGCTTATTGCCGCCCAGCAGGGCAACCACTGTCGCATGCTCGCCCGTCAGAGGCCGTCCGCGCCGCATCCGCGTCCGCTCCGGATGCCGCGCCGGGTCGGTCGTGCCGCGGACCGTCCCTCGCGGCACGCACCCTCCGCTCCCGCGAAAACCCGTTCAACACAAAGGCTTTTAGGTATAGCCTTATTGCTGTACGCCACGAAGTTCCCGCCCGCTCACGCCCTCGCTGCCAAACGAATACGCATCCCTCTCTCTTCTATGGATGCAACGCTGCCGAAATATAAATCGACTCATGCGATCGCTCTCCGACCTCAGCTGAAACGTTTCAGAGCGCAACAATCTTGAACCTCGATCCACCCTCCAGACAAACCTCCTCAGTTCATCCATTACTATCGAAAAGATCTTCCATGAATTTTGACGGCCTGTTTCAGCTGTAATGGAAATAAAAACCAGCTTTTCGAAGTCGGCGCCACAACCAGGCAAGCATTTCCGAAATCGCAGCATCACATCGCTCGATATAAGTAATTTGCTACTGGTGCAACGGCCCCGAGCACCGTTCCCGCGCGACTCTATCGCAAATACGTTGCTTAGAACAGGGCACTGCCACATTTCAGCAAGCCAATCCGAATCCTCGTTTGGTCGGGAGATAGTCCAATTACCCTTTAAATATCATATCGTTGTGGTATTCAATAAACTCAGCTCGTGGGGCAAATCGCTTCGGAAGCGTAATCGGCTCTCCGTTGTAGCGCCACAAATTTACCGCTTCCTTGAAAGTAGCGGCAGGCTAAACGAGGGCGGTGAGTTCCTTTTCTACTTCTACGCCATTAAGGACGGGCACGTGTACTCCCATCATAAAGATCTCTTTCGTACGACCCATTTCCGCTTCTACAGGAACGCAATCAGCGAGACAAACACTTACGAACTTGAACCCATGCTTTGCAAGGTGAAGGCTAACGAGCTGGTTTCGAGAGACGAACTAGCCGACCGGCTGGCCGCCATTGGTTACGAGCGGAATCGTGGGAGCCAGGGGGCGGACTTCCACTACGTGCTTAGCGTGGAGGTCGAGAACGCTGCAGTTGTGCCGCTGAGTCTCGCGTGCGGATTGGTCGACGGGCAGAACGGCAACGATGCTTTCAGCCCGCACTCGCCGAAGTTGGTGGGATAACATTTCACGAGCATGTCGATTGGTACAGGAGGAAAGATTATGGACGAGAGAATCAAATCGATAATCCACAAAGCTGTTGATGATGCCGGGCGTTATCCGTTTCTCTTCATCGGCTCTGGCCTCTCCCGTCGTTACTGCGGCACGCCGGGATGGGAGGGGCTGCTTTCGGATATCTGCGCCGAGGTGCTTGACGACCCATATGCCTTCGCGCGCTTCAAGAGCCAGGCGAAGATTGCTGTCCAGAACGGCGAGGTCGAGTCCGAACTGCCGTACGTTGCCACGCTCATGGAAAGCGAAGTAAACCACGAGCTCTTTGCATCGGATGAATTCGCTGCCTTCCGCGAAGATCACAGTGACGAGCTTACCGGGGACGCTTCGCCCATGAAGATCTACGTCGCAGATAAGATCGCGAGAGCTCGTCTCGTCGAGAGCGCCGAAACTGAGAAGCTGGCGAAGGCGGGCAGGGAAAAGTTGCCGGCATCATCACCACGAATTATGACTGTATGTGTGAGACCCTATTCCCTGGTTTCACGACCTACGTCGGAGAAAGCGACCTCCTGTTCTCTGACCAGGCTTTCTCTCAGGAGATATACAAGATCCATGGCTCAGTCTCGAGGGCGGGAAGCATCGTCCTGACCAGCGCTGACTATGCGGAGTTCGCGCAGAAGAGGAAGTATCTCTCGGCGAAGCTGCTCACCCTCTTCGTCGAGTATCCCGTCATCTTCCTCGGTTATTCGATTCAAGACGAGAACATCAGGTCGATACTGGGTGACATCTGCGAATGCCTACCAGATGACAAGCTCAAACGGCTGGGCAAGCGGCTCATCTTCGTTCAGCACGCAACCGACACCTCTGTTGGCGAGATTGCTATGAGTTTCGGTGGCCGTACGCTTTCGATGACGAAGATCACCACGGATGACTTCGAGTCGATCTACGATGCGATGCGCAGCTTCCGGAAAATGTATAGCACGCGATTTATCCGCGAGTTGAGGGGCAGCGTGTTCAGGCTTGCGGAGCATATCGACCCGAGTTCCGACATCATCGTCTCAGGGATAGACAATGTCCTCAACGACCTTGACCCGGACCAGAAGATCGTCATCGGCCTGTCGGTGTCACCAAGTAGCATCGGAAAGCCGATTTCACCTGAAGATATCTTCGAGGACATCGTGCTCGATAACCTTCGCTATGACCCAAAGTTCATCGTCGAGAACTACCTCAACATGTACGTGCGCCAACGGCCCAACAACATGCCTGTCTTCAAGTACACGCGCGGACTCGGTGGAGAGGTCGGTAAGGACATAGCGACTTATCTCCCAACGCTCACCTCGATTGATAGCTATCGAAGCGAAACGTTCCGCAAATCGATGCCTGCGACTCGTCGCAGATTCGAAGGGTCGCTGAGCATAAAGGGCCTTGCGAATGCATGCGCGCCAAAGAGCCCGTTCGCGTTCATCCCGTGCCTTTCAGAGGAAGAGATGGACGTCGACGACTTGGAAGCGTTGCTGAAGCGGGCACTGGCTGACGTGGGAAACGACCCTGCCAAGAAGAGGGCTCTGTTGAAAGATTCGCATTATCGGAAGTGCGTCCGCATCTACGACTTCTTGCGCTATGGAAAGTAGGAAGTCCCCCAACCTTCACCAATAGTCCGGGCAACGGCATCCGAACCTAGATCCAGTTGGGGGACATGCTCCCGAACTATGCACGGTTTCCCGCGCAAAGCTAGTTTAGCAAAGAAATGTGGAGATTGGCGGTTGGGCGCTTGAGATTCCTGCCAACTGCCGCACCCCTTGAATATCAACTTCATCCGAACACCTCCCAAATTCATCCGTACATGTACGGATGAATTTGGGAATCCGATACCCTGAGGGCCGGGTCGGCCGGCCCCGGGAGATCGGAGGACGCCATGTCCGGAAAGAGCGGGAAGGGCGCCGCGAGGGCGGTCCCGAGGGCCCACGGCAGGCGATCGGCGATTTCATGCAACTACGGCTGAAGTGTCTTTATGTGGTTCAGCGCACCCAACAGTACCGTTTGATTTCGCTCAAAGCATAAACGAAACCATGCATATATTCCCAAGGCAATCAGGCATGGCGTCACGAAAACCCCGGCAGCGATTGAATTGTTGCCCGCCCATGCAGACAGACACCCTCCGACCGTAAGTGAGATGATCATGCTGATCACGCTGGGGGCCCAACTCGTATAATGCACCCCACTCACCGCCTGTTCGACTATTTCGCATTTCTTTTTCAGGCTAATGTCCTCATCCACTTCACCAAGAGAAAAGTCCACTCCCGAAATTAAATCGAGCAATTCAGCCTCACTGTAGCCGCCTTCCTTGAATCTTTTAATGAAGAAACCTCCTGGTCCAGGCCCACAGATAGGACGGTTTACACGAAACAGTTCCTTATAGGCGATTCCCATTGTTAACTCCTTAAAGTGCAGATGCTATTTACGCTATCGTTCTATCATTTCGTCCGGACAGATTTTTATCGGACCGTCGGCAACCGTTCACAAGGACATCCCGTTCAGTAACTCCCCGCGCTCCTCATACCCGCGCTCGAGCTTCTTCCCAAGCTCCGCAGCGCAGCGCTTCGTTTCCTCGGCAAACAGGTCATCGATAGCCCTGTCAATCCGCGTGCAAGTCTGCCGATGCTCGTCCTTCCAGGGCAGGTTGAGTCCCAAACTCGCGTCCCAATAGCCGCCGAGTTTGGCGTTAATTACTTCCTCGGGATACAGCACGTCGCGGCGAATGTCCTCAACTACATCGTCCTCGTCCATATCGCAGGCCGCATCGCCCTGCTCGAGGAACTTGCGCAGCTCCTTTTGCGCCCGGATGTTGTTCAGCATGCGAACACACACCACGGCCAAAAAGCGATAACGTTCGCATAGATCCCACTCGCCTTCGAGCCATACGCGAAAGCCCAGCATTTCGCTCGCGGACTCATCATCCATCAGGATCAATTCCCACGGAAGCACATTGGCGAGTGCGTCCTCCCCCAGCCTTTGCACGCCGTCGCGCATAAAGATGCACGGCTCCACGTCGTAATAGCCAAAACCGTGGCCCGCATCGCGACGATTGATGACATGCTTGGGCAACAGGATGATCTTGTCGCTGGGCTCGGGATCTATCTTCCGCAGCTTTTTGACCTTGCGGCGGGCGCGCTTTAGGCTGCGTTCGCTATCGCCACGGCCGCGGCCGTCCGGCTTGCCGCCGTATCGAAGGGCAACCTCACGCGCCAGGATCTTTGTGTCCGCAGCGCACAGCAGGTCGCTCACGGTGGGCAGGTCTTCCCACTCAATGCCATCGACGTCCCAAATCCTGTTCATGTTCAACCTCTTTCTGGCTGTGAATTTACGCACTTGTTCGCCCTGCACAACGTACTTGTAAGGCATGCGCCCCGCTAGAGCGCCTTCTTGCTGGGCGCAATCACCTCGTCCACCAGGCCCAGCTCCAGAGCGCGCCTGGCGTTGCACCAGCAGTCGCGCTCGGTGAGCTCGTGGAACTCCTGGGCGCTCAGGTTGCCATGCTCGGCCAGCAGCTCGTCCAGCTCGGCGCGCATGGCCGCTGTATGCTGGGCCACGATCTCGATATCGGTCTGCTGCGCCATGCCCATGCCGCCCATCAGTTGGTGGATGAGCACCTGCGTGTGGCGGTACACCTGACGGTGGTCGCCGCAGGCCAAGATCACCGCGGCCATCGAGGCCACGACGCCCTCGCCCACCGTGATCACGGGGCAATCGAGCGACTGCATGGTGTCGATGAGCGCCAGCCCCGCCGTGACGCTGCCGCCCGGGCTGTTGATGATGAGGGTGATGGGCTCGGTCGCACTTTGATGCTCCAGCACCAGCATGGACTTAATAAGGCCGTTGCAGGTCGCATCGTTGACCTCGCCCTCCAGCAGCAGCACACGGCTGTTGAGCAGTTCGCTTGCCATATCGACAGCGGCAACACGGCCGTCCTTGGACTTCTTTATGATGCTGGGCTCACGATACATAACGGGCATGGCAATTCCCTTCTAAACGGAATCGGTAAGGAGGCAAAAACTGGACCGCACGGCTTACGACTAACGGAAGCCGTGCGACAAAACATGCAAGATGGGGTACACAAAGCTGCAAGGGCTAATCCCTCAGCCACTTGGCAGCATTGGGATGATCGGCGCAAAAGTACTTCTTGGCGCGGAAGGGACGCATGCCGGTCACCTTGACCAGGCAATCGGTGCGGGGCATAAGCCCAACCTCGCCTGGGGTCATCACGCAACCGCGCACATCTACGGCAGTGCGCTCGGCGCCCACGTACTTGGTGCCCAAAACCGACTCGCCACACAGTTCGCTTATGTAGTTCTGCGTCGCGATGTTGCTGCCGCCGCCCATATAGACCAAACTATCGCAGTTATCGAGGATGGTAAGCGCCGTGGATTTGCCGTACACGACATCGAGCTGGCTCAGCGATTGCGCACACATCAAAAAGCTAATGCCGCGACTGCGCACAGTAGCAATGCTGCGCTCAAAATCGGGGATGCGGCCCACATTGGGAAACTCATCGAGCACAAACTGCACGCGACGCTGCAAATGGCCGCTGGGGCTGGCATCGGCACGGCGCTGGGCAAGGTTAAACAGCTGCTTAAGGGCAACGTTCGCAAGCCATGCATTAGCCGAATCGTTGTCGCTCACCTTAAGATCGATCATGCGCTTGCCCTCGTCAATACGATCAAGACGCATCTCGTCATTCTCAAAAACGCGCATGAGCTGAGGCGTCTTAAGCCGCGAGATAGTTGCATTGAGCGTGATCAGAATACTCTTAAGCGTCCTATCTGCCGCACCTCGAAAATCGCGATACTGCTCAACGCCATACAGATCAGCGTTCTCCGCACCAAACTTATCGAGAAACTCCCTGGACTCCACCTCTTCTACAAGGTAGTCCAACGGGAATCGCCCCTCACCATCTCCCGTAACCTTGATGAGCGCAGCCAGTTTAAAGACGTTGTTCATCTTAAGGTAGCGGCGCGGGGCATTGGGGTCCTCACCCGGCGTAAGGGTGCCGGCAAGGGTCTCCAGGAGGAACAGGATTCCAACAATCGCTCGAAGCAGCAGGTCGCTCGCGTTATTCCAGAACGGATCATACCTAAGGCTACGGCCGTCAGGATCGACCCCCTCCATGATTGCCGCCACTGTGGTGGGGATATCCTCGACATCCATCACGTAACGCAGAGGGTCGTATCCGGCCGACTGCTCGGGATTAACAGTATCGAGAACCGTTACCTCGTAGCCGTCCTCTTCAAAGCCTTTACCCGTACGGCGCAGCAGCTCACCCTTGGTGTCTGTGACCACATAACAGCATTCGTGGTGATTGAGCAGGTTGGGCAAAATGAAACTCGCCGTTTTGCCGCTGCCGGTACCTCCAAAGGCGAAAACATTGTTGGACACACTCGTCTCCCAATGCTTGTCGTCCTCGTAGAACGCCACCGTGGCACCCTGCGCCAGGATCACGTCGCGCTGCTCATCGCCGGACGACAGCGCCCGCATCTCCTCCTTAGTCGCCCACTTCTTGGTCTGATACTCCGTTTGCTGCGCGGCCTCGTAGCCGTACATCTTGATGACTGGCATGGCGTGACCCCTTTCTTGTCCGTGGCGTTAGTGGTTGTTAAGCAATGCGATCGTCGCCGTCGTCCTCATTGAGCTGTGCCGAGTGCGGCGACTTGGTCGCGTGACCGATCAGGCGCTCGGCCTGCGCCAGATAACTCTCGCGAGCAGCAGTTGAGACCGTTGTGTCGCCCAGGTACGCAAGCAGTGCATGGATCATCAGCTTGTCAAGCAGGTCGTAATCTTTATGATGCTTGATATTGAGGAGATAGCGATTTTCGAGTCCGTGTACTTTGTTGGTCAAATCGATTTCCATCTTTTCCTCCATGTAATAAAAAGTGTGTCGTTCGTCCAAAAGTGCCTCAAACGGGCGTTTGACGCATAACTCAAAGTTGAAACGCGGACTCGTATCGAACACGCGTCGCTGCACCTTGAGGTAGCGCTTATAAAACATGACGGCATCATCTTCATCCGCCGTAAAGCCACGCGATCCATCGCGGTGCAGCCGGTCGCATGGCTTTCTGCCATCGGTATGGCGCACGAAGGAGGACGGGATATAGGCACCCTGCTTGGTGCTGTACTTCATCCCTGTCGCAACTTCCTCGAACAAGAGAACACCAGCCGATTTAAAGCCCGCAGTACGCCCGTGCCTAAACATACTCACCACAGTCGCTACACTGCCCATGCGGCTATCGCGCGGGGGAAAATACAGTGGCAGCAAAGCGAGTGTCGCGGCAGTCAAAAGTTCGCGGGCCTCGTGTACATCGGCTCGATACTGCTCGGGCACCAGCCCGGGAATATCGGGCGAGCGCTCTTCCAGCACGCCAACGAGCGATTTGGCCAGGCGCTCGACGTTCTTCTCGCCGCAGTACGGACACGGAAGAGACCGTTCTACCTTTCCGTTCATTTCGCACATGTCGCGGAGATCCTCGTCGATCGCACTGAGGAATGCCTCGTAGATGTTGTCCCGTTTCTTCATGAATGTTTCTTTCTATCCGGTTTCGGGTGTTTGGTGTAAGTCTGTTCTAAGTTTTAGAATGCTCTGAGGTATGGATGATGACAATCGACCTAACCTGCAGCTTCGTTAGTGAAATCACCCTGCTTGATAGCGCGGTTTGCCTAAAGGCTGTGTAGCGATTGCATCAAGCAGTTGGTATTGAGTTGGTTTTGGATTGCTTCGAGGATAGCACAGTAGGCTGTTCTCGTCATTAGAAATTTTTAAATTTTTCTGCTATTATATAGCCCACCAAGAAGAAAGGGCTCTATACATGCGTGAAACAACATCATTGCCACGTCTCACCGCCGCCGCCCTCTCGCGCGCGCTTAACCTAGAACAAGGCAGCCGCCTACTCACCGTTCGCCTACCTGGCGCCATCGGCTGCGAGGCGCTTCGTGAATGCTTCAGGCTGAACGGCAACGGCGTACCTAATATTTGCGAACTTGAGCCCGGCAAGCAGAACACGGGCAATGACAACGCGGCGCCGGTGTTTATCGATGCCACAGCTTGCGTTCGCAAACGTTTTCGCGAAATCAACAGCGCATGTGAGGCGCTCATTAATGATCTGGAGCCTGGCTACCTGGGCTTCTGCGATTGGGAGGCCTATCTCTGGTGCCTGTATGCACTAGCCCTCTCCGGTCGTACTCGAGCCGCCGTACTGCTGCCGTTCGAGTCTTTGGACAACGCCGAGCAGGCACGCGCGATTCTGTTGCGCGAGGGGCTCGTCGAAAGCGTCCTATATCACCCGCTCGCCGAATCTCCGATGCACGGCATGTACGCACTTATTGTATTGTCGACGGGAAATCGCAGCGTTTCATTCCGCAATGCCGCCACGCCCATGCCACGCCTTCGGTTTGCCGACGGGGCTCGCTACCCCAATCTTCCCTTGGCTTTCTCCCCTGACTGGAGCGGCATCGAGTGCGACTCACGCAAAACGGTTTCCATTGAAACCGTCGAGCTCGAAACGCGCAAGCTACTCCAACACCACGCCGCGCTCTCCAAAGGCAGGGTTGGCCTGATCTCCGTAGCTCAAAACTACAGCGCAACGCTCGGCGACAGCTTTATGCGCGTGGTGCCGTTTATGCCCCGAGACAGCACCACCTCGGATGACATCGACGCTGTCGAGGTGCGCCGCATTTCATCTCAGGATTTCCGCAACGGCTATTTGCTGCCCAAGGATGTTGCGGAAGGCGCGTCGGAGCTGGATTCCGAACCTGTAAAGGTAAGTCCAGACGTGTTGGCTCGTTACGAGCTTCGTTGCGGCGATATCGTCATGCCGCGCATACTCGGTCGTTACGGCGCGTCGAACCTACTTGTGGTCGGCATCGATGATGCAAAGCAGCATCTAGTTGCCTCGCACAACACCACCGCCATTCGCCCGGCGATTCCAACGATGACCGACGAGGAGCGCATGGTGTATGCAGAGATGGTCGCGGCGTACCTCACCGACGGCCATGGGTCCATAGTTTTGCAGGTATTGTCCGACAATCAGTACAGCCACGCCATCCGCCCTACCGATCTGTTCGAGATCGAAGTCCCACCAGCACTCGACCCGCGTACGCGCGAGTATAGCGAATCCATCAATCGCTTTGCCGAGGTCGTAAGGGCCAAGAAACAAGCCGAGGCCGCTGTCGCCCAAGCCCAGCGCAACCTCGAAGCCGCAAAGAAGGCCGTTACTCAGGTGGTCGACCAGGCCTGTGAGTAGCGCATACATAGGCAGTAGAAACGTCTTAAGCCGGCGGCAGGAACTAATCCTGCCGCCGGCTTAACTATCTAGCCTATTCCCATCCCGTGGTCTGAGGATTCCATTTGCGCACATTCGCCGAATGATTAAAGCACGGTGTATACAACCGATTGACGACCCCTTCTGCCCCAGCAATGTTCCCCGCGAGATCAAGTACCCCCGCCTGCCTCGCCATCTTTATGTACTGCGCAGAACCATTTTGTTTCCACCAGAGAGGCGCCACGAACTCTTCCGGCATTGCCACCTTGCGGGCAGATGCTTCTTTCTCGACCCTCTCGACAAGCGTAGTCCCATCGACGAAGCAAGTTTTCGCGTACACCAAGATGTCGACTATATCCTTGATTCGCGAAGAGGCACGGCCCTCATGCATCTCTACCATTGCGAGCAATTTATCTGCAAGGGCACTCTCCACTCGGCATACTCGATAGTCGCAGACTGGGAGCCCCTCAATATTCAAACGATCGATCGGCGCAAGAACCTCAGGCTCAAGTCCCCGCACTTCATCAATTACCAAGTCAATTGAAATTGGCTGCAGCTTCTTGGTTCCCATAAAGGGGGTGAACCACACCTTCGCACCACACCGATACTCATCTTCTTTTTTGATCTGCTCTGCACGATCAAAGACAAACGAAACGAAATCCTCCAGATCAATCGAAGCCGCCCGCGCCAGATCGGCAACAGCCTCTTCGAGGCTCTCCTCTTGAGCAACCAAGTCAATATCTCTTGTGACACGCGCATCGAGTGTTCGCGCCAGGACGCTTTGGCCACCCTTGAGTACAAAGCGGCCGTCATCTTCTGAAAAAACGCGACATAGGAAGCGATGAAAGTAGAAACCGACGATCGCCCGATTAGTATCCATCGGCGATTCTCTTGCGGCATCCCTAACAGCCATCTCCAGTGCGGCAGGTGTTTTGTACTTCACCATGTCCTCCGTTTTTCATTACTCGTTCAGCGCCGTCAACAAGGGCATCATCAACTCGCGTCGTTTGGCGGTTTTAGAGTTCTCCTCTACAAGATCTTTCAGCCGCTGTATCTCGAGCCCTCGCCCAAGCGCGTCGTTATAGGCATCGATAATTAATGAGGGGTCCTCGCAATCGAGGCAAAGATCAACAAGCGTGCGCTCGGGTTTAGTTACCGGCAGGCCGTCGAGCCAGACGATGTCCTGCTCAGCGATCTCGCGCTTTGCAAAAGAAAGGGATTCGTTTCTCGTATTGATGCGCATGGGCGCGGTCATCCTGTAGGGGGACAGATAGAAATCGCCCATTTGCTGTAGGTTCGCCGCTGTCGTACCGCTCACGGCGATGCCATCCCACTGGCGTTTTCTCTCCCACGCGCAAAGGGAGGGATTGGTGAGTTTCCAAAAAGCGTTGAGCTCGTCAGTGTCTCGGCGCTGCGTGCCCGACATCCGGTAGGCGCCGTGGCATATCCGTTCAAGACGCCCCACGCGGCATGAGTGTGCCAGCGCATCTCGAGAGATGTCCATACGAGCCGCCTGGGCTGTGGTGAACACGCCCTCACTCTCGGAAAGCTCGCTTATCGCCGTTATGTTGCTAAAGTACTTCATGTTGCAATTGTAGGATATTCTCATGCTTTTGCAACGTGATTTTGATTCCCTATGACCGGCGTGCTTTGCGTACCCCTTTTCTGCCACCACTTTGTCATCGGCCCACCATCCCCTGCTATCGAGGTCTAATACTTTTCCGCGAAGTGAACGTCTGTTTTTGGACCCCTGGAGCATCCGCATTTTTCAACGGCATAAACGCAGGATTCTGGCATCAAAGCCGCAGGAAACGGCACCCGAAAAGTGTCGATGCTTCGGGGGTCCGTTTTCACTCATTCACTTCTCGGAAAAGTATTAGACCTCGCTGTCAGCCGTCCCAAAGATCAGACTGCACCTCCTTCACGCCACGCAAAACCTGCCTTTTCTGCCCCCGCCCGCCTCCGCGCCACCCAAAAACTCATCCACTATTAATCTTGGCTCAAGAATCGCTTAATCTATAACCTGCACTATAGAGTTCGACCAAGGGCGGGGCGGCACCGCGCAACGCAGGCCGCCGAACGCAACGCTCGCGCCCGGGCAGATAGCCCGGCGTCGCGCCCATCGAACGAAAGGACAGGTCATGGACGACCTCGAAAAAGTTGAAACCATCCGCACCAAGTGCAACGTGAGCTATACCGATGCCAAGGCCGCGCTCGACGCCGCCGACGGCAACGTTCTGGACGCCATCATTTGGCTCGAGTCGCAGGGCAAGACCCAGACCACGTCGGCGCACGCCGCCACCGAGTCCGCGCCGGCCGATGAGCCCTCGGCCGAGATGGTCGCCGCACAGGCCGCCTACGAAAAGTCGAGCGAAAAGACCGACTTCTCCAAGAAGATGGACAGCGTGTGGGAGTACCTCAAAAAGCTCTTCCGCCTGAGCCTGGACACCAAGTTTATCGCCACGCGCCGCGATGCGATCATCCTCAACATCCCCATCCTGATTCCCATCGTCGCCCTGTTTGCCTGGGGCGCCACGATATGGCTGATGCTGATTGGTCTGTTCTTTGGCATGCGCTACCGTATCGACAGCGACGGCGACGTGCCCGGCAGCATCAACAACCTGATGGATCACGCCGCCGATGCCGCGGACGGCATCAAGCAAAATCTGAACGACGACAAGTAATCGCAGACGGGGGCACGCATGGCACGGATCCTTATCGTAGAGGACGAGGAGAAAATCGCCCGCTTTGTGACGCTCGAACTGGAGCACGAGGGCTACCAGGTGGAGCACGCCGCCGATGGCCGCACCGCCGTTGACCTGGCGCTGGAGCGCCACTACGATCTGATTCTGCTCGATGTGCTGTTGCCGCAGCTCAACGGCATGGAGGTCCTGCGGCGTGTCCGCAAGCACAAGGATGTGCCGGTGATTATGGTCACCGCGCGCGATGCCGTGATGGACAAGGTGGCCGGGCTCGATGCCGGCGCTGACGATTACCTGACCAAGCCGTTTGCGATTGAGGAGTTGTTCGCACGGATCCGTGTGGCGCTGAAGCGCTCGGAGGCCGTGCGGACGGCTTCGGGCGTTGGCGGCGCCGGCGTCAGGGCGGGTATGGCGGGCGGCGCGGGCGAGAGCGCCGTTGCGATTCCCCCGGCCAGCAACTCGACCCAGGCCTCCGCTTCACCCTCCCCTGCCACGCTCACCGTGGGCTCGGTTGCGCTCGACCCCGACCGCCGCGAAGTCACGGTCGGCGGCTCGCCCATCGCGCTCACGGCCCGCGAGTTCGACGTCCTCGCCCTGCTTATGGCACATGCCGGCACCGTGCTCACGCGCGAGCGCATCGTGCACGAGGCACTGGGCTACGAATACGTAGGAGACACCAACAACGTCGACGTACACATCGCGCACCTGCGCGCCAAGATCGAAGACGCCGGCGGTGCCCGCATCATCCAAACTGTGCGCGGGGTGGGCTATGTCTGTCGCGCGTAACGCCGAGACCAAGCGCGTCACCTCCATCGCCCGCGCCATCAACTGGAGCTACATGTGGCGCCGCTTGGTGAGCTACGTCTGGCTCGATCTGTTGCTGGTGGTGATTGCGGCGGCGATCCTCGTCTATGGATACAACCAGACGCTGCCCGACAGCGCGTTTACCGCAGGCTGGATTCCCGGCGCCACCGTTCACGGCATGTCGCTGACGCCCGCGCGCGGCTGGGACCTGACAACGCTCACCTACACCGTCGAGCTTGCGCGCACCAGCAAGACCTTCCCCCTCGCGCAGGACCTCGTCACGCTATGGCCTCTCTACCTTGTCGTTGTGGGTTGGCAGGTCATCAGCGTGCTCAACATGCTCGGCGGCGCGAGGCGCGTGCGCCGCACCATGGCGCCGCTCAACGACCTGGCTTTGCGCGTGGACGAGCTCGGCCGCATGCAGCTCTCCGGCGGCAAGATGGAAACGCTGGAGCAGGCCATCGAGCGAGCAAGCGTCGATTCGCCGAGCGTCACCACTGGCGACGCCGACCTGGCGAGCATCGAGGTCGCGCTCAACCGCCTGCTGCGCCAGATGCAAGAGGCCAAGCTGCAGCAGATGCGCTTTGTCAACGATGCGAGTCACGAGCTGCGCACGCCCATCGCGGTAATTCAGGGCTACGTAAACATGCTCGACCGCTGGGGCAAAGACGACCCGGCCGTGCTGGCAGAGTCCATCGCCTCGCTCAAGGCCGAAAGCGAGCACATGCAGGAGCTCGTGGAACAACTGCTGTTTTTGGCACGCGGAGATGCCGGCCGCACCGTGCTGCGGCGCGTGAATACCAACCTGGCTGCACTGGTCGGCGAGGTGTGCGAGGAATCGCAGATGATTGATGCCGGGCACACATATCGGCTGGCTTTTGACGCTGCGTTTGCCAGCGACCCGCGCTGCGACGCGTCCGTCGATGTCGCGCTCGTGAAGCAGGCTCTGCGCGTGATCGTGCAAAACGCCGCTAAGTATTCGGACGCGGGAACGACCGTCACATTTGGCATAACACCCGAAGCGGGCACGGGCGCGGTCGACATAGCCGTTGAAGACGAGGGCATCGGCATGAACCAGGAATCCGCAGCTCACGCGTTCGAGCGGTTCTACCGCGCCGACAACGCGCGCGATGCCGGCGCACAGGGTTCGGGCCTGGGGCTCGCTATCGCCAAGTGGATCGTCGACAGCCACGGCGGCGTCATCGGTGTGACCTCGGTCGAAGGGGTCGGCAGCCGCTTTACGATTCGCCTGCCGCGGTAGGAAGCCCCCTCGTGAATCGAGGTCTAATACTTTTCCGCGAAGTGAACGTCTGTTTTTGGACCCCTGAAGCATCCACATTTTTCGTCGGCAAAATCGCAGGATTCTAGTATCGAAACCGCAGGAAACGACGCCCTTAAAGTGTCAATGCTTCGGGGATCCGATTTGTCTCGTTCACTTCTCGGAAAAGTATTAGACTTCGGTTTTTTGACCGTTGCAAAAGTCAACCCCTCGGCATAAATAAAGGGATAAGGCCATGCGGCCCTATCCCTTTTTGCTAGCTATAGCAGCTTGTACGCTACTCGCGGCACAGGTGCACGGCAAAGCCGGCGAACTCGCGCTTAAAGTACACGAGCTTGGTGCTACCGTCGGGCAGCAGCGCGCGCGACTCCTCGTTGACCTCGAGCCCGCGCTCGGCAAACCACTTCTCGGCCGTATCAATGTCGTTGACGGCAAAGCCGATGTGGCCCTTGGTGCCACGACCATTCTGCTTCATGACCTCGACCAGCGAATCGTTAAAGTACGAAACCGGGGTCTCGATAACGGGCAGACCCATCGTCGTCGAGAACAGCTCCGCGATCTCCAGGGCATCGACCGGGTCGGTGGCGTTGATGCCCACGTGAGCGACGCGCATGCCAAAGAGCTCGACCGGGTTGGCGTTCTGCTCACTCATACAGTCAGCGCCTACTGAGCCATAACGTCGAGGACGGCCTTCTCGGCAGCGACGCGGTTCATGCCGGTCATGAAGGGCACGCCGCTCACGTACGGGCAGGTGAGGCCCTCGGGGGCAACGGTGGTGGCGATCAGCAGGTCGGCGCCCTCGTCGCAAACGTCCTTGGCCTCGGAGATGGCGCACTGCACGATCTCGTACTTGTCGGCGTAACCGTTGGCGTCGAGCATGGTGGCGACCTTCTGGGCAACGAGCGTGGAAGTAGCAGCGCCAGCACCGCAAGCCAAAACAATCTTCTTCATCGGTAATGTCTCCCTGCCTGGTTGACTTTAGGTAAGTGTACCGCAGCGAGCGATGGCACTCGGCCTCGATGAGCTTTTATGCCAGTTTGCTTGCGCGCTGCGTATAATACATCTAGTA
>JAXJPE010000046.1:0-60518 GCA_036426035.1 Collinsella sp.
GGCAAACGCTCACGCGTTTACTCAGCTCCGCGCCCCGACGGGTTCGAACCCATGAAAGGGCGACAAAAAAGACGGCCAACCGAAGTTGACCGTCTCAACAATCTTTGGGTGGGCCGTCAGGGGTTCGAACCCTGGACCTTGGGATTAAAAGTCCCCTGCTCTGCCAGCTGAGCTAACGGCCCGCGGGTGGCATTGTACCACGGTCTGGGACTATTCCCAACTCCATTGGCCGTTCTGGAAAATCACAACTTCACGTCCATCAGGCGTAATGCCCACAATATCGATGTCGTCCGTGCCGATCATAAAATCGACGTGCGTGCTCGAGACGTTAACGCCATGCTCCAGAAGCTCCTCCTTGGACATGTCATACCCACCCTCGATGCATTCGGGGAAACCGACACCTAGCGCGAGATGGCAGCTAGCGTTCTCGTCATAGAGCGTATCGTAGAACAGAACACCACTTTCGCGGATCGGCGTGTTCTTGGAAATGAGCGCGACCTCTCCCAGGTGAGCAGCGCCCTCGTCAGTATCGATGATACTTGCGAGCGTTGCCTTGCCCACGCGGGCGTCGTAGTCCACCACGCGGCCGCCCTCGAACTTAATCCAAAAATCTTCGACCTTATTGCCGTGATGGATGAGCGGCATGGCCGAGTACACGATACCGTCGGCACGCATGCGATCGGGCGAGGTGAAGACTTCCTCGGTGGGAATGTTGGGGAAGAAGGGGTGCCCATCGGGCGTCTTGCCCTTGCCGCCGGCCCACTCGTGACCTTTCGTCATGCCAATCGTCAGATCGGTTCCATTTGCCGCGGTGTAATGCAGGTAGTCGAAACGATTGTCGTTCAGGAAACGCAGGTTCTTTTCGAATGCGGCGTCATGGAGTTCCCAGTCGCTCTCTGGGTCCTGGCCATCGGCGCGCGCGGTGTGCAGAATCGCATTCCACAGCTTATAGATTGCAACCTCATCGGCGTCTCCCGGGAACACCTCGTGCGCCCAAGCCACGACCGGAGCGCCGGCGATGCACCACGGATTGATGTTGTAATCCAGTCCACGGCGGAAAACTTTGCACTGCGTATTCCTCGCCTTTGATGCCGCGGCCGGCTTGGCTGGATCGATGCCCTTGAGGGCCGCAGGATCCGCACCCTCGATAAAGACAAAGCAGGCACCATCCTGGGCCAAGGAATCCAGCTGCATGCGCTTCCACTCGGGCGTCTGCTCAAAATAGCTTTTCTCGACATGCTCGTACGTGAGCCTCGTCACGGCATCATCGGCCCAAATGACCGTCACGTGGCCGGCGCCGGCAGCATAGGCCTCCGCGACCACCACGCGCGCAAACGGCGCGCACTCGACCGGAGACTGAACGACGACCTCCTGGCCGGGCTTGACGTTTACGCCCTTGCGGACGACCAGGCGCGCGTAGTTTTTAATCTTGGGCTCCAGGGCCTTCATGCCCTCCAGAGCCTCTTCGACCGTCAGGGCAGCTCGAATCATGTGCCACTCCATCTATCTATAGAACAGTAAAAAGGCGCGCCGCAAAAACGACGCGCCTTATATCTTAGCGATAAGTATGTATGCAAACGCTACTTCTTCTTGGAGTCCTTCTTGTCCTCCTCGGCAGCCGCGCGCTCAATAAGAGCGTTGAGCTTGTTCTCGGACATGCCCTCGGCCTGCGCGCGGTACATGTTGCGCAAGGGACGAATACGAGCGAAGTCATAGATAAAGTCGCCCAAAATGATGACGTAGGACAAAACAATGCCGACCATCTGGACAGGGCTGGACACCATGCCAGCGGGAGCGAAGTACAGCGAGGCCCAAATTGCCACGACGAGCACCATGCCAATGGCGAGCACAATCCACCAGATGCGACGGCGCTTGGTGTAGTCCTCGTCCTGCTTGAGGAGGATATTCGACACCGTATAGATGCGGTCCTCCTTGGCGCGCTGCTTAGCCTTGCGGGCGCGCTTCTCCTCTTTAGAGAGGCCCTCGAGGTTCTCGCCCTTCTCGAGCTCTTTGCGGCGTGCCTTAGACGAAGCCGGCACGACGCGAACGGAGCTCGCTGCTTGGCGGGCGGGCTTAGCAGATGCGGCAGACTTGCGCGCAACCCCGGTAACTTCGTGGGATTGCGTGCGCTTGTTCGTGGCGCTACGGGTACTCACTTATGCGTTCTCCTTCATGCTTGTGAACTGGGAGCCCGTGATGATCTGGAAGGCCTCGCGATAGCGCTCGGACGTGCCATCGATGACCTCGGCGGGCAGGTGCGGGGTCTCCCCCGTCATATCCCAGTTGGCCTTGAGCCAATTGCGGACGAATTGCTTGTCGTAGCTAGGCTGGATCTTGCCCTCCTCGTAGCTGGCAGCAGGCCAGAAACGGCTGGAGTCGGGCGTGAGACACTCGTCGATCAGCGTGACCTTGCCATCAATAACACCAAACTCGAACTTGGTGTCGGCAATGATGATGCCACGGGTCGCGGCGTACTCGGCGGCAGCCTTGTAGATCTTGAGGGAAAGGTCACGAATCTGCGTGGCGATGTCCTCGCCCACGATCTCGCAGCAACGCTCGAACGAGATGTTCTCGTCGTGGTCACCGATCTCGGCCTTCGTGGACGGCGTGAACAGCGGCTCAGGAAGCTTGGAAGCCTCGGTCAGGCCCTCAGGCAGCTGGATGCCGCAGACGGTGCCGTTCTCGTCGTAGGTCTTCTTGCCCGAACCGGTCAGATAGCCGCGGACGATGCACTCGATAGGAATCGTCTGGGCCTTCTTAACCAGCATGGCGCGGCCAGCGAGGTAGTCACGATACTCAGCAAACTCCTCGGGGAACTCCGCCGGGTCGATGGAAACGAGATGGTTGGGGACGATGTCGGCAAACTTATCGAACCAGAATGCCGAGATGCGATTGAGTACCTCTCCCTTAAACGGAATCTCGTCGGGAAGAATGAAGTCGAACGCAGAAATGCGGTCGGTGGCGACCATCAGCAGGTTGTCACCGGCATCGTAAATATCACGAACCTTGCCACGGGAATCCGGACGACGCTCCATCGTTGTCACGTGAGTCACTCCTTACCTAAATACGACAGAAATGCGGGTTCTTTCCCGCATGTTTTCGCAAACTCGGAGCGGCAGGGACGCGGCCCCTCCTTCACCGAATAGCGAAAAGCTAGTGCTCCATTGTAGTAGATGCCGCGTCTGCCGTGTGCTCGCGGGGCAGATGAATTGTAAAAGTCGTACCCTTTCCAAGCTCCGACTCCACGGATATGTAGCCATGGTGACGCTCGACGATCTGCTTGGTCACGGCGAGGCCAACGCCCAGGCCGCCAGCTTCGCGGGCGCGGCTGGCATCGGCGCGCCAAAACCGCCCGAAGATGCGCGACAAATCGTCCTTGGCAATACCGATGCCCGTATCCGAAACCGCGATATCGACGTGTTTGCGGTCGCTGAGCACCGACACCACGACCCATCCGCCCTCGGGGGTATAGCGCATGGCGTTACTCATGAGGTTGATGACGCATTGCGTGATCATGTCGGGATCCGCCTCGACAACGTCATCGTGGCCCTGCGTCTCGTCTGCAAAACGCAAGCGCAGGTCACGGTCGGCAAACAGGCGCTCCTGGCCATTCACAATCGAACGCACAAACGGCACCATATCCACCGGTTCCAGGTTGAGCGGCGCGGTACTGTTTTCCATGCGCGACAGGTCGAGCATCTGCTGCACCAGACGGGCCAGACGACGCGTCTCCGATGCGACTGTCTCCAGGTGCTCGTCGTCGGTGGGATACACACCGTCTTGCATGGCCTCGACCGTTGCAAGCATGGCCATGAGCGGCGTGCGCAGCTCGTGGGCAACATCAGAGGTCAGGCGCTTCTCGTGTTTCATATCCTTTTCGAGCGAGGTGGCCATCTCGTCGAAGGTCTCTCCCAGCTGATCGATCTCATCATCGCCGCGCAAGCCCGTACGAGCGGACAGGTCTCCATCGCGAATCTGCTTGGCGGTGCTGGTAATACGATGAATCGGCTTGGTGAGCATGCGCGACATGAGCGCTCCGATAACGACCGAGATGCAGACGGCCACAACCGCGGCAAGGGCCATGGCGTTAAAGGTCTTCTCTCTGAATGCTGAATCTGCCCTGGTGAGCAGGGCATCGGAGCCAATCGCCCACAATTTGACCTGACCCACGTGCTCGCCGGAGGACGTCACGATTTCAACGTTGGCAACACTATTGGAATCGGTGGGAGCAGACGAGACTGGACTGTGCGATGCCTTCTTTCCGCTCGTACCGTCGGTCGTCGCCTGATTTTCGCGTACATCGGCAGTAGCGCTTGCCGAGGGCCACGAGTCGTCGTAGACGATGACGCCCTTTTTATTGACGACCTGCATACCAAGATCGTCGGACACCAAACTCGATGTCGCGACCGTACGTAGCTCCCCCGCAGTCCAAGAACCGTTTTCCTCATATGACGTTGCCAACTTTTCGGCAGCGGAATTGGCGATTTCGACAATATTGGAGCGCGTGTAATCCGTAAAAACCGTGCCCCATACAACGGAGACAACGCCCACCAGCACCAATACCGTCATGAGCGATGTCAGGGCAAAAGCCAGGGCCATGCGCGAGGGATAGCTCATCGTTGGCCGTGAATCGGAACGAGGCGTGTTCCAACTAGCCTTGGAACCCGCCTCGTTCTCCTGCTTATGCTTTTGCCCGATTTCAAAGCGCGCAGGTGTCATATGTGATTTCCTTTATTTCTCGTCCGACTTATCGGTCTTGGTCGGAGCCTCGAAGCGATAGCCGACACCGTGAACGGTGTAGAGCCACTTGGGCTTCTTGGGGTCGTCGCCCAGCTTGGCGCGAAGGTTCTTCACGTGGCTGTCGATGGTGCGCTCGTAACCCTCAAAGTCGTAGCCGAGCACCTTCTCGACCAGCTCCATGCGGTTGTAGACGCGGCCGGGGTGACGGGCAAGCGTGGTGAGCAGCTTGAACTCGGAAGCCGTCAGGTCGACTTCCTTGCCCTCGACCAAAATCTTGTGGCCCGAGATGTCAATGACCAGATCGCCAAAGTCGAGCACCTCGACGGCCGGCTCATCGGCCTGGTGGGCACGGCGGAACAAGGCGCGCACGCGCGCGACAAGCTCGCGCGGCGAGAACGGCTTGATCAGGTAGTCGTCGGCACCGAGCTCGAGGCCGATAATACGGTCCTCGATCTCGCCCTTGGCCGTCAGCATAATGATGGGGACATCCGAGGTGTCGCGAATGGTGCGGCAAACGCGCTCGCCGGGAATCTTGGGGAGCATGAGGTCGAGCACGACCAGGTCGAACTGATGCTTCTCGAACTCCTCGATAGCGGACTGGCCGTCACCCACGCCCACAACCCAATAGCCCTCGCGCTCGAGATAGGCAGCGACAGCGTCACGGATTGCCTTCTCATCCTCGACCAGCAGAATCTTTTTTGCATCTGAAGCCATAACACGGCCCCCCTGTCTCAATTAGCTAAGAACAAGCTCATTTTAACGCACCTGAGCCCACCGGGTATCGCATGGGTGCGATAGCTCGGCGGGCGGTACTCATAGTCACAACGCGCTTATTCCCCTGCCGAGCCCTTTTTAACCCCTCGGAGACTAAAGAGAGAACAAGCGAGCGGTAACCGTCTCGGGAATTCCCTGGCTGTTACGCACCGTTGCGTACGTTAAGAACGAGTTCGATTTACCTGCCGTAGCAGGATAATCGCCATACTCCAAGGCTCGGTCGGGCGACAGAAGCGAGCCGTAGGTCTTGGCCGAAGTGTCAATCAAAAAATGCGACGCCTGAACTTTAACCAGGTATTTGTTTTTCCTTCCCGCAGCGCACGCGAGCGGCTCACGCGAAAGGAAGAGGTACGGCCCACCCTCGTTACCGATATAGGTGCCCATATTGCCCAGGCTACCCACACCGCTATACGTCGCCTCAATGGAGAACACGAAGGTGTCGCCCATATACACGGCTTCGAAAGGCGAAACCGACGAAGGAAGCACCAGCTGAGCTCGCTTCGTGTTGTTGCCGTCAGTCAGGTCGATCGCCGTCATACCGTAATAGACGCCCTCATCGTTGTGCACGCGCGGCGAGATGGTCAGGATGCCGTCGCTCACACGCGGGGCGGATGCGAAGCGGCCCGTCGACTTCCAAATAGTCTCAGGCTTGGACTCGTTGGGCGCCTGACGGTAGCAGTACGAGTCGTTACTCGTCTTGGTGCCGCCGGACGAAGGCATCTTGTACCAGATGACCGACGACCCATACGCTGTGAAGAGCGGCGGGTCGTAGTTTTCGCCACCGCGGTCGAGCTCGACAGCGTTGCCGGTAAGGGAGGAGCCTGCAAGGTTTTGCGCATAGAGTTTCCAAGACGCATTGGCAAAGTTCATCTCGACCCACGCGAACACGCCATCACCCGCGCGAACGTCGTAAAACGCATAACCGGTTCCCTCAATGGGATCCTCGATAAGTGTGGTAAGCGAGCCATCGCCCAGGTTGAGCACACCAAGCGTATTGGCATGCAGGGCAGAAGCAGGCGCCATCATCGCGGCAGCGTAGTCGCCATCGCAGTAGTACAGCAGCGTGCCCAGCGGCAGCGTCCACGAGGCCGCGGGCTCAAGATCGATATCAACAGCTTCGTACTCATCAGTGATCGAGACAATCTTCGAATCGTCCTTGATAACCTGCGGCTCGCCAGCGGCGTCATCACTCGTGCCCGTTTTTTTCGAGCAACCGGCCAGTACGGCAGCAGCACCAGTAGCGGCGCCACCCAGCACAAAACCTCGACGCGTTATTCCATTCTTAAAGCGATCAGCGATGCTCATTAGGCGATCTCTGCGCGAGCGGCCTCGATAGCGCGCGTAAGCTGATCGGCGCAAGAGGTCTTTTTCATACCGCAGGTATTACCGGCGAGAACCTCGATTACGCGATCGGCGGGAGCGCCCTCGACCAGCCTGGAGATGGCCTTGAGGTTACCATCGCAGCCGCCGGTAAACTCGACGCCCAGTACCTTGCTGCCATCGTCAGAGAGATTGAGGTGAATATTGCGAGCGCATACGCCCTGCGGCTTGTAGTCAAAACTAATCATTGAGATCCCCTCTCAGAAAGAAATTTCAGACGTCTATTATCCCCGCCTGGACCGACTTATTATCGCAAGCACCGATTCAACATCCTACGATGCTTGGACTGGTGGGGGCAAGATTAGCAGTCCGCACCCTGTACGTGGACCATGCGCTTCTCACGATACATATTGTGGTCGGCGACGCGATATACATCGGCCAGCGTATTTCCAGCCGTCTCGACGGTCGCCACGCCAATCGATGCGCTGACCGTCAGGGTCTCATCGCTTACCGCGGCAAGACCGAGACGAAGGTCCTGTTCCAGCCCGAGCGCAGACTCGTTGTCAGTATGGGGGCAAACCAGCAAAAACTCGTCGCCGCCAACGCGCATCGGCAGGTAATCCGCACCAGCCACCCGCCGCAGCACGGACGCCGTCCGTCGCAGCAGTTCATCCCCCATCTCGTGACCATAGATGTCGTTGGTCCGCTTGAGATAATTACAGTCCACCATAATCACGCTCACTGGCAAGCCCTCGTTTACCAGGCTATCTCCACGCGATTCAAGATAGTTGCGGTTGCGAAGCCCCGTCAGTTTATCTTGGTATGACAGCTCCTCGGCATGCTTGACCATCGATATGTTGTGCGTCGCCACGACGACCGAATCCAACCGGCCTTGCTCATCGCGATGCTGGGGGACAACCTGTAGCGAGTACCAAGCGCCTCGAAAATCTCGCACCTCGGCAGCCAAGTACGGTACGCCCTCCATACGTTCTCGAAGCGTACCTATATCTACGAGCCCCACAACCGCTTCGCGGCTTTCGGGGCTCACGATATCCCGGCAGACCGTGTCCATAAAGTCATATGCCTCGCTATGCTCGGCAAATATCTTCGCTATCGCCGGCGACATATTGATCCCCTCGATCTCGAGGGTGTCGAGATGCAACAGGAAGGTCGAATCGTAGATGGCGCTTATGGCATTGATAATGCCGAGCTGTTTATCCTTTTCGGCCAAATTGCGACGATCGGCGACGATACGCACCAACAGCACTACAACCAAAAACACCAGGAACGCCAGTACGCCGGCAGTGATAAATGAAATCCTGCCCGACATGACCTCAGATTTGGGATAGAGCGCAAACAGGCGATAGTCCTTATACGCCGCACGCACGGCATACCAGGTACTTCCCCGATATTCGACACGTGATAAGCCTTCGTCTTTCCAATCAATTCCGCTATCGGCAAGAAGCCGGGCGAGAGCTATATCGACGGTCGAATCGTTTGAAGAAACGATTTGCGCATCGCGCATCACGAACACCGTTGGGCTCTGATGGAATGTGTTGTTCACGAGCACGTCGGCGATCGTATACGAATAATCATCGGCGGGCTCGGGCGCAAGCGATCGATACCCCAGCGCTACGCCATCACCGTACGGAACAACACTCACGGCAAAGTCGACATCTCGACGCTCAACGACCGTCGAGTAGGACACCTTGGAGCCTCGGTACATCGATGCGATCGACGAACAGGCAAGCTCCTCTCGCCATAGCATCAGCGGATCGCGACCGTCGATATCGTAATGAGCGGCCATATGACCGTCGGCGTCCATGACCAACATTCCCGAAAGGTGCTCGGTATGGACGTACTCCTCGACGAGGTCATCGTTGACTTCAACGTGATCAGATGGCAAGAACGTCGCAAACGACTCGAGCGCGGCATCCAAATTGTGCGTCGCCTCGGTTTTTCTTCCCTGTTCATATCGGTCATATTTTTCGCAGGCGTTTTTTAAAAACACCATGGTTTCCTGGCCAAACCCAAGCGTTTTATCGAGACAGCGATGCGTGCCGACCACATACAGCAGACCCAACAAAGCAGCGCTGGCCACAACGCAGATAGCCGCGGTGACTAATGCCTTTCGGCGTAAGCGGCGCTCATCATTTGTCATGATTCCGCTCCTTGCCCGTCCGTCGTCGCCCCCGCCTTGTACTTGCCCACAATGCGCTCAATCGTGCCATCTCGATCCATCTCGAACAGCACGGTATTGAGGTTTTTGACGTACTCCCCCTCATAGCCGTCCTCAAACGCGACGCCAAGGTCAACCGTCATAACGTTGTCGGCGAACACACGATACAGGCCGGGATACTGGGCGACGAGGGGACCGAGCGACTGAACGTCCGCCATCCAACAGTCAACATACCCTTTGGCAAGGGCAGCTTTACAGAGTTCGGCAGAGCCATATGATTTGATGCGCACGTCCGGCGAGATTTCCAGATCGCCCGCAAGCAGTCGGCGTTCACTCACCGAACCGGCAATCACTGCAATGGTCTTGCTTCCGTCGAGATGCGCCAAGGACTTGATGCCGCTCGTTTTCTTGGCGGCAACCGAAACCGTTATGGTTAGATACGGCTCAGTCCAGTAATACTCGTCTTCGCGATAACAGGGCGAGTAGTCGCACCACAGACAATCGATATCGCCATTTTTGAGCAGGCGGTCACGATCATTCCAAGATATGTCGATGAATTGCGGCTTGATTCCCGCGCGCTTGCAAGCCTCGCGAGCGATATCGATATCGATACCAGCGTAGTCGCCCGTGGTATCGATATACACATAGGGATCGTTATCCGTAACGCCAATTTTGAGTTCCGGGAGATCTTTATCGGATTCACTCGATGGGGTAGAACTGCTTCGAACGGCATACGTCAGGGCGACCGCACAAACGGCAACAAGGAGTATGAGCACGGACAAGACGATAGCGCCTCGTTTGATACGTCTGGGCACACGACTCTTTTCATCGAAACAGCAGATAAGGTTCATTTTATTACCAGGGGGCCAGTGCAGCAGTGAAAAAAAGCGCCTTGCCCAAAACGGGCAAGGCGCCAATGGCTGAAATGCATCCGCAGGCGGTCGAATTAGGTCAACCCTACTCGAAGCTCAGCTGCTCCCGAATGCACCCCCGACCGCTGCCTCGTTCAGGCCGTTGGCGCCGACCGCGTATCTGGCGGTTTCCGACGCGCCGCACTGCACGCGACACACGGGCTGAAGTCTTTAACGTAAAAGCCCCGTAGGTAAAACGAGTTACCAACGGGGCTTGGACTGAAAGGTCGCGCTTAAACGAGAGGGGCGCCCTAGCGCTCGAGACGTTTGCGCATAAGCGCGAAGGCAATCAGCGAAGCGCCGGCAACGGCCATAATAAAGGCGACAGCAAGGGCCTGGTCGCCCGTGTTGGCGAGCGTACCCTTAGTAGTCTTAGCAGACTTTTTGGTTACCTTGGTCGTCGTCTGCTGACCGGGCTGGGACGGCGTCGCGGGCTGAGTCGGCTCCCCCTTGGCCTCCTCGCCCGTCACCACGTACGTCGAGAAGTGGCTCGTGCGGAAGCAGAGGTAGTCGCCCTCGGTCCACGTATCCATAGCCTGAGTGGAACCATCCTCGGCAACGTAAAGCACCTTGAGATTGGTGAGCGCCTTCATGGCAGCAGTCATCTTGACACGGACGATGAAGGACATGCCTTCGTAGTCCTCGATAACCTCGCCGTCCTTGAGAAGCTTGATATCGAGCTTATCGGCAACCTTGGTACTCCCCTGCTCAAGGCCGGAAATTGTAGCATTGGCGGCGTCGGTAAGATTTGTCGGTTCCTCGACCACAAGAGAGATGCTGTTGTTCTGGGCAATGCCGGCAGCGGCATTGTTCTCGGCGCTTACGCTAACGTCCGTTCCGTCGCTACCTGCAACGCCCGCAATAGTCCTCGCCGCCACAGTAACGGTACAGGTCATTGTTTTGTCACCACAGGTAGCGGTGATCGTGGCGGTACCGGCCTTAAGCGGCGTCACGACGCCGTCTTTGACCGTAGCGATCGACGAGTCGCTGGAGGTCCAGCTCACCGTTGTATCGTCTGCATCTGCAGGAGTCACCGTTGCGGAGAGCTTTGCGGAGGCGTCGCCTACGGTAAAGGAAAGGTTTGTCTTGTTGAGCTCAACCTTCTGGGCGGGATTGGTCACGCTCACCGAAACGGTCTGGGAGAGCGACCCTGCAGTGATGACAAATGAACCAGAACCGGTCTTGAGGGCGACAACGGTGTAGGAGCCATCGCCGTTGTCGACGACCTTAAACGCCTTCGAAGCGCCCGTGTCATCCAGAGCGAGCTTGGTCTCGTCGACCTCACCTGCCAGGGCTCCGGCAAGAGAGGCTTTTACAGTACCTTCTTCACCCTTCGCAAGGTTGAGGGAGGACTGATCGACTGTAAGACTCGTTGCGGGATTAGAGACGGTCACCGCGCAATCCTGAGAATAGGTGCCATCTTCGGTCGAAGCAGTGATGGTTGCGGCGCCCTTGGAAACAGACGTCACTTTGCCGGTTTGATCGACCGTAGCGACGCTCTCGTTACTGGACTTCCAGACAACCGTCTGGTCAGCCTCCGCGGGAACGACCGTTGCCTTAAGCTGCTCGGTTGCAGCGCCCACAAGCGTGACCTTCTGCTTATCGAGCGTGATACCCGTTGCAGGTTGAATAACCGTCACCTTGCACGTGGCACTATATTCGCCGTCCTCAGTGGTAACGGTGATCGTGGCAGCACCGGCCTTGACCGGGGTCACGACGCCGTCCGCAACCGTGGCGACCTCCAGGTCGCTCGAAGACCAGGACACATTCTTATTCGTTGCATTGTTGGGCTCAACCGTTGTGGTCAACGTCGAGGGCTCACCGCCCACAGCAAGCTTAAGATTCGACGCGCTGAGACTGACGCTCGAGACCTTTACGACCGGAGTGGTTACCGTAATTGCATCCGTGGTTGCAGAGACTCCATCAACCGTTGCCGTGATAGTAGCATTACCGTCACCGACAGCAGTAAGAAGACCGTTGCCATCGACGGTAAGGACGCTCTCGTTAGAAGAGGACCAGACAACCTTACTGGCCTTATCGTCAGGGGAAACCTTTGCCTTCAACTGCTGAGTCGTGCCCTTGTCCATAGATGTTGAGTAACCATCCGCAATGGAGACCGTAGTTTTTGCAGGTTCCTCGCCAGGCTTAACGACATGAACGGTCATCGTGTCACAGAGACGACCACCTAAGTACATTGAAACCGTTGCATCGCCGTAACTATGAGGCACTAAATACCCCAAGTAACTGCCACCATTAAACATCGGTCCTTTTACCTCGAGGACATCGGGATTATCTGAAGTGAAAGAATACTTTGCACCGGCATAGGAGTCCATCAATTCCTCAGCGCTTTTGCTCAGCACGCCCTTTGGATATTCAAACCCCCTGTCACATTCCAGCCAAAGCCAATCTTTGGATATACTATCTGAACTGACCTCACAGGGAAATGTATAATCGCTCGACACAAACTTAGCCTTCGAAAGGCTCACTTCCGCAGGGTCGACAACCTCTATCTCAAAGGGATGGTCATTGCCAAGGCCATCACGAGCATGAGCCTTAACGGTGCCAGGCTTTATTGCCTTAAACGAGTTTTCACCATCGATAAGCTCAACAACATCGCTGCTTTCTAGAGAATAGGTTACAGAGCTAACGAGCGAATCCCAATGTGCACGCTGGCATGCCTTCAGTGCTTCATTTGGGGAAACGTTGAGAATGGCAGACAGATAAGAGCTGTCCCCAACCAGCATCTTTTGTTTTTTGTTCCCACGCTCGTTGAATCCAGGCTCCTGATTCTCGGTTACAACATCACATAGCTTCTTCATCTCGGTCTCGCCGTTGCAATAGTCGACAAGAACCTTGGCCTCTTTTGCATCTTTCGCCAACGCCTCGAGTTGCAAAGAAGCGCTTAGCTCAGAAGTTCCATATGAATAATAATTCGAATTCACCCTTGCCTGAACTTTGGAATCCTTTGAGGGATCTTCCTTTATTTCAAAATATGTAGCCGCACGGGTCTCGTCCTTGGGGCGAACGTAAACTGTCCCCTCTAGCAATGCATAGTGCGTGTTCCCGCATTTTTGCGGACAATCATCCGTGTAACCCAGCGTTGCAGTCGTTGTCGTCGCACCGGATTGGTCATAGGATACGAAACTCACCTTAATTGGATTGACATTAGCCACGCTCTTAATCTTAAGAGAACCGTTTAAACTCTCGTCAGCCCTGCTCTTCATGGTTATAGTCGTTGTGCCGACTTTGGTGGGACTAATTGTCAACACCCAATCACGTGATTTATAGCTCACTTTAGCGATATCCTCATCAGACGATGTGATATCGATATCACTGGGGTCAATGGGCGCCCATTCGTGATTTTTATTAAAAAAGGAAAGCCTTCCTTTCACCGTCTGTCCAACAGCGACATCAAATTCTGACCACACATCGCCTGTAGACGAATCGTATGGGAGAAACGATGCACCCATGGAACCATCCTGCGACTCCAGCATGACGGCATCCGCATGCGGGGCGGCCACCGTCAGCCCAAACGTTGCCGCCGTTAAAGCAACGCAGATGCCTGCGGCTATCCTCCAAAACCCTTTTCTCATTCCCCTAAGTCCAATCTCTCGTGAATAAACGCAGCATTCTCCCACACCTTAAAACTGGCTTAAGGATACCCCCCCCCAACGAGCACTTGCAAGCTAATGTTTGCCAGAAGGGGCAAATTAACGGCAAGCGACATTTCTGCAATATACCATCATCCGCTGAAGTATGACTTTCCCGACGCTCCCACGCAAAAGCCCCGTTGATAAACGCGTTACCAACGGGGCTTGGGCTGAAAGGCCGAGCTTCAACGGAGGCCGAAAGTAAACTGATCGGTTTGACTTCGTCCCCAATCGATCAGTTAGAACTCGAGCTGCTCCAGACGATCGAAGACCGTGTCGATGCGGGTGAGGAAGTCCCACGGATCAAAGATCTCGTCGAGCTTCTCCTGGCTGACGGTGCAGCGCGGATCGGCCTCGAGACGCTCCTTAAAGGTGGGGCCAGAGACACAATCCTGCACCTCGTGCCAGGTGGCCATGGCGTTCTCCTGCACAATGGCGTACGCATCCTCGCGGGTGATACCCGTATCGACGAGGGCAAGCAGGACCTTGGAGGAGAAGATGAGGCCGCGGGTCTTGTTGAGATTGGCCATCATGCGGGCCGGATACAGCTGCAGGCCGTCGATAACGCGAATGAGGCACTGGAACATATGGTCAAGCGCGATGAAGCTATCGGCCTGGGCGACACGCTCGGCGGAAGAGTGCGAAATGTCGCGCTCGTGCCACAGGGCGACGTTGTCGAAGGCGACCTGGGCGTTGGACTTCACGACGCGCGACAGACCGCAGACCTTCTCCATGGTGATGGGGTTGCGCTTGTGCGGCATGGCGGAGCTGCCCTTTTGGCCCTTGCGGAAGGGCTCCTCGGCCTCGAGTGTATCGGTCTTCTGCAGGTTGCGGACCTCGGTCGCGATGCGCTCGCAGGTGGCCGCTGTAGTGGCAAGCACGCCGGCAAGATAGGCGTGGTGATCGCGGCTGATGACCTGCGTGGACAGCGGGTCGTGAACCAGACCCAGGTGCTCACAGACGTACTCCTCGACGAACGGCTCGATGGAGCTGTAGGTGCCGACGGCACCGGAGATGGCACCGAAGGCAACGTTCTTGCGAGCATCCTCAAGACGATCAAGGTCGCGCTTGAGTTCCCATGCCCAAGAGCCAAACTTCATGCCGAAGGTCATCGGCTCAGCATGGATGCCATGGGTGCGTCCGGCGCAGAGCGTATTGCGCTCCTCGAAGGCGCGGCGCTTGCAGATCACGCCGAGCTTCTTGACGTCCTCGATAATCAGGTCACAGGCCTGAGTAAGCTGATAGCACAGAGCCGTATCACCCAGGTCGGAGCTGGTCATACCATAGTGAACCCAGCGGCTAGGCTTGGGCTCGCCCTCGGGAACGTCGGCGTCGATGTACTCCTTCATGTTGGTCAGGAAGGCGATGACGTCGTGGCGCGTGACTTCCTCGATCTCATCGACCTTTGCCTTCTCAAAGTTGGCATGGTCGCGGATCCACTGGGCTTCGTCTTTAGAAATGCCGATCTTGCCGAGCTCCGCCTGGGCCTCACAGGCCAAGACCTCGATCTCCTGCCAAATGGCGTACTTGTTCTCGAGGGAGAAGATATGTCCCATCTCCGGGCGGGTATAGCGATCGATCATAGCGGCTCCTTTTTGGTTATTGGCACGTTGGTCGTAACTCAACCATTGTACCGTGCGCAGGTGCAAGTATGGGCAGCAGGCATTAACCTAATATTTTGGGATTGGGATCGGAGTGGGCAAGGGAGGTGAACGGTGGGCACGACTATAGCGGGCAACGAAAGCCCCGCGAACTAATGTAATCCCATCCGTTGTATGTATGATTACATGTGTAATTACACTAGAGGAAGCTGTGCTGTTTGCCGTTTTCTCTGGCAGTTGCCTTCGCATTCAATAGCTAGCAAGAACGTTGAACGTATCGAAGCGTCGGGGCGTACAACCGACTTACGTCCTTATGCGCCGACAACTAATGTAATGAGAGCTATAATTACATTAGTTGCTAATCGAATTACATTATATGGAGTGCCATGATACGGAAAACAAGCGAGATGCCCTCCTTGCTTCTGCGCATCATTGCCGACGTCGAGACCGAGGTCGTCGAATACAAGGCAGCAAAGCAGAACTATGATTTCGAGGACATTGGCAAGTATTTCTCCGCCCTCAGCAATGAGGCAAATTTGCGCAAGGCAGAGTGCGGATGGCTTTTCTTTGGCATTTCAAACGACCGCCAAATAAAGGGGACCGCTTACCGTAAAGAATCCCAAACGCCAAGCGTCGGCCTGCGACGCCTAAAGCACGAGATCGCCCAATACACAAATAACGGCATGACTTTCGAAGAGATTTACGAGTTTGAGGTTGATGGCAAGAGAGTCATTGCTTTCCAGATACCGGCTGGCAGCTTCGCAACGCCAACGACTTGGCACGGAATCCCCTGGTCACGTGAGAATGAATCCCTCGTAGAGATGCCCAAGTTCAAACTCGACGCCATCTACGGGCAGAGTCGACCCGACTGGTCGCGTCAGATTGCCTACGAGGCAAACCTCGATGACCTTGATCCAGAGGCAGTTAGCTTTGCGTGCTCCAAATTCGTCGAAAAGTTCGGAGAAAGCCAGCCCGCCGTTCGCAGCCTCGATGAAGAATCCATCCTCAGCAAGATGGCGCTTGTAATCCACGGCCACGTGAGCAATGCGGCGCTCGTTCTTCTGGGCAAACCGGAATCGAGTGTCTTCCTGGGTGGTATCGAGCCGCGCATCACTTGGACGCTCTACGCGAGCGATGGCTCCACTATGGCCTATGAACACTTTGAGCCGCCCTTCATTCTGCAGGTCGATCGTATCCTGGGAAAGATAAGAAACGAAAAGTATCGCTTCTTCGACCGCGAAGAGACACTGTTCCCCACCGAAGCGCATCGCTACAGCCCAGAAGTTATTCGAGAACTCCTCCACAACGCTATTGCACATCAAGATTTCAGGATGTCGGGAAAGATCAACGTCCTCGAGTATGAGGATAAGCTTGTATTCAAGAACGAGGGTACTTTTATCCCCGAGACGATAGAGAACGCGCTCGCGAGCGGCTACAAACCGCCCTACTACCGTAACCCCCTGCTTTCAAGCGCTATGAACAAAACAGGCATGATGGACCGCAACGCCATAGGCATTCGCAACGTCTTCGACATTCAGCGCAACCGCCTATTACCAATGCCCACCTACGATCTATCTGAGATTGGGCGCGTTGCCGTAACGCTGTACGGTACGGTTCTCAACGAGGACTATTCTCGACTTCTCGCAAGCAATCGAAATCTTGATTTGGTGACAGTGCTGCTGTTGGACCTCGTTCAGAAGGGGTTGCCCGTCACAAAAGAACAGTCGCGCCTACTTCATGAACAGGGCCTAGTTAGAGGCCGTTACCCCAAACTGACGGTCTCAGCCGAGGTAGCAGCGGCCACCGGTGCCCACAGCGAGTATGTGCGAAACAAAGGCGTAGACAACAGCGTCTTCAAGGAACTGATCTTGGAACTCCTGCGCGTGCGCCCATGCTCGAGAGCAGAAATCATCGCGGGCCTGGATCATGCCTTGCCGGCACACCTTACGGCCAAGCAGAAAGGCGACCATGTAAGCTATCTGCTCCAAAGCCTACGGAAGGCGGGTCGCATTACCAACGCCGGAAGCACTTCGGCTGCCGAGTGGCACATAACCGAGTGATACGACTCGCGATTTCGATACTGCCAACCAAGCACATTCCAAGCCAAGTGCGCAACTAGCCCAGAATGTGCCTGACTGCCAGTCGTGATAGGACACATCCTTCGTCGCCTGGCATCGCACAGCGTCAGGCAACAGCGCATATGGTTGATCCAACTGAAGTCGACACCCAATCGGGCATTGCGACCTCGCGAGACGGCAGTCTCATACAACAAAAATAGCTCCCTGCCACTCCATGCATGAGCGGCAGGGAGCGCTCATGGCGGATCATTTCTCAAGTTCCACCTTCCTCAACCGTAAAAACGTCCAATGTCTTAGAGGCCGTTTTCACATTTGTTGGCTTCTTTTTCTTTAATTAAAAATCATCCTTTACCTGCTGATTCGCGATATTTCGCTTGTCTATATCTAGGTATAGACCTATACTAATTCCTATTATGACTAAGCTATGTCCTTGGGAGGTGTCATGCCGTCAGAAGCTCAAAAGCGGGCTGATCGTAAGTACAAGCACGACAAGACCCAGCAGTTCTGTCTGCGGTTCTATCCCGCCGAAGAGGAGATCTGGTCATTCCTCTCTGCGCAGGAGAACAAACAGGGGTTTCTTAAAGATTTGATTAGCCGCGAGATGGGCGGCGCATCGGACGGCCCCGTGCACGTTGGCAGCAACACCAAGGTTGGAAGGACGGAATCGTAATGTCGCAAGTGAGCAAGGCTTCGATCATCCAGCCGGAGACCATACTGGACTTCATCGACGGTGTGACACAGCGCAGGGACACCCCCGAGGAGCGTGTGCGCCAGGAAATCTTGAAGTCCCTCGTTCGTGAGTACGGCTACAAGAAGGAGCAGATCGGGGTCGAGGAGTCGATTAAATTTGGCAGCAACCGCAAGGCGGTCGATATCGCCATATGGGAACCCAACAAGACCCACACCCAAGAGAACATCTACATCATCGTCGAGTGCAAAGACCCCAAGACCAAGGCAAAGGGCAAGAAAGACGGCGTGGACCAGATGCATTCCTATGCGTCTGCCTGCATGAATTCTACCTACGGCATGTGGACCAACGGCGACGAGCTGCTTACCTTCCGTTACGTGGTGGACGATGCTGGCAAGCGCGGCCCCGAGGCCGTGCCCGACCTGCCACATGCCGGCGGCGAGGTGCCCGACGACGCGCCGCGCTTCGACCAACTGCGCCCCGCCGCCAGCGACTCGCTGCTGTACTCGTTCCGTCGCTGCCACAACTACATCGCCGGAAACCAAGGCATCCAAAAGGCCGAGGCATTCCTTGAGCTGCTCAAGATCATATTCTGCAAAATTCAGGATGAGCGCGACTCCGAGACGCCGACGTTCTACATTACGCCGACCGAACGCCAGGGCGCCGCGGGCAAGAAGAAGTGCCGCAAGCGCATCGAGGCACTCTTCGGAAGCGTCAAGCAGTCGTACGAGACAATCTTCAAGGCCGACGAACGCATCGCATTAACCGACGATGTGCTCGCCTACATCGTGGCGCAGCTGCAAATGTATTCCCTGCTCGAGAGTGACGTGGACGTTAAGGGCCACGCGTACGAGACAATCGTGGGTTCCAACCTGCGCGGCGACAAGGGTCAATTCTTCACACCACGCAACATGTGTCACATGATGGTGCGGATGGTCGACCCGTCCGAAAACGACGTCATCCTTGACCCCGCCATGGGCACCTGCGGGTTTTTGGTCACGGCCATGAACTATGTGCTCGAGAAAATCGGCGACTCCGTCGACGCGAGCGGACGCAGCAAGACCGCCAAGCAGGAGGCGCTGATCGCGCGCAAACGCGAGTTCCTGTCCAAGCACATCGTGGGCATCGATTTTGACCCCATCTTGGTGCGCGCTTCCAAGATGAACATGGTCATGAACAACGACGGCACAGGGCAGCTGTTCCACGCAAACTCGCTCGAGCCGTTCTCGGGCTTTGAACCCAAGCTGCAGAAGGCGCTGCGCCTGGACGCCGCCGACGTCGCGGCAAATAAAGCGCTGCAGCCGGGGCACGGAGTTACGGCGATTATGACCAACCCGCCTTTTGGCTCCAAGATTCCCATCGAAGACCCGGCGATTCTGGAATCCTTCGACCTTGGACACACCTGGTCGTGGTCCGAGGAAGATGCCGAATGGAGGATGGAACCTAAGCTCTTCTCATCCCAGCCGCCCGAGATCCTCTTCATCGAGCGATGCGTCCGCCTGCTTGAGCCTGGCGTGGGCGTAGCGGCACTCGTCATTCCCAATGGCATCCTGGGCAATCCAGGCCTCGGCTACGTGCGCCAGTGGATTTTACGCCACGCGCAGATCCTGGGCTCGGTGGACATGCACCCGGATGCGTTCCAGCCCAACGTGGGCGTACAGACATCCGTCCTTGTGCTGCGGCGCTGGGACAGAGAGGAAGAGGCGTACTGCAAGGACGGCACCTTCCAGGATTACAAGATGTTCATGGCCATCTGCGACCACGTGGGGCACGACAAGCGCGGACAGACCACCTACGTGCGCGACGACAACGGTTACCCAATCGTGCGGGAGCAGACCACCGCGGTGACAGGCAAGGTGGGATCCGAGGAGGAGAGCGGCCACACTTCGACGGAGCGTGTGGTGGATGACGAGACGATAGCAATAGCCGATGCCTTCCTTGAATGGAGGCGCGACCAATGACGAACGCACCTTTGGTGAAGAGCATCCGGCTTTCCACCGTGCTGGGCGGCGACGTGCGGCTCGAAGCCTCGACCTACCTGCGCGACGGGTATGGCTTCGTGAGCCTTGCCAACCAGTGCGACAACCACAAGAGGCTTGGCGATCTTGCCGACATCTGGCAGCCGAACAGACTGACGGGGTACACCGTGCCGGAAGGCAAGGGGTTGCCCTTCTTTACCGCCGGCCAGGTGTTCGAGGACTTCCCCCGCGTGAGAAAGTGGCTCGCAGCGCCCTTTGTGCCGCAAGCTGATTCCAGATACGTTAAGCAAGACTGGTTGTTGCTTTCCTGCTCGGGCGTGGTGGGCAACGTTACCGCCGTGTACCCGCACCACATGAACAGGATTATCACGCACGACCTGCTGCGCATCGAGCCGAAGGACCAGGCCGAGTACGGCTGGCTCTACGCGTACATGAAGACGGGCTTCTTCAAGCAGATTGCGCGAGCAGCTCAGTATGGGCACATGATCAAGCACATCGAGGTGGCCCACGCCAACGAGTTTCCGGTCATCATGCCCGATGCGGCCACGCGCAAAGCCATCGGCGACAAAGCCGCCAAGGCCGTGCGCCTGCGCGGCGAAGCATGGAGGCTGCGGGACGAGGCGTTTAAGCTGTTGGAGAAGGAGGTCGGTATTGCTTGTGAGGCAGAAAGTCCTGCAGGAACATGCGTGGTGAGTTTATCCAAAGTTATTGACAACAGATCGCGCCTTGATGCCGACAGTTATGCCGGCTCCATAAGCGCCGTAGACTCATTGGTTGACGTAATGGAGCATGCGCCACTTGCTGAACTTGTAGAGGACGTCGAAGAGCTTCCTCGCTTCAAGCGGTTTTATGGCGATTCCGACGTTCCCTTTGTGGGTGTGTCCGAGATCTTTGACGTTAACGCTCAACCGACAAAATTTGTTTACGCTAAGCTCATTAAAAACTGGGAGCGTTACATCCTAAAGCCGGGAACTCTCGTCATGGCATGCTCTGGTCAAAAGTACGGCATCCTAGGACGAGCTCTTTTGCTCACGGAGAATCATGAGGGAATGTTTGGCAGCAACCATCTGCTGAGAATCTATCCCGACGTTACAAAGATCCGAACTGGCTACCTGCTCGCTTTTCTGAACAGTCCCACCGTTGGCAGGCCGTCGGTCGTTCGTTGCGCATACGGAACCTCGGTGCCTCAACTTAGCCCTATCGATATCAAAAAAATTCGCGTCCCTCGCCTCGGCGCGGACGTCGAATCTGCCATCGCCGACCTTATGGACAGGAGCGTGAGCACCTCGGCCAAGGCTGACCGACTTGAAAACGAGGCTACCAAGCTGGCGCAGGAACAGGTCGATATCGCCATCGAGAAGGTTGTCTCCAACACCTAGTAAGGCGACCTTTTAACCGCCGTTAAGTCCATAGCCTCAACGCAAACAAAATGCAACGCGTATCGTAGTAAGTTGGTTAACGGCATAGCGTGAGAATTCACACTTGGACATTTGCTTTACACTCGCACCCTGTCGGGTTCGAGTCCCGGCGCTTTGTTGAAAAAAGCACGGCACCGAAACGGTGTCGTGCTTTTACTTTTTTGGAGCGGACAACGGGACTCGAACCCGCGAGTGTCAGCTTGGGAAGCTGATGCCTTACCACTTGGCGATGCCCGCATATGTGGAGGATAGTATAACGCGGTTGTCTTGTTCGATACAAGGGTGACGATGCTTGTTTTAGCTGTGGAGAATCGTCCTAAAAACAGGCCAATTGTGAAGATAGGGACCTGTACGTTCTTCTATTTACCGTTGTCTACCTGCAGATTTATTCCATTATCTTTCATAGGCGCCATTTGTCAGATATCGGGCAAGCATTTGGTCAGGTTCCGGTACTTACCCGCATGAACCTTGGGGATAGCCTCATCCTACGCGCCGCGGCCTCCCCGTGCGGCGCACGAGGGATAAGGAGCAGCCATGTCCAACGCACCCACGCACTCTGTCCACAGCGCAATCACAGCAGGATCGCTGCTCCTAGTCCTCTTTTTACTTTTAGGCTGCATGACACCGGATGCCGCGCTCGCCGTCGACGGTTACGAATCGCTCGGATTCCGCACTATCAGCAATGAATGCGGTCCTTTTGGAGTTGGCAAATACGAGGCACAGGATTCTTCGACTGCCTATTGTATGAACCAGGACCGATTTGGCCCCAGCACACCGGGCGGACCCTGGCTCACCTACAATCAGGGCTGGGTATGGCTCGAAGACGAATTCGCGGCCATCATCTGCCATGGCTACCCCACCGCCACATCCTTTGGCGGGCATAACCTGTCCCCCGATCGAGCGCGCGCCGCAACCCAACTTGCCGTCTGGATGCTCAACGGCACCACCCATACCGACGGATCATTCTCATATACAACCGCCCAGGGCGTCACAAAGAGCGGAAACTTTTCCGGCGACAATGAGGTCGTTGCCGCAGCGCGCTGGCTCCACGACAGCGCCAAATCGGGAAGCATTAAAGCCGCACCGCATCGCGCACGGCGCTATTTGGGAACTGTGTCGGGCGGCAGCAAGCGTCAAGACATGCTCTACGTGCTCCCGGCCGTCTCCGCATCCTTCCAAAAACAGTCAGCCAACGCCGCCATCACGAGCGAAAACGATACCTACAGGCTCGACGGAGCGAGGTTCGACATCTATGAGAGCGCCGGCGACAAGCGTGTCGGCAGCATCCAGATGGACAGCAGCGGTCGCGCACAGGCGACACTTTTGCCCAATACGGCATATTATCTGGTCGAAACCAAAGCTCCAGCGGGTTATATCCCCAGGAGTGACCGCATCGCCTTTTCCACCGGCAATGACGGCGGGAATGTCGTCATCGATGAGCAGCCCGGTACCATTACCCTGCGCATCGCAAAGGTCGATGCCGCGACAGGGGCAGGTCCTCAAGTCGGCGCGTCACTTGCCGGCGCTGAGTTCACCTGCGTCTCACAGTCTACCCCGGGCTGGTCGCACACCCTCACGACGGATGAGGACGGCCGGGCAACACTTACCGACATCCCCCTGGGCACCTTTACCATCTATGAGTCAAGAGCTCCCGAGGGCTATCTGCCCTCCGATGAAACCTGGAGCTACACCATCGGTGCCGATCAGCTCGGAGACGCGGGCGTCGTTGAGCTCGAGCGCCGCATCCCCAACATCCCCATCGCTTTTGACCTCGAAATTTCAAAGTTCAAGGACTGCGGTAATAGTGACGAATCTGGTGTAGAGCAGCCGGCGGAAGGCGTGGTCTTTGAAGTGGCAAGCAACACTTCGCAGCAGGTTGTTGGAACGCTGACCACCAATATCTACGGCTTCGCATCGACCAAAGACCAGGCCGGAGCATGGTTTGGCGCAGGAGAGCGCCCCGATGGCGTCAGCGGAACCATACCGTATGACCGTGCCGGCTACACCATTCGTGAGGTTGTCGACACTGTGCCCGACGGCTTTAAGCAGGCAGGGGAATGGACTATCACAGCAGAGCAGATCACGGACGGCGCAGAGCTTCAGTACATCGTAGACAACCACGCCCTGTCGACACATCTTCAAATCGTGAAGCGCGATGCTCAGACCGGCAACGCCGTACCACGCGCTGGGTTCACCTTTCAGCTGCTCAACGGCGACCGTGAGCCCATCTCGCAAACATCCTGGCATCCCGCCCATACCGTTATGAATACCTTTACGACCGATGAAACCGGCACCGTCACCCTACCCGAATCGCTTAACCCGGGCACGTATTACATACGAGAGACTTCCGCCAAGGAACCGTATCTTGTTGGTGAAGATCTGGAGATAACGATTCCCGCCGACATGAACTTAACGCCCGTCGCGGTCGCCTCGTTTTACGACGACGCGGCAACAGGAAGCATCGAGATCGTCAAGAACGATGCCGTAGGTGGGCGCGCCCTTGCCGGTGCTGTTTTTGATATCCGTGCCGCGGGCGATATCGTGCGCCCCGACGGCAGCATTGCTGCCCTGGACGGCGAAACCGTCACATCCATCACGACCGACGAGCGGGGATTTGCGTGCGCGACTCATCTTTCACTGGGGTGCGGAACCGCCACCTATGAGGTAATCGAGGTGCAGGCACCCGAAGGTTACCTGCTCGACCAAAGCGTCCACACCGTCGAGCTGTCGTATGCCGGTCAGGAAACACCCGTGATCAATGCGCACCTCGATGTTTCTAACGACTACACCAAAATCGACATCTCCAAAGTAGATTTGACCGGCAAACAAGAAGTGGAAGGCGCCCGGCTCTCCCTCCACGGTGCCGACGGAACCGAAATTGACGCTTGGACCTCCTCTGACAAACCGCATCGCATCGAGCATCTTTTGCCCGGCACCTACACCCTGTGCGAAGTGATGCCCCCGCGCACTTACGACCTTGCCGAAGACATGACGTTTGAAATTAAGGCCACAGGAGAAGTGCAGACGGTAACCATGAAGGACGCACCCATCGAGATCGAGGGCAAAGTCGACAAGCGGCAAGAGATCGCCCGCCCTATCGGTAAGGGTCTCGTCGCCAACGGCGATGGCAAAAACCGAGCCGCGGCACAATCCGATGCGGACGGCTCCTTCTCCTATACGCTCGATGCTAAAAATGAGTCGAATACCTGGGTTGATGAATTCACCATCACTGACGATCTCGAATGCGCCAAGGAAGGCACTGCCAAACTCATCGCCATCGAAACCCCTGTCGCGACCGGGGACATCGACGGTCTTTGCAACGTGTGGTATCGAACGTCTCCAGTGGGAAGTATCGATACGGGCGAACAGGCCAATGCAACGCTCAGCGACGGGCATGACAACCCCTGGCTCGAAACGGACGAGGTCAAAAAGCTCCTAGGTGACGATTTGCGCATGGTCGATTACGGCGATTGGCATCTTTGGAAAGACGATATCCCAACAACGGAGTCGGTCACCCTCGAGGCAAAAGAGCTCGCTCTTTTGGACGATACCGCCGTCACGGGCATTCGTCTTGAGTACGGGGCCGTATCGGCCGACTTCACGACAAGAGGCGCTGCAGAATCTTGGACCCGCGAGGACCTCAAAGACGAGCATGACGACCTTGATGATGTGAGCGCCGTCCTTGACTCGGATATTCACGGTGCCGTCATCCATATGCAGGCCGCATCGTCTTACACGCCTCAGACCGCACTCGCCAACAGCGCTCGCGTTGACCTCTGTCGCAATGGCGGCGGTAGCAACCTTGAATCACATGACGAGGATCGCGTCATCCAGCGATGCGTCATGCCGCAAGATTTACCGGCAACGGGCTCCCTTCCCATTGCCGCCTGCCTCACCGCCTTCGTGACCTCCGGCGCCGCGACAATCTGGTTTGCCCGTCTAAAGCTGGCGTCAAAACGTCGCTGACGCAATAAAAAAGAGGCGAGCCCGTCTCCCGGCTCGCCTCTTATTCGTTCGTGGCGAAATGGCTATTCCCCAGATGCAGACCCACCGTCGATGAGCGCTTGTTCGGACTCGGAGATGCCATCGGCTCCCAAACTCTGCTCGTGCTCCACTTCTTCGCTAATCGTGGACTCAGGCGTTGAGCCTTTAACACCCACGATATACGCGGCCCCGAAACCAAGGGCAATGGCGATCAGGACCAAGATAAGATAGACGGGCCAGTGGCGCTTGATGTACGAAAACACGCAGACTCCTTATAGGTCAACCTACGAACGACGAATGACCTCGGTCACGACCTCGGACACCGTAGCGATATTTGTCGGATTGACGTTGTACGGCAGATCGTCCTCAGTGTGAGCGCATGCCAAACGCGGGCCGTCGACGCCGGCAATGGTAAGGGCGCGTCGGCTTGCCTCGAGAGCAGCATAGGCATCGGTCTTGGCATAGGGCATCTCAAATGCACCGCAATCGACATGGAACGACTTGCACACCTTGTTGACCAAGTTCATGATGCGTCGGTCACCCTTGAGCAACTGCTGCTCGCCCTCGACCGTCACGACCGAAAGCCTGCCGGCGCCAATGGACTCAAGGTTGATAAAGAACACGCCGCGGAGCTTGTCGCGATGCGCGGCCAGGAACGCCTTCATGCCGGCGCCGTCGCAATCGGAAGCGCCTGTAGCCACAAACCAGATGTCGTGGCCAAGCAGCTCATCATCACCCATGGAGGCAACGGCAGCGAGCATATCCTCGGCGGAAGCTCCATCGGAAGACGTGGCGCCACCCTTCCAGCCGTCGCCGTCATCCTCGAAGTTATCCCACGAGCCGATACCGCGACCAGACTTCTTGGCGTCGTAATCATCCTCGACGCCAAGCCAATCGCTCATGCTGTCCTGCTCGTTTTTCTTTTTGCGACCGAACAGACCGCCCAAGCCGCGCTTTTGCGGCTTGGTGGCCGGAGCGGCAGGAGCCGAGATAGTCTCAAGCGGCTGAACATCCGAGGTGACCGGCATGGGGGGAACAACCGGAGCCGATGTGGGCTCGGGACCCTGTGCCGTCGCGAAGGGATCGTTAACCTGAGCCGAAGGGTCGGGAAGGTCGAACAGCGAGGTTCGCGAGGCGACATTGGCCTGCTGCATCGAAGGCATCGAGGGATCGGGGACCGAGGCCAGCGGAGACGCAGAGGGCATGGGAGCCGGCGCGGATGCCGGGTCGGGAACATTCATGTTCGGGCGCGGCGACGCCTGAGACGAGATCTGAGCCATCAGAGCATCGACCGTCTCGGCCTGCGACGGAGCAGCGTTGGCAACCGTGGCGCCGGGATCACTCGGCGCGGGCATGGTGAAGATCTGCGTAGAGTAGGGCCTCGACTCATCCGCCTGCGGAGCTTCGGGGGCCACGGGCTCAGGCTCTTGCTCGGAGCTGTCCGCAGCGACCTGTTCCGCCGCAGATTGATCCTCGACCGTATCGGGCGCAGCAGGCTCGTCCTCGACAGGAGCGGAAAGGGGCTCGGCGATAGCGGTGCCCTGCTTCTCAAACGTCATCGTGGCATCAAACGACACAGTGCTGTCGACTGGCTGTTGGGTTTCGAAAGTCGCCGTCTCCCCGGCAACATCCGCAGGCGAAGGCTGCGGCGCCTCGAAAGACGTCGTGGCGTCGGCAACATCAACGGATACCGGCGATACCGGCTGCTCGGCGGCGTTTTGCTCAAATTCCTGTGCCGCGCGCTCGCGCTCGGCCGCCTGTTGCTTGGCTGCAGCCTCGCGCGCGGCTGTCTCGCGGGCAGCAGCACGCTTTTCCTCAAAGTCGTCAACGAGTTTCTTGCCCTTTTCGAATGCCCCCTTAAAGAAATGGGAGGCGCTGGCACCGATCGAAGAAAACGCGGAAGCGATATCGGCATGGGGCGTCGTCACCGGAAGCTCGGCAGAAAAATCGGTGTCGCTCTCGTAGGACACACGCTGCGGATACGCATCGTAGTCGTCCTCGGTATTATCGAGCTCCTCGGGCGCCGGGGCAGGCGCCATGACGTCCAGACCGGCTGCGGGATCGATAGCAGTCTCCGCATCGGCTTCCGTCTCGACGGCATTGGCCTCATCGGGCTGCGCAGCCACGACCGGATCGGGCTGGGGCGCGGGCTCGAACGTCGGCTCCTCGCCCTCTTCGTAATCGAGCGTACAGGACTCGGGAAGCATTCCCAGGGCACGGATGGCATCCGAGCCAAACCGGATGTTGCCGGCGGCATTGCGATAAAGCTTGGGCTCGGGCTCGGCCTGCTCGGCCGCGGCAGGCTCCTCTGCCGACTCGGCAGCGGACTCGTCTGCAACGGGCTCCTCGGCCGGAATATCTTGGACCTGGGACTCGGGTGCAATGACGCCAATCAGGGTCTCGTCGGCAGAAGCACCTTCGAATCCATCGATTTGCTCATCAAAAGCCTCGCCCTGCTCACCCTCGGGAGCGACCGGCTGGCCATACTCATCCTCGGTATAGGCAGGCTCTTCGTACTCGATGGTATTGCCGTAATCGTTTTGCTGCTGGGCCGCGGCGTACTCGGCTGCCGCGCGCGCCATCTCCTCGGCGCGACGCTTCTGCTCGCCAAAATACGTGTCAAACGGAATATCGTCAGGGAACTCGTTCTCACCCTGATAGGGGGCGACGTTATCCATGACACCCAGCATGGCGGCAACAGAGGACTTGTTGCAAACCGAGCCGGACGTGTAGGGAAGGACGAAACGATTGGAAATGATATTGGCGGCATTGGCGAGCGCCACGAGGGAGGCAAGGATCGCGACAATCCACAGCAGGACCTTCAACGCGCCGGGAAGCGGCAAGATGCGCAGGATGGCAATAGCCGCGGGAGCAATCGTGGCAATCGGGAGCAATTTGGCGATCAGCGCTCGGTACGGCGCATAGGGCTCGCGAGCGAGCAGTTCGGCGCGCGGGGAGTCATAGTGCGCGACGACGACAACCGGGCGATTGCGCGGAGAGGCAAGCGGGCCAGAGGCCTTGTGATAGGCGATGACATTTTGGCTCACGCCCGTCTTGCCCAGGCGCGAGATCACGGGGCGCCCGGTTCGCTCGAGCACATAGAGCACGGCTCCGACAATGGCCAACAGGGTGCCGACTAAGCCGATACCGCCGCCGATGCCCATAAGCAGGGCACCGGCGAATGCCAGAATGCCCGTAACGGCAAACGCCATCCTGCTCGGCGCGGGAGCATTAAACTCCTGCACCTCGGGATCAAAGCCGTGGTTGCGGAAAATTTGAGCGATATCTTCGGCAGCCAAGCGCTCTTCTTCGCTGCACGCCGGCGTGATGCCAGTGTTCTGCAACAGGTGGTTAATATAGTTCTGGGTGTTCGCCATATGCGCTCCACATCCATAATCCGACAAATAGGCCCAATGTATGCACATTAGAACCGTATATAGTCGAAAGTATACCCCGAGCGGGCGCAAACGGCCGAATTCTGGGCATCTTAACGCCCCAAGCGGACAAGGATATAGCCTAATCTCCATATCGGACTAAAATCATGGCATCAAACACCTTCCCATGCGAGGATTCTATGACGGCAAGCGATACAACCGTAACGAATAAAAATGGGGTGCCGGAACCCGGTTTCGACAAGACCGCCCAGCGCATCCTCAATCTGTTCTTTGTCCTCAACAGCTCTCCCGAGCCATTGACCACAGAGCAAATTGTCCTGGATTCCGATCTTGGCTATGGGTCGGGCAATATCGACTCGGACAAGCGCAAGTTTCGCCGCGATCGCGAAAAACTCCTCGAACGCGGAATCACGATCAAGGAAGTTCGCGCAGCAGGCGCCCAAGAAACCGAAGAAAGCGCGTGGACCATCGATCGCGAGCACACGTTTGCGGCCGGTGGCCTCATCACCGCAGACGACGCGGACATCTTGCTCGACGCTATCGACCAGACCCTTGCGACCGGTTCGGCCGCGTTTGCCACGCCGCTTGCAGACATACGCTCCAAGATCGCCTACCTCACCGGCGCATCGACCGCAGAAGAGCCTCCCGCCCGTCGCTTACCCGCCGTCGATGCGGTGTGGAGCGCTTTCGCCGAACGCTGCGCACTGCGCTTTTTGTATCAAAACGGGCACGGGGAGCAAAAAGAGCGCACCGTCTGCGTATACGGCATGTTTGAGCACGAGGGTGTGGCGTATTTTTGCGGACTCGACAACGCCACCGATGAAATCAGGACGTTTCGCTGCGACCGTATCGTTCGCGCATGGCGCCCCTCGAAGGCCTACTCCATCCCCGCCGACTTTAACCTGAATGATCGCCTGTTCTTTGAGTTTGATTTTGCCGATTGCAAGCCCGTTATGGCGACCTTTTCGTTTGCCCCGCAAGCCCAGGCCGACATGGTCAGCGGCCTAACGCGCGGTCGCGGGGAGCTCACGCACACCGAAGAGGGTTGGACCTGGACCGTCGGCGTGCGCGACCTTAATGCCGCTGCCTCGTTTTGTATGGAGCACGCCATGGACGGCATGAGACCCGTTGCCCCCGATGCACTTAAACTGGCGTGGAACCACCTCATCGAAAGGACGGTGCACGAGCATGCCCGCGCGTAAACTCACCAGCGAGCAAAGGCTCTCGCGTGCGATTGACATCATGGAGGCCCTCTACGCTGCCGGTGAGACCGGTATGACACGAGGGGATATCTGCAGCCGTTTTGATATCACGGGTGCGGCGCTCGACGAAATTATCGATATCGTCTCGACCCTCGCTGACCGTGAGTCGGGCGCACGCATCATCTGCGAGCGCCACGGCGAGTGCATCATCCTGACAGGCGATGCGGGGCGTGTGCTGCCCTTGCGCCTAAGTGCCGCCGAAGGTGCCGTGCTCAACCACGAACTCGAATCGATGGGAATCGACTCTCGGGCAGCAGAGCGTATCCGACACGCCCTCCTACCCGAGAAACTCGGCTACAACCAGCGCGTCGTCGATACCGTTGCCCGAGGATCGCACTGGCAACAGCTGAACTGCGCGATTCAAGACGGCGTTCGATGCCGCATCATCTACCGTTCGATGGACGACACACGGCCGCGTGAGCGTCTCATCGACCCCCTGCGCATCGCGACGCATGGCGACCAAACCTATCTGATTGCCTGGGATGTCGAAGTCGACGAGCAGCGCTCCTACCGCATGGACAAAATCGAAGGCCTTACCCTTACCGACGATTCCGTGGAGCGCCACGCGCCCGCGTCCTTGTCCCTCCACGAATCCCTTTCCCAAGCGGAGCAGAGCGCAAAACTCCTCATGCCGCTCGACATGGCAGAGCGCCTAGACTGGGCCGGCATCATGTCGATTGAGCCAAACGGGGCAGACATGGCGACGGTGACCGTGCGTTATGGGTCAGAGCATTGGCTGTTCTGCCAGGTAATCGCAGCGGGCGGAGCCATCCGCATACTGGATGACCCCGCCCAGGCATTGCGTCTATGCGATATGGCGAAGAGCCTGACCTGCCCGCTTTAACGGCGTCGCTCGTGGCGTGCACGCCACAGCTGCAAATAATGACCGATCTGTGCCGACTCGATACGCTGGTAGGAAGTCGTGGGCAGCGACGTCAAGAACTTCTTGCCGTAGCCCTTTGTCACCAAGCGCGGATCTGCCAAGATGAGCACACCGCAATCAGTCGACGAGCGGATGAGACGGCCGGCGGCTTGCTTGACTTCGAGCACCGCCTCGGGCAGCGAGTAGCGCGCCCAGGCGCGGTCTTCGCGCAGGTTGCGCTCACACGAAAGAGGATCCGTGGGGCTCGAGAACGGCAGCTTGGGGATAATGACGCAACGCAGTGTCTCGCCGCTGGCGTCAAAGCCCTCCCAAAAGGCCTTGAGCGCAAAGAGCGATGAGGTCGGCTCGTTGATAAACCGATCGCGCAGGCGACGCGGGGACGAGTTGCGCTGCTGGCAATTGAGCTCCAGGCCCGCTCGCGCCAATTTGGGCTCGACACGGGCATACAGGTCCTCCATGTCGCGCCTGTTAGTGAAGAGCGTGAGCACCGATCCACCCATGGCGAGATGGGCATCGACCAGCACACGCTCGAGCGCCGACAGATAGTGCTCGCGATCGCGCGGATCGGGAATGTCCCCCGCCACGACCACGGCCATATTCGAGTCAAAGTCATAGCTCGAATCCAGGTGCAGCGATGAGGATGTCGACTCACCGATGCGATCGAGGCCGACAGCATGGTTGAAATGCTCAAAGCTCTTGGACACCGTCATGGTCGCCGAAGCGAAGATGGCCGTGTGCACTTCGGGCAGCCACTCGTTCGCCAAGGCCTCGCCGATATCGATGCGCTCGGCGGTCATAGACTCCCCGCCCGCGCGCAGCCGACGGTTCACCTGCAGCGAGTACACATAGTGCTCATCCGTACCCTCAATGATGAGTTTGAGGTTCTCGTCCAGCTCGTGCAGACGGCGCGAAATGTCGCCTAGGTCGACAACGACCTCGGGCTTATCGGCGGCGACGGTCTGCACCAGCGCGTCTACGCTTTTATCCGCCTGGTCCAGCGCATCAATTGCGGTATGGGCCGACTGCAAAAAATCGTGCCAGTCATCCGACTCGCGCAGCTCGGGGCCAATCCACAGATTCGCGTTATCGTAGCTCCCACGGGCGCGGCGGCCGAGCTCGCGCACACCATCGAACACATCGGCAATCGCCATGCTCGCGCGGGCAACCGTCGACGTCGCTTTGGCGGTGAGTCCCAGGTAGAGTGTGGAGCCCTCGGAAGTGGCCAAATCTCGGGAAACCTGACTCAGCGCGCCGGCACTCGACCCACCCAAGCGCTCAAACAGAACGCGCGATTCATCCGCCGACACCACGCGCGCCCATTGACGGCGCGCCTCGCGCTCGATGGAGTGGGCCTCATCGACCACCCAGTGACGAATCGGAGGCAAAATCCTTCCCTCGGCGGCCACGTTGCGGAACAGCAGGGAATGGTTGGTGACCACCACGTCGGCATGTGCCGCTCGGCGGCGCACCCCGTGGACCAGGCATTTGTCAGGGAAGAACGGACACAGACGACGAGCACACTCGCGCGAAGCCGTCGTAAAGTCGGGACGGTTGACGCTGCGCCAGCGAATGCCGAGCGAATCGAGGTCGCCATCGGCAGATTGGCACACATACGCCATGATCACCGCAACCGCCGTGAGCGTGTCAGCAGGATCGCGCTTGGTGGTGATCTCAACCTGACCACGGCTCATGCGCTCGAGCTTGCGTAGACACGGATAGTGGTCATAGCCCTTGAGTGCACAAAACGACAGGCCCCCGTCCAGCTGTTCGGCGAGCTTTGGCAGCTCATGGTACATAAGCTGGTCGGCAAGATTATTCGATTTGGTCGCGATACCAACCGTGATGTTGTTGCGGCGTGCGGCCTCGGCAAAAGGCACCAGGTAAGCCATCGATTTGCCGACGCCCGTCCCCGCCTCAATCACGCGATGCGTTCCCGTAACGAGCGCGTCACGGACCTCGAGCGCCATCGCGATTTGCTCATCGCGCGGCTCGTACGTGGGATACATGCGATTGACTAGGCCACCGGGGGCATAATCCGCCTCGATCTCTTCACGGCTCGGCATCTTAAGGACCGGCAACTCGTCCGCATCAACGCGATCGTCTGCACGATCGGCCTTGAGCACGTCAGCACGAGCGGCGCTGAGCGAAAATATCGAACCCGGGTTCTGGCCGGCCAAAAAAGAAAAAATGGGGCGATAGGGCCAAGGCACGTCCGCGTGCATGTCCGCCAAGCGCGCCATAAGGCCCGAAGGCAGGTCGGTAAGCGCAACCAACAGCACGCGCCACACACCGCACAGGGCATCAACGTCTGCGTTCGCGCGATGCGACACCGAATCGCACCCAAACAAGTCGGCCATAAAAGACAGCTTGTGCGAGGCCAAGCGCGGAAGTGCGATGCGCGACAGTGCCAGCGAATCGATCCAGATGTCGCTGACGTTGACACCGCCCTTGACCGACTCGATAAACGAACGGTCGAAGGTGGCGTTATGCGCAATCACCGGGCAGCCGCCGACAAAATCGGCGAGAGCGGCCACGGCATCGACGGCCGATGGGGCATCCACCACATCGGCGTTTGTAATGCTCGTGAGTTCGGTAATCTCGGCGGGAATCAGCTGCTTGGGGTGCACGAAGGTATCGAACCGGTCGACGATCTCGCGGCCCGAAAGACGGGCAGCCGAGATCTCAATCAGTTCATTGTCCTGCACCGAAAGACCCGTGGTTTCGGTATCGAGGACGATAACATCTTCCTCGATGAGACCAAACGATTGGGTTTTGGCACGCTCGGCAAGCGTGGCATAGGAATAGATGACAAACTGCGGCGTTCCCGACGAAACAGCGTCCTCGATTAGCATGCAACGCCCGCTCGACGAAGTCCCATACGAATCAGACTGTCACAGACCTGTGGGAACGTCATGTCATCGGTGTGGCGAATCTCATCCGGATACAGCGACGTATCGGTCATGCCGGGAATCGTGTTGGTCTCGAGGATGACGGGGCCATCCTCGCTCACGATAAAGTCGCTGCGCGAAATGCCCAGGCAGCCGAGTGCCTTATGGGCCGCGCAGGCAAGTTCCTGGGCACGTGCATAGTTTTCGGGGGAAATCTGCGCCGGAATGCGATGGATATCCGTGGGGTCCACATACTTCACGTCCAGATCGTAGAACTCGCAGTCCTCGGGCTTACGGATCTCAACAATCGGCAGGGCGCGCACGTCATCCTCGCCGTATACGCCGACGGTAATCTCGGCACCCTCGATGCACTTCTCGACCAGCACTTTGTCGCCGTACTCAAACGCCTTGACGATTGCCGCGGGTAGCTCGGAGGGCTCATGGACCAGAGAGATGCCATAGCTGGAGCCGTTGACGGCGGGCTTTACAAAGCACCGCTCGCCACAAATCTCGACGATACGATCGATATCGACCTCGTCGCCCGCCTCAAGCGCCAGGCCGGGGGCAATGGGGATGCCCGCCTTGGCATACAGAAGCTTTGAAACCTCTTTATCGGCGCCACATGCGCTGGCGAGCACGCCTGACGCCGTGTAGGGGATACCCAGCGTCTCCATGGCCCCCTGCATGGCGCCATCCTCGCCGCCGGCGCCGTGCATGGCGATAAACGCCACGTCGAAGCCACCGGTCGCCATAGTCACCATAAAGTCATCGGCGGCGGTGTCGAGCAGCTCCACCGAGGTGTAGCCGGCCTCCTTCAGTGCCACCACGACATTCTTTCCAGAATTGAGCGAAATCTCGCGTTCGGCGGAATGGCCGCCCGCCAAGACCGCTACGTGCATGTTCTCTAGGCTTTTACCCGGCATGGGCAGACTCCTCCTCTATAATTCCTGCAGCTGATACCATATTGTAGCGATACCCTCTACGTTTCCCCAAAATCGAAAGGCTTCCATGAATCCCAGGACTAAATCTCAAGACATTCGCGACTTGAGCCAAAACGATATTCGCGAACTTGTCGCCGAACTCGGCCAACCCGCTTTTCGCGCAAAGCAGCTCATCGAATGGGTTTTTCAGAAGAACGTTTGTTCGTTTGATGACATGACCAACCTTCCCAAGGCCTTCCGCGAGCAGCTGAAGGAGGCATTTGCCTTCGACACGCCGACCGAGCTCGCCAAGCAGGTGTCTAAGGATGGCTCTCGTAAATACCTACTCGAGTACCACGACGGTATCTCCGTCGAGACCGTCGGCATGCCTCGTCGCAACAAGCTGTCTGTCTGCGTATCTACCCAAGCCGGCTGTGGTATGGGCTGCGCTTTTTGCGCTACCGGTCTGAACGGCCTCAAGCGCTCACTGACCGCTCAAGAGATCGTTGACCAGGTACTCCACGTTTCCAACGACTTTGGCGAGCGCGCGACGAGCGTAGTTTTCATGGGCCAGGGTGAGCCTTTCGCCAACTACGACGAGGTCCTCAAGGCACTGCGTATTCTTAATGACCCCGATGGAATCGGTATTGGAGCACGTCATCTCACTGTCTCCACCAGCGGCGTCATTCCTGGTATTCGCAAGTTTGCCGACATTCCCGAGCAGTTCACGCTCGCCGTCTCGCTGCACTCTGCCATTCAGTCCACGCGCAATAAGCTCATGCCGGGCGTTAAGAAGTACACGCTTTTGCGCCTTCACGAGGCCCTTCAGCTCTACACCGAAAAGACCGGCCGCCGTCCGACATACGAATACGCCATGATCGAGGGCGTCAATGACACCAACCCCGAGATGCAGGCGCTCTGCGACTTCTGCGAGGGCACGCTGTGCCACGTCAACCTGATCCAGCTCAACGATATCGAGGGCAGTCCTCTCAAACCGTCACCGATTCATAAGGTTGAAGACCTTCAGCGTCGTCTTGAGTCCCGTGGCATTGAGACCACGATCCGTAACTCTCGCGGCAACGATATCGACGCTGCTTGCGGCCAACTCAAGCAGCGCTTCAAGGTTCAGAAGAACGCATAGGGGAGACCAACCTAAACGTTTCATGTGAAACATCGAACAGCCCCGGTTGCTTAATTGCAACCGGGGCTGTTTCATATCTATCGCTAATTCGCATCGAGCGATTGTTCAACAACTTTTTCGAAAGAAATAAGGGGTCCTTGTTCTGGCGTTCGGACAAGGACCCCTTAAAAAAGGCTAGTAATTGTTAGGTACCTAAAAGCCTACATTTTCCCATTGATGGTTAACCCAATCTTGATTAATCTTGGGATTCTTAGTTACCTGAGCTGTACGCATAGCGACATCCTCAGTCATAACATCCATTTTCTTTTTGGACGTATCGACGATATCTTGCGCTCCGCGAAGCAGACGACCACGCAATTCATCGTCTGTTGCGATCTTAAATCCCGCAAACGCACCAACCGCTACAGTTGCAGCCAAGGCAAGAGCAGTCAGAACTTTATTCTTCATCCTGATCTCCCTGGTCAAGTTGAATCATCTCGCCAAGAATGCGAGACAGCTCTTCCTCATCCTTAAACTCGATCTCGATTTTATTCTTGCCGCGCGAGCTCTTGACGCGAACGTTCGTGTTAAACACCTGACGCAGAACGCGTGCAGCTTTCTTAAAAGACTGAGGCGTTGCAGGGCGAGGTGTTTTAGGCGTCTCTCCGGCAGAAAACAGTGGAGCAAGATTTTCTGTCGCACGGACAGACAAACCCTCTGCAACAACTTTCTCTGCAAGTTTAATTCGCGCATCTTCATACGGAACAGCAAGAATTGCACGAGCATGACCAGCAGTCAGCTTGCCTTCGAAGATCATCTGCTGAACTACCTCTGGAAGATCAAGCAGGCGCAACGAATTGGTGATTGAGGAACGAGACTTGCTGACAGCCTTTGACAAGGCTTCTTGAGTCATACCGCTCGCATCGATGAGCTGTCGATATCCCTTTGCCTCTTCGACTGGGTTAAGATCAGAGCGCTGAAGGTTTTCAATCAGCGCGAGTGCAAGCATCTGCTCATCATCAACATCTTTAATGATGACAGGGAGCTCCTCAAGACCCGCAAGTTTCGAAGCCTGATAACGGCGCTCACCCGCGATAATCTCATAGCCATTACCGTGCTTGCGCACAAGAAGCGGCTGAAGAACGCCATGCTCCTGAATTGACTCACTCAACTCTCGAAGCTCGGTCTCATTGAAATGAATTCGTGGCTGATTTGGGTTCGGAACGATGTCTTCGATTGGAAGTTTAGTTTCCGAAGCGGCATTTGATGCTGACGCTGCAGATCCACCAGTCTCATATTCAGCTTCTGAGACCAGTGCATTGAGACCACGACCCAAGCCGCCGCGCTTCTTAGGACTAGGCACGCTTAATCACCTCTTTAGCAAGGTTCATATACGCCTTTGCGCCCTTATTCTGTGGCGCATAGGTAATTACGGGTTCACCGAACGACGGCGCTTCTGAGATTTTAACCGTACGTGGAATCAGGGTCTTGAATGCCTTGTCTCCAAAATACGATTGAACCTCTTCGACAACCTGGTTCGAAAGCGATGTGCGCGAATCGTACATAGTCATAAGCACGCCATAGGTATCAAGGCTCTTATTAAGACGTGTTTTAACCATCTTCATCGATTCAAGCAGCTTTGTGACACCTTCGAGTGCGTAATATTCGCACTGAATCGGAATCAAAACGCTATCTGCTGCTGTCAACGCATTAATTGTCAGCAAACCAAGCGATGGCGGGCAATCGATGAATATAAAATCAAACTCATCCTGAACAGGCTCAAGCAGATCCTTTAAGCGAGTCTCACGCGCAATCGCACTGACAAGTTCGATTTCCGCACCCGCAAGCTGGATAGTTGCCGGGATTACAAATACCTTATTGCAATTTGTATCAAGAACGAGCGATTCCGCCGGAACATCGTTCAGCAATGCATCATAGATGCAGTGATCGAGTTCTTCTTTTTCGATTCCAAAACCACTCGTACTATTACCCTGCGGGTCAAAATCGACAATTAACGTCTTTCGGCCCAGTTCACCCAACGCTGCTGCAAGATTTACAGCCGTGGTGGACTTACCTACGCCGCCTTTTTGGTTGATGATAGCAATGACACGCGTGTCTTTTGCACTCTTAGAACGCTTAACGTCGCGAAATCCCACGGTCCCTCCTGGTGTATTTAAAGCTGTTGAATGGAGGATGTTTCACGTGAAACAATCCGATTCGACATCGATTGTTATGTTTCACGTGAAACATAACAATCGACACTATCCATTATGTTTCACGTGAAACATCTAGGCAAGCGGATTCTTTTTTGCCATGCCATTAGCACGCGGAAGGGAAACAGATGCCTGACGAGTCTTTTTAAGGATAATAAATTCACGGTGACCCAGACCATTCGGCAAATCAAGGTCGTCCGTCATAAGCGTGGTAAAGCCGCATATCTTTGCAGCAGCAATACCAGATTGAAACTCTTCATCAGATGGATTCCCCTTCGTAATAACAAAGAGACCACCATCTTTTAGAAAAGGAGAAGCATATTCAACGAGAACCGGTAATGGTGCGAGCGCACGGGCGGTCACAACTGCAAATTGCTTCTTATGGGATCGAGCATATTCCTCAAGACGATCGTGAACGGCATAAGCATGCTTGAGTCTAAGCGCACTAACAAAGGAGTTAACAGCATCTACTTTCTTGCCAACGGAATCGATATAGGTAGCCTTTCGCCCACTTGCAATAGTCAACGGAATACCTGGAAATCCAGCACCGGTACCCATATCAAGCAAAGCACCTTCAGGAGCTTTATCAATATAGGGCAGTAAAACAAGTGAGTCCAGAATATGAAGGACGGCTGCATCATCAACATTCAGGATGCGCGTTAGATTAGTAGTCTTATTGGCCTCCAGAACAAGATCAAGATGCTTGATACAGACACGAAGGCTCTCGTCGGAGACCTTCAAAGAATAGTCTTTGCGATACGAAATAAGACGGCCCAGCATTTGGCTTGCCTGCTCATCAGTTAAAACAAACAAGACGACTCCTTTCTGACAAAAATCAGTGTATCGAGAACTTTTGACAAAAAAAGGGGACGTGGAAACCACGTCCCCTTAGCATAGACTCGAGAAGATTATCGAGCAACAATCACAACATGGCGATCGGGGTCAGAGCCCTCAGAATGCGTGTCGACAGCATCGTTACCACGAAGGGCAATATGAACCAGTCGACGTTCGTAGGCATTCATAGGCGGCAAGGAAACACTTTTATGAGTGCGAATAGCGCGCTCGGCAGCGGACTGGGCCATAGAAGCAACCTTGTCCTGTCGACGGCTCTTATAACCTTCGACGTCGACGACGACCGGATACCTAAAGCCAAGCTTGCGACTCACCAACAGGGAGAACATAACTTGAAGAGCATCGAGGGTACGTCCATGGCGGCCAATGAGAACAGCAAGATCAGGAGCAGTTACGTCCAGGATCAACTCGCCCTCGTCACCCTCATACTCATCGATGGGTGAGTTCGCCGCATCGAAGTGCGAAAGGATGGAACGCAGAATGGAAATAGCCACATCGGCAATGGTGTCGAGCTCCTCATCGGTCAGCTCTTCACCAGCCTTGTAACGCTGTGCAATCTCGGGATAATCGCCCGCGACCCGCGGGGCAACCTCCTCAAGCATATCCTCGACGATCTCTTCAGACATAACGAACTCCAAAAATTAGGTACCTAAATAAGAATACTATCCCACTACTTCTTCTTGTGCGGGCGCGGCTTCTTCTCGCGACGAGTAACCTCGACCTGCAGCGGAGCGTTCTTAAGACGCTCTTCCTCATCGGCCTTGGCCTTATCGATAACCTTCTGCGTCACGAAGATCTGCTGGACAACCTGCCAGGCGGAAGACACGTCGTAGTACAGCAGAACGCCGACGGGCAGGCTCCAACCCATCCAAAGCATCATGACGGTCATGACAACGGCCATCATGCGCATGCTCTGGGCCTGCTGACCAGTCTGATTGCGTGACATATACAGCTGCGGAATCAGGGTCAAGACAGCGAACAGAATCAGGCAAACCAGCGCAGGCAGCGCAACCATAAAGCCATCGGCAAAGGAAGCGCTCGGCGTGGTGGTAAGGTCAGGCAGGATATTGAAGAACGAGAACGTGCCGTCGCTAAAGTAGTTCGGCAGGTTACGCAGCAGCGTAAACAGGGCGAACAGGACAGGCATCTGGATTAACAGCGGCAGACAACCAGCCATGGGGTTGAACTTGTTCTCGCTGTAGAACTTCTGCATCTCCTCGGCCTGACGCTGGGGATCGTCGGCATAGCGCTCCTGGATCTCGAGCATCTTAGGCTGCAGCACCTGCATGCGAGCCGTCGACTTGGTCGACTTGAGCATAAGCGGCGTCAGCAGCAGACGGATGATGACCACCAGGATGATGATGGACAGGCCCCAGTCGACCGCAAAGGTCTGGATGAGCTTGAGCAGCTCGAAAAGGATGTTAACGATCCAATCCCACATGTAAGTTTTCCTCCGATAGCGAGTGCCCGCTAGGGCACAGGGTCATAACCGCCGACGTGCAGGGGATTGCAGCGAGCGATGCGCCTCACGGCAAGCCAGCAGCCTCTCAAAACACCGTACTTCTCAATCGCCTGAACGGCATATTGCGAGCACGTTGGGTAATAAATGCAGGCGTCAGGCAATAAGGGCGAAATAACCTGTTGATATATGCGAATAGGAGCGATGGCAACACGTCGCAAAACGTGATTGCTCATCGCTCCTCCCCGGCAACGCCGGCGCGTTTCATAAGCGAACGCAATGCCTTGTCCATCTCCTGCGGCGAGGAGATCCTCGTCTTGGGAGTCGCGAACAAGATGATGTCATAACCCGCAACGGGAAATCCGCAGCTGCGGGCGGCCTCGCGCATCACACGCTTAGAACGGTTGCGCACAACTGCACAACCGAGCCGTTTAGCACCAACGAAGGCGACCCTTCCGGAGTCGCCTTCGCCAACCGATTCACATATGGTCATTCGAATCAGAGGGTGATTGAAACGACGCCCCTGACTGAACACATGCTCGAAATCTTGCCGAGACTTAATAGTCTTCATGCGAGATGTGTGTATCGCTGCTAGACAGTGAGACGCTTGCGGCCCTTGGCGCGGCGACGGGCGAGCACGGCACGACCACCCTTGGTGGCCATACGGGCACGGAAGCCATGGGTCTTGGCACGCTTACGCTTATTAGGCTGATACGTACGCTTCATCTTAAGTTCCTCCTGCTGCATTTCGAGTGTCCGCGGGAGCGCGGACGCAGATATAGACACGTGAGCTTGAAGATTGTAGGGAAATCAACGTTCGAATGTCAAGAAATCAAAGGTAAAAGGTTGCGTAGTTCACACGGTTCCCCCATAAGCCCAACTGAAATTTGCGAGGTACGGCAACTTTTCACGATATTTCATCGAGTTTTCAACAGGTCATGTTGGCAATGTTGAGAACTTTTCGCCAGTTTTCCAAAGTTTTCAACAGGTTTTGAAAAGTTGTCGAAAGATGAGAAACATTGCACGGTGAGCTACTATTTGTTCGAAACCTTTTGAAAGATTGCGAGCGGCATGTCTGACGACTTTTACACCATGGTCGATTCCGGAGACCCGGCACCCGACAACGAGCACATCACCGGCGTGCGCGAAAAGCGTGGCGAGGAAGAGCAGACCGCTGCGGAAGCACAGGCCGCCATGTATGCCGCACGTATCGCGGTCTATGACGACATGCTGTCGACGCCGCGCGTCATCGTCATCGAACCGAAGGACGTGCGCACCTATCTGGAAGAGACAACCAACACCGTCTACCAGTGCATGAAAGAACAGGGCGGACACATCTCGCTCATGGTTATCCGCGAGATTGTCGAAAACTTTATCCACGCCCACTTTGCAGAGCCCATCATCTCGATCCTGGACGGCGGCGATACCATCCGATTCGCAGACCAGGGACCGGGGATCGATGACAAGGAGCGCGCGTTCGACTTTGGCGTTACCAGCGCAAACAGCAACATGAAGCGATACATCCGAGGAACCGGAGCCGGGTTTCCCATGGTGCAGGAGTACCTGGAAAACGCCGGCGGCGCCGTATCCATCGAGGACAACATGGGCAACGGCACCGTGGTCACGGTAAGTCTGAACCCCAAGCGCGTGCAGGAAATCGAGCGTGCCGGAGGACGAGGGGCCGCCGTACGCCCCGAGACGGAGCAGCCGGCATACGCCCTACCCAGCACGTTTGCACAGCAGCCCATGACGGCACAGCAGATGCAGCAACCCGTGGCGCGCATGCAGCAGCCTGGAGCTTTTCCCGCGCAAGATCCCCAGGTATTACTGGGCCACACGGCGCAAAACATGCCGGAGGGCATAGGCTCGGCAGATCTGGACACAGGCGCCGTTCAGCAGACGGCGGCCATGCCAAACGTCCCGCAAATGGGCTACCAACCGTACCCGCAAGGGTATCCTCCCCAATATATGCCGCAGCAGGGATACGCCCAGCCGTATCCTCAACAGTATCCCCAGGGGTACCAGCAGCCGTATCAGCAGATGCCACAGGGGCAATTTAACCCTTGGGCCCAGCAGATGCCCCCGCAGCCTTACCAACAGTGGCCGCAAAGTTTTCAACAGCAGATGCCACCCATGCAGAGTTCTCAACAACCAGCAGCTCAAATGATGTATCCTAATGCGGCGAATCAATACGCACAACCGCAGTCGGACGTGTTTGTAGGCGAGCGCGGCAACGCCGCATTAGGGTATCTGGCCCAACATCAAGAGTGTGGCGCAACGGACTTGGCGCGAGCGTTTGGAAACTCCGCACCCACCTGGTCGCGCACGCTCAACGATTTAGCGCAGGCGGGCTTGGTAATCAAACATGGGCAGAAATATCATCTGACCGAAATCGGAAGCGCTCGCGTGCGGGCTCGAGATTAAGGAACGGGAGAGACAGTGGACGAGGAAGCAAGCATCATCCTGGGGGATGCCATCGCCTTTTGCCAGCGCGACGGCCAAGATGCGCGCCTCATCAACATGCTAGGGCAATCGCGCGCCGTGAGCCTAACCGAGGACACCTTGACGATTGAGGCCCCCTCACGATTCGCCATCGCTCAGCTTAAAAAACATCAGCCGACCATCGAGGCATACCTGGAAGAGATTGCCTTTGCGCCGATTGCGCTCAACATCGTGGCACCGCAGGGCTCCGCGGCCGATAACGCCGTGTCTGCGGCACCCGTCGTCCCCCCGGCGGCGCCAGCTGCCGCCGCAGTGTCGACTCCCGAGCATCAAATCGGCGATGTTTCCCGTGAAACCATGCCCGCCGCCTCGACGTCGGCAACCCCCATGCCCGCAGCCACACACATGCCTATCTCGCACGACGCAACGCCGGGCGAGGATTCGGGCATCGCAATCAAAAACACGCTTTCAGCCGACGATTTCCGCCGCATGATGGACCAGATGAAAGGCGGGGCGCCTGCAAAAAGCGCAAAACCAGCCTCAACATCGCCCACGAGCGCCCCCGTAGCTGCGGCACCGGTCGAGCAGAACACCGATGGCGCGCCGCTCGCGGCCAACTCAAAATTCACCTTCGAAAACTTTGTCTACGGCCCCGAAAACAGCCATGCCTATCGCTCGGCTCTCAAGTTTGCCGCACTCGCGGACGAACGCGGCACATGCACATCCCTGTTCATCTATGGCAAATCGGGGCTGGGCAAGACCCACCTGCTGCTCGCCATCAAAAACGAGCTCGCCGAAAAGTCGCCCGAGATCAAGGTGAAGTACGCCAACTCGCAGGCGTACCTCGATGACCTGATGACGGAGTTCGACCGCCAAAAGAAGAGCAACGCCCCCATCATGCAGGCATACCACGGCGTGGACGTGCTCATTATCGACGACATTCAAAACATCATCGGCAAGCGCGCAAGCGTGGACTACTTTTTCCAGCTCATGGACGAGTTTATCCGCAATAACAAAAAAGTCGTCATCGCAGCCGACCGCGCACCCAAAGACCTGAGCATGGACGAACGCCTGACCAGCCGCTTTAACGCCGGTATGCTCTGTTTGGTGGCGGAGCCCAGCTACGAGATGAAATACAAGATCTTGCAGCGTTACTACGAGAACACGATAGCCACCACGCCCGAGGCGGGTGACGACTCGCTGCTGGCGGCCTATGGCGGCGATGGTGGGCATCTGACCGACGAGCATTTTAAACACATGGCGGAGGTGTCGGGAACCAACATCCGCGAACTCGAGAGCTTCTGCGAACGCTGCGCCGGCGAGGCAGGAGACCGCGAACGCGAGGGCAGCGAGCTCAGCTTCGACGACATCGACGCCATCGCAAGCCAATACTTCGATACGTCGGCCAAGAAGATCAACGTGCAGACGGTCCAGTCTGTCATCGAGGAGCAATACGGCGTGACGCACGAGGAGCTTATCGGACCGCGGCGCAACGCCAACATAGCCAAAGCCCGTCATATCGCCATCTATCTGGCCATCGAGATGTGCGAGATGACGACCACGGCGGTGGGCGCGGAGTTTGGCAACCGCAACCACTCGACCGTCAGCACGAGCTACAAAAAGGTTCAGAAGATGATTCAGGAAGACCGCACCGTAACCGAGGACCTCAAGTCGCTACGAGATAAAATTACACTGCGCTCGTAGGGAAATAGAGACATCTGTTGAAAACTTGTCGAAACGCCGGGCATAACGTGTCTAAAACTCACCCCAAGGCGACGAAAAGTTTTCCGCAGGTTTTGAACGTGGAAAACGCGGTCGGTTGCGCACAGGGTGCTGTCGATTCTCTTTTTGGGGTTGACCAGCGCTTTTGGAAGTAATCAACAGTTTCGTCAGTGCTATTACTATTATTAAGATATTTATATCTATAGAAAGGTATTAAAAGATGAAGTTCACCGTCAGCCAAAGCTCGCTCACGCAAGCCATCGGCGTCGTTATGAAAGGCATCGCTTCGGCATCTACCCTTCCCATCCTGTCGGGCGTGCTCGTTAAGGCGCAGGACGGCATCTTGGAATTCCAAACCTCAAACTACACCATCTCGATTCGTCATCGCATTGCCGCGCATGTGGAAGAAGAGGGCGAGATGGTGATTCCCTGCAAGATGCTCTCGAACATCACGAAGACCCTTCCCGATGCCCCGGTTACTTTTGAGCTCTCGGAGCGTCAGGTACTGATCGGATGCGAGAAGAGCTCCTTCCGCCTCAACACGCTCGACGCCAACGATTTTCCCGAGTTCCCTGCCTATGCTATCGAGAGCGCAGTGGAGCTCCCGACCGACATCCTGTCCGAGATGGTCGGGCGCGTATGGCGCGTCACTTCGACCGATAAGGCCCGTCCCATCCTGGGAGGCGTGCATATGAAGGTCGAGAACAACACCGTGCGCCTGGTGGCAACCGACTCCTTCCGCCTGGCCGTATGCGACACCCAGGTCGAGACCTCGACGCTCGAGGGGTCCTTTGAGCTCAACGTCCCGGCTGACGCCTTCAACGACGCCCTGAGCATCATGGCCAGCCAGGCGACCATCATGATCGGTGCCACCGACACCCAGGTTGTCTTTGAGGCCGGCAACACCACCTACGTGTCGCGTCGTATCGAGGGTGTGTATCCCAACTACAAGCAGCTCATCCCCGATTCGTGCGTGACGAGCGTCAAGATCGACGTGGCGGCTTTTAATGCCGCCCTCAAGCGCGTGGCGGTCATCGCGAGCGCGAACCCCGCAGTCAAGTTCGAGATCGATGTCGAGAACGGCCAGATGGGCCTGTCCTCCATCTCCAATGACCAGGATCTGGCGCAGGAGACAATCGATGTCGAGGCCGAGGGCGAGTCGGGCACCATCGCCTTTAACTACCACTACATCTTTGGCTGCCTCAATGCCCTATCCAAGGAGAAGGAGATCACGCTGGAGCTCAAGAGCTACTCGCAGGCGGGTATCTTTAAGTCCTACGACAAGATCAACTATCTGTACCTGGTCATGCCGGTTCGCATCTAGCGCTGCGCCATGACCATGTTTGCCCGCAACCTTTCCGTCGCGCGCTACCGCAGTTTCGATAGCTACCGTCTTGACCTGGACGAAGGCGTGACGGTGCTTGCGGGACCCAACGCGGCGGGAAAGACCAACCTCATAGAGGCGCTGCAGCTTTTGACGAGCGGCGCCTCGTTTAGGCATCCCACCGCTACCGAGCTCGTGCACGACGGCACGGGCTCGTGCAGGCTCGCGTTGAGGCTCGAGGGCGATGGCCGCGTGCTCGATATGGGGCTGGGTGTTGAGGACGGCAAGCGCTCGTTTAGCCGTAACGGCAAGAGGTGCTCGGCTGCCGGCGTGCGCGGGGTTATGCCGAGCGTGCTGTTTTGCCCCGATCATCTGGATATGGTCAAGCGCGGCGCCAGCGTGCGCCGCGCCGCCCTCGATGACTTTGGCGTGCAACTGAGCGCCCGTTACGCCGACCTGGTGAGCACCTACGGGCGTTGCGTGACGCAGCGCAACGCCCTGCTCAAGGAGACCTGGTGCTGCCGCGAGATGCTCGGTGCGTGGAATGACTCCATCGCCCGCGCCGGGTCAGCCCTGCTCGTGCATCGTTTGGCCCTGCTCGACCGACTGGCGGGCCATGTGCGCGCCGCGTACGGGCAGGTGGCGTCCGGTGAGGACGCAGGCGTGTCCTATGTATCCACACTGGGGGATTTACCTCAAACCGAGGGGCGCGAGGAACTTAAGGACTGGGCATACGAGCATATGCTCGCGGCCCTCGATGAGCGTGCCGATGAGGAGATGCGCCGCGGCGTGACGCTTGTGGGTCCGCATCGCGACGAGATTGAGTTTTCCGTCGCGGGCCGATCGGCCCGTTCATTTGCCAGCCAGGGCCAGCAGCGAACGCTGGTGCTTGCCTGGAAGGTGGCAGAAGTGGCCGTGGCGCGCGATATCCTGGGCACCGCGCCACTGCTGCTTTTGGACGACGTGATGAGCGAGCTCGATGCCGGGCGGCGAGGCGCTTTTCTGCAGCTGATCGGTGATGATATCCAGACGGTCATAACCACCACCAATCTGGGGTATTTTACCGATGACCTGCTTGATCGAGCCAAGGTGGTGAGCATGGGTGAGACGTGCTAATTACGAGCGCGAGAACGGAACGGTTGCCTTTGGCGGCTTTTTGGATGCCGAGCGTCAGCGCATCCTGGCGGCCGCGACACCTGAGCGCCGCGCGCAAATGGAGGCTGCAGAGGAATCTCGTGCGGTCTATCGCGCCTGGAATGCGGTGTGCTCGGGCACGCGCGAGGGACGCCACGTGACGGGCCTGCGCTACCTGCCCGAGTCCAATGAGCTGCTGGTGTATCTCGATTCGCCCTCGTGGACGCAGGAGATGACGCTGCTGCGCGAGATCATCCGGGCACGCATGGAGCGGGCCGGCGCGCATGTGGACGGCCTGGTGTTCAAAACGACCGCGCCCGGTCACACGCCGCCGGCTGCCAAGGAGCGCCTGCGCCCAGCCGTGACCGAGCGCCCGCCGGCTCCGCACGCCGATCTCAGTGAGGCCGAACGCGGCGAGATTGAGCGCCAAGTGGCGCCCATCGAAGATCAAAAACTGCGCGAGGCCCTCGAGAATGCCATGAGAGCTAGTGCCGAGTGGGCCAAGGGCGTGCAAAGCAAGAAAGAGCCTTAAATCGCATCTGGTGGCCTTGTAGAGCCAAATACCCTCGCTCCCGAGGGTATTTTTTACGATAAACTAGTAAGGCTGTACACATTTTCTTAGCTGAAGGAGGACGTGTGGCAAACGAAAACGATTACGATGGCGGCGAGATTAAGATTCTCGAAGGTCTCGAGGCCGTTCGTAAGCGCCCGGGCATGTATATCGGCTCGACGAGCGCCAGCGGCCTGCATCACCTGGTGTGGGAGATCGTTGACAACTCCGTTGACGAGGCCATGGCCGGTTTCTGCACCGAGATTCACGTGACGGTCCACGCCGACAACTCCATCACGGTCGTCGACAACGGGCGAGGCATCCCCGTCGACGAGCATCCCATCAAAAAGATCCCGACGCTCGAGGTCGTTATGACGATCCTGCACGCCGGCGGTAAGTTCGATAACTCGGCCTACAAGGTCTCGGGCGGACTGCACGGCGTGGGCATCTCCGTCGTCAACGCACTGTCCAAGCGCGTGGTCGTGCAGGTGCGCCGTGATGGCAGCGTCTACGAGATGGAGTTCTCGCGCGGCAAGACCGTCAAGAAGATGGAGGTCGTGGGCACCTCGGATTCGACGGGTACCACCGTCAGCTTCTGGCCCGACGACGAGATTTTCGAGACCTGTGTCTACGATTTCGATACGCTGCACAACCGTCTGCAGGAGACGGCGTTCCTCAATAAGAATCTAAAGATTGTGCTGACCGACGAGCGCGAGGCGACTCCCCACGTGGAGGAGTTCTGCTACGAGGGCGGCATCATCGACTTCGTCAAGTTCCTCAACGACGGCAAAGACGTTCCCGAGGCCTTCAAGGAGCCCATCTATATCGAGGGCAAGTCGGATCCGGATGCGCCCGTGACCAAGATGGGCGAGGTCGAGGTGTCCCTGCAGTGGAATGCCGGCTACGGCGAGAACGTCATGTCGTTTGCCAACGACATCTACACCCCCGAGGGCGGCATGCATCTCGAGGGTTTCCGCACCGCTCTCACCCGCGTGATCAACGATTACGCTCGCAAGCAGAACCTACTCAAGGAGAAGGAGGCCAACCTGAGCGGCGACGACGTGCGCGAGGGGCTTTCGGCCGTCATCTCGGTCAAGCTGCCCGACCCGCAGTTTGAGGGCCAAACCAAGGCCAAGCTCGGCAGCTCCTACATGCGCGCGCTCACGCTCAAGATCGTGACCGATGGGCTGACCGATTATCTGGAGGAGCATCCCAAACCCGCCCGCGAGATCGTCAAGAAGGCCCAGCAGGCATGCAAGGCCCGCAACGCCGCCCGCAAGGCGCGCGAGGCGACCCGCCGCAAGAGCCTGCTCGAGACGGCGTCGCTGCCCGGCAAGCTCGCCGACTGCTCGGTACGCGATGCCGAGCTGACCGAGCTCTTTATCGTAGAGGGCGACTCGGCAGGCGGTTCGGCCAAGGACGGCCGTCGCCGAGACATCCAGGCGATTCTGCCCCTGCGCGGCAAGATTTTGAACGTCGAGCGCGTGGGTGACCACCGCGCGTTCTCGAGCGACACCATCCAATCCCTGATCACCGCGATCGGCTGCGGCGTCACGACGAGCGCCGGCGACGGTGGCGACTTCGATATCAGCAAGGCGCGCTACCACAAGATCATCATCATGACCGATGCAGACGTTGACGGTGCGCATATCCGCATCCTGCTGCTGACGTTCTTCTACAAGTACATGCGCCCGCTGATCGATGCCGGCTATGTCTATGTTGCCTGCCCGCCCATCTTTGGCATTAAGGTACGCAACAAGATCCATTACGTGTATCCCAACGGCCGCCAGCCCGAAGACGAGATTCTGCGCGACACCATTCAGAGCCTGGGCCTGAACCCCGACGACAACGACGAGGACGGCAAGGCCAAGGACGGCAAGATCACCAAGAAGCGCAAGGGCTATACCGTTCAGCGCTACAAGGGCCTGGGCGAGATGGACCCCAAGCAGCTTGCCTCGACGACGATGGACCCCAAGACCCGTATCCTGCAGCGCGTGTCGATCGAGGACGCCGTGGTGGCGGACCGCGCCGTGCGCGAGCTCATGGGTTCCGAGGTCGGCTATCGCCGCGAGTACATTGAAAAGCACGCACATGATGCACGATTCTTGGATGCCTAATCCCTGCGGCTTTCCCAGCCACCGCACCTTCGCCCTCAATCGTCGGTCGCGTACCCAAGTACGCTTCCCTCCTCTTTCGGGCGAATCTGCGGCACCTGGAAAAGCCGTCTCCGTGGTAGGGAACTAATGGACCACGCAAACCATGAGGAGGTAACGTGGCAGACGATATCAACAACAACGAGGGTGTGGACGAGGCCGGCGACGCCGGCATGCCCGATGATCTGAAGCGCCTGCTCGCCCGCGCTGAGCAGGGCGAGGACGGCGATCCGAATTCCTATAACCCCGACGCCGAGGATGAAGAGGATGAGGATGACGACGCCGAGCTCGAGGAGAGCTTCGGTGCGGTCGACCGCGGCGCCTCGGCCGGCGAGGATATCAACGGCGGTCAGCTCCAGATTTCGGAGTTCGGCCGCGAGATGAAGCAGTCGTTCATCGAGTACTCGATGTCGGTCATCACGGCGCGCGCCCTGCCGGACGTGCGCGACGGCCTAAAGCCGGTGCACCGCCGCATCCTGTACGCCATGAACGAGAGCGGCATCTACCCCAACCGCCCGCATAAGAAGTCGGCCTGGACGGTCGGCGAAGTTATCGGCAAGTACCATCCGCACGGTGACTTCGCGGTTTACGAGGCCATGGTTCGTCTGGCGCAGTGGTTCTCCATGCGCACACCGCTCATCGATGGCCACGGCAACTTCGGCAACATCGATGGCGACGGCGCGGCGGCCATGCGTTATACCGAGAGCCGCCTGGCAAAGCCTGCCATGGAGCTGCTGCGCGACCTGCAAAAGGATACCGTCGACTGGCAGCCCAACTACGACGAGTCGCTCGCCGAGCCCGTGGCGCTGCCCGCGCGCTTTCCCAACCTGCTGGTCAACGGCAGCCAGGGCATCGCCGTCGGCATGGCCACCAATATCGCCCCGCATAACCTCACCGAGGCGATCGAGGCCACCTGCTACCTGATCGACAATCCCGACGCCACCGTCGACGAGCTTATGCAGATCATGCCCGGTCCGGACTTCCCCACCGGTGCCATCATCATGGGCAGCGCCGGCATTAGGCAGAGCTACGAGACCGGTCGCGGCTCCATTACCGTGCGAGCCAAGGCCCACGTGGAATCCACCAAGACCGGCCGCAGCCGCCTGGTCTTTACCGAGATCCCTTACATGGTCAACAAGGGCACCCTGCAGGAGAAGATCGCCCAGCTCGTGAACGACAAGCGCATCGAGGGCATCTCGGACATGCGCGACGAGTCCAACCAAAAGGGCATCCGTCTGGTCATCGAGCTCAAGAAGGGCGTCATTCCGCAGGTCGTGCTCAACAACCTGTATAAGTACACCTCGCTACAGACGACCTTTGGCGCCAACAACCTGGCGCTCGTCAACGGCGTTCCCAAATGCCTGAGCCTGCGCGAGATGCTGCAGCACTACATCGACCACCAGGTTGACGTCGTCACCCGCCGCACCCGCTTTGACCTTAAGAAGGCCCAGGCGCGCGCCCATATCCTCGAGGGCTATCTGATGGCTCTCGACCATATCGACGAGGTCATCAGCATTATCCGTTCCTCGCAGACCGACTCCGAGGCAAGCGGCCGCCTGATCGAGCGCTTTGGCTTTACGCCCGAGCAGACCACGGCCATCCTCGAGATGAAGCTGCGCCGCCTGACTGGCCTGGAGCGCGACAAGATCCAGGAAGAGCTGGACGGTCTGCGCCGCGCCATCGCCTACTACGAGGACCTGCTGGCGCATGAGGAGAAGATCCTGGGCGTCATCAAGGAGGAGATGCGCGAGATTTCGAAAAAGTTCGGCGACAAACGCCGCACCGAGATCAGCCATGTCGAAAAGGATCTGGATGTCGAGGACCTCATCGCCGACGAGGACATGGTCGTGACCATCACCCACACCGGCTACGTGAAGCGCATCCCGGTGGCTGCCTACCGCGCCCAGAAGCGCGGCGGCAAGGGCGTGTCGGGCGTCAACCTTAAAGAGGACGACGTTATCGACGAGATGTTTATCGCATCCACGCACGAGTACGTGCTGTTCTTCTCGAGCAAGGGCAAGGTCTACCGCCTGAAGGTGCACGAGCTGCCGGTGGGTACGCGCCAGGCGCGCGGCACCGCGATCGTCAACCTGCTGCCCTTTGAGGAAGGCGAGAAGATCGCGAGCGTCATCAGCTGTCGCGAGTTCCCCGCCGACGAGTACCTGATGTTTGCCACCAAGAGCGGCATGGTCAAGAAGACCGTGATGAGCGCTTACGACCGCAGCCGCCGTGATGGCCTGATCGCCATCAACCTGAGGGACGACGACGCGCTGCTCGCCGTGCGCCGTGTGCGCGAGGGCGACAAGATCATCCTGGCCACTACTGCAGGCAAGGCGATCATGTTCCCCGGGGACCAGGTTCGCGCCACGGGACGCGACACCAGCGGCGTTCGCGGTATTAGCATGAAGGACGGCGTGAGCGTTTTGGGTATGGAGGTTACCAACGGCAACGGCGACCTGTTTGTCATCACCGAGCGCGGCTACGGCAAGCGCACGCCGGTCGCGGACTATCCGGAGCAGAACCGCGGCGGTCAGGGCGTCTACACCATCCAGATGACCGAGCGTAAGGGAAACCTCGCGGCCATGAAGACGGTGGGTCCGCAGCACGAGCTGTTCATCGTGACGGAAGGCGCGACGGTCATTCGCGTCAAGACCGATGAGATCAGCCAGACCGGCCGAGCCACCCAGGGCGTCAAGATGATGACCGTCGACGACAACGACCGTGTGTGCGCTGTCGCCCGCATGACGGCAGCTAAGGAAAAGCCCGAAGGCGAAGGCGCCGAGGCCGAGGCAACGGTCGATGCCGAAAAGACCCCAGTCGATCTAGGCGACGGCAACGACATGCCAGAGGATCTCCTAGACGAGTAAGAGGCCCTAGCTGGTAGAAAATATCAGACCCCATATATCGGCGGTCGGCGCACTGCGCGCCGACCGCTTTTTTGACAATCCTGGACCCCGTGCCCGCCGAGTGGGCGAGATGGGTTAGGTTTGTCGCGAGTTCCGCACGCAAAGAAGGCCACTTAATGTGGCCTTCGTCTTGCGCAGGACTGCCCGAGCAGCAAACCTAACCCATCTCGCCCACTCGGCGAACACCCTCCAAAGATTTTCAAAAAAGTTGTTGACGCGCGCGTAATGACTCGTCTAATATATCCCTTGCGCGATGGACCTGTAGCTCAGTTGGTTAGAGCGTCCGGCTGATAACCGGGAGGTCACAAGTTCGAATCTTGTCAGGTCCACCACTTTCTTTCGCAATAAACACCCCCGCGTGAGCCGAGTCTCCGCTGGGGTGTTTATTACTGTCTCCGTGGGGGTTTAGCTCAGCTGGGAGAGCGCGGGCTTTGCAAGCCTGAGGTCAGGGGTTCGATCCCCCTAACCTCCACCATGATGGACCTGTAGCTCAGTTGGTTAGAGCGTCCGGCTGATAACCGGGAGGTCACAAGTTCGAATCTTGTCAGGTCCACCATCAAAACTGTGAAGAGCCTCGAGGCATGGCCTCGGGGCTTTTTTCTTGTGTGTGATAAAACTCATTTTGGTTTTGTGTGCTGTGCGAAAGATTGGGTAGTATAGCTATTCAATGCGGCGAAGGCGCCGCGTGTTAACCGCTACGTACCGGAGGTGTTCCATGGTTCGTGTCGACATAGAGACCATCGTCATGGCCGCCGGTCCCGTGCCATCGCTTATCGTACTTCGCGAGCGCTGCAGCAAATCGGACTCCCCTGCGCCGCTGCGCTCCCTTTCTATCCAAACTGGTTCCTTTGAGGCTGCGGCTATTAGCCGTGGTATCGACAGCGGTCGTGCCGAGCGCCCGATTGCCCATGACCTGCTGCTCGATACGCTTGATGCCCTGGATGCAAAACTCGAGCGCATCGAGATTGTCCGTGCCGAGCCTCCCGTGTTCTACGCGACGGTCGTCGTTTTGGCCGACAGCAACGAGCATAGGATCGATGCGCGTCCGAGCGATGCCATCGCCCTCGCCGTGCGCAGCAATGCTCCCATGTTTGTTGAGGACGACATCATGAACCGCCTGGGGACCGTCTCTCCGGTTGCCGAGGAAGTCGATGATGAGCAGGAATTTGAGAAGTTCGACGAGTTCGTCCATACGCTCTCGCCCGATGATTTTTAAATGACGAGTAGCCATGAGACGGAGTATGCACTGATGGGTCGCGGCGTTTCAGCCGAAGCCGCCGCCATTGCCCGCGAGGCCCAGATGCGCTCGGAGGCATCCGAGGCCGCACGCATCGCCTATGTGACGCAGGCCCGTACGCTTCGCGAGCGCCGTGCCTCCTTTATCAAGATGGTTGCCGTCTCCGCACTTGTCGCGGCAATCTCCTCGCGCCTTCGTGGTACAGTTGGTGCGCTTGGGTTTTCGATTTCGATGGGCTTGGTCATCTGGGGCGTGGTCGATGCCGTGATGCTGACCAACCAGATCAAGGTACTCGATAAGCGCGCCGCCGATATGATGCGCGCCCGCGACGCCGCCGCCGAGATCGCTGCCGAGGCACAAGAGATGTAACGACGCCGGACTCGATGGGAAGGTCTAAAAATGGCACAGGATATGCAGGACGCCGGAAACGTCTCCGCCGAGCTCGACGCCATGGTGTGCGACCTCATCGGGGCATTTTTAGACGACCTGGCCGCTGGTGAGAACCCCGGTGTTGTCGTTGCGATCGAAGACGCCGCGTCCAACCGCTATCTGGCGGCACTCGACGAGGACGGCGAGGAGGCATGCCTCGAGGCTGCCACCAACTTTATCTCCGAGCACAAGATGGGCCTTAAGGACGAGGGCCTGGGTCGCATCGCCCGTTACGCCATCGGCTACACCGGTTGTGTCGAAATTGATGGCGGCTACCATGACGCCCTGCTTGTGAGTTTCTTTGAGACGACGCTCGAGAGCGGCTTTTCGGCATATGTACTGTACGAAGGTGTGGGCGCCGGCGATGGTTTTATGTGGAGCGACCCTGAACCTGCAGGCGAGGAAACCCCTCTTATCTAAAATCGCTAAAATAAACGAGTTTTCGGTAAAAGGCTCAAAATTCCCGCCGAGCGTTGTGTTACTGGGCGGGTCGCATACGCGTGCCGGTTGTATATAGATAGAAGATAGGGGAACTACATGCGCGTAGACAATCTGAGGAACATCGCCATCATCGCTCACGTCGACCACGGCAAGACGACGATGGTCGACAAGCTCCTGCGTGCCACGGACGCCTTCCGTGCCAACCAGCAGGTCGAGGACCGCGTCCTGGATTCCAACGACCAGGAGCGCGAGCGCGGCATTACGATTCTCGCCAAGAACATCTCTATCGAGTACAAGGACGTCAAGATCAACGTCATCGACACCCCGGGCCACGCCGACTTCGGCGGCGAGGTCGAGCGCGTGCTGCGTATGGCCGACGGCGCCCTGCTGCTGGTGGACGCCTTTGAGGGCCCCATGCCCCAGACCCGCTTCGTGCTGCGCCACGCTATCGACACCGGCCTTAAGATCATGATCGTCATCAACAAGATCGACCGTCCGGGCGCTAACCCCGAGAAGGCCTACAACGACTGCCTGGACCTCATGGCCGACCTGGGCGCCACCGACGACCAGCTCGAGTTCGCCATGGAGCACGTGGTCTACGCCAGCGCCATGAATGGCTTTGCCCGCCTTGACCCCAACGACGGCAATATGGACATGTACCCGCTGCTCGATATGATCATCGACGACATGCCCGCGCCCGAGGTTGACGAGAACGCCCCGCTGGCTATGCAGTGCGTGACCATCGACCACTCCAACTTCGTTGGCCGCATCGGCATCGGTCGCGTGTACTCCGGCACCATCCATCAGGGCGACCAGATTCTGGTTGTGAAGAACGACGGCTCCAGCGCCACCGCCACCGTCAAGCAGCTCTTTACCTTCGACTACCTGGGCCGTACCGAGTGCCAGGAAGTCGGCGCCGGCGATATCGCTGCCGTCGTGGGTATTGACCGCACCGATATCGGCGATGTCTACACCGATCCTGAGAACCCCGTCGAGCTCGAGCCCATCGAGATCGACCCGCCGACCCTGTCCATCGTCTTTGAGGCTTCGACCTCCCCGCTCGTCGGCCGCGATGGCGACATCGTGGGCGCCCGTCAGCTCAAGGAGCGCCTGTTCAACGAGGCCGAGAACAACGTGACCATGAAGATCGAGGAGCTCGAGGATAAGAGCGGCGTTGAGGTCTCGGGCCGCGGCATTCTGCACCTGTCCGTTCTGATGGAGTCCATGCGCCGCGAGGGCTTTGAGTTCCAGGTCGGCCGTCCCCGCGTTCTGTTTAAGAAGGACGAGAACGGCAACAAGATGGAGCCCATCGAGCAGGCCGTCGTCGAGTGCCCGGACGAGTACTCGGGCAAGGTCGTTGAGGTCTTCGGTACCTCCGGCGGCATCATGACGAGCATGGACACCTCGGGCATCGTGACGCACCTCGAGTTTAAGATCCCGACCCGCGGCATCATGGGCCTTAAGAATCGCATCATGAACGTCACCCACGGCGAGGGCGTGTTCTACCACACCTTCCTGGAGTACGGTCCCTACGCCGGCGAGATCGGTAACCGTCAGAACGGCGCAATGATCTCCATGACCACCGAGAAGGCCGTTGCCTATGCTCTGGGTACGCTGCAGGAGCGCGGCCAGCATTTTGTTGAGCCGGGCACCGAGTGCTACGAGGGCATGATCGTGGGCGAGCGCAGCAAGGCTGGCGACATGGTCGTCAACATCGCCCGTACCAAGAACCTGGGCAACCAGCGTTCCTCGACCTCCGATATCTCCGTCCAGCTGGTGCCGCCCCGCACCTTCTCGCTGGAGGAGGCGCTGGAGTACATCGCCGACGACGAGCTGGTCGAGATTACTCCCAAGAACATTCGCCTGCGCAAGCGTCTGCTCAATGCCACCGACCGCAAGAAGGCCGCCGTCCGCGCCGGTCAGGTCAACAAATAAGCGCTGGTCTTTATAGCGTCTAACAAGAAAGGGCGCCGACCGTGATGGTCGGCGCCCATTTTGTGCACAGGGACTGAGCTGGTCTGCATCACCACAAAGGTGTCTGGCCCCTTTGTGGTGGTTGGCGGCTAAGCGGTGGGGAGTTCTGGCGCGTTAGCCGGCTGCTGCGGCTTAAGGTGGGCGTTGCGCCAGATGATTTGGATGATGTAGCCGAGTGTAAAGACGAAGGCCACGCCGCTGATGAAATCACCTACGAGGGGAAGCCCCGTGAGGGCGCCGGCGATCACGCCGCCGATGGCTGCCATGGCGTAGCGGTTTTGGCTGTGTCCGACCATGCGGGCGATCGCGCACCCCGCAAAGGCACTCGACACCAGCGCGATGCCAATAACACCGCACATGAGGGCTCCGGCAAGCGACAGACCAGCGATAGAGATAATTAGCAGTAGGACGGCGGGGACGATAGCAATCGTGCCCAGAAGACCGCTCACCCACAGGGGCATGGGGCGCTGGTGGAGCATACCGGCGGCGCTGGCAGTCGCACGCGGAAAGACGAGCTCGAGCAGCAGAGCGACAAAGCAGGTCGAGAGTGCCGCAGCGACGATACCGCCGATGACATCGTTAACGGTGGAAGTATCCTCGTTCTCGGTGCGGTCGATCTTGAGCGCGCCTACCTCGGCCCCTGCGGCACGCTCGGGGTCCTCGGAGACGTGCGCGTTCACGGTGCCGGTGATATGGGCGTTCTTGCCCAGGATGAGCTTGTCGGCCCAAACCTCGACATCGCCCTCGACGGTGCCATCGATGGTCACCGTATCGCCTGCCAGCGCTGCCGACTTGGTGGAGCCTCGCAGGGCAACCGTCTCGCCCATCGCGTAAAAACAGTTGGCGGTGCTACCGGTGTTGAGCACAACGTGCTGGCCGGCCACCGTGACGCTGCCATCAACCGTGGTCTTGGCGATGTCGATGGTACGCGCCGCCAGGCGAACGGCGCCGCCAACCGTGCAGTCGCGGATCGAGAGGGTATCGCCCGCGGCGATGACATCACGGTCAATGGACGCATCGTCCAAGTTGAGGGCCTGGCCGGCCCAGTACAGGTCACCATCGACGCCGGACGGATTGGCGTCATTGTCGGTCGCAAGTACGTTGCCTGCGGTGTCCGTGCCGGCGAACGACGCCGTGGGAAGCACGGTGATCGCCAGCGCGATGAGCGCGAACAGGATGGTGATGCGGCCCCATGCCTTACGGCGCTGGGTCAACGGGAATTGATTACAGGGCATAGTGAATCCTTCGTCAGATGCTCGATATGCATCTAACAGGGTACCCAACGCGCGGGCGCTCTAAAAGAACCTCTCGGTTGCATTTCGAGGGGTTGTGTCGTGCTGCCTACTTTTTACGGTGCAAAAAGCGCGCGATGTCTTCTTCGGTGGGGCTTTTGATGTCAAAGCGCAGCGAGAGCCAGCGCAGTCCCATGGTCACGACAACGCATACGACCAGCGCGGCGACATTGCTCATGATGCCGCTCATAACGAGACACACATAGCTTGTCGATCCGGCGATGGCGGCGATGGCATAAAAGTTAGTACGTTGGAAAATGCCCGGAACCACGCCCATAAAGCCGTCGCGCAGCATGCCGCCGCCTACTGCGGTAAAAAAGCCCATCATGATGCACACCGCCGGCGCAAAGCCGTAGACCAGCGCCTTGTCTGCTCCAGTAGCGGCGTAGATGCCGACCGAGATGATGTCGAGCAAGGGGATGAGTTTTTCGGGCTTGTCGACGATTGCCGGGAAAATATAGATGATGGCCGCCGTGGCAATGGAAAGCGGGAGTGCCATCGGCTGGTTGAGGATGTAGACGTTGCCCACCTGCAGCGTCATGTCGCGCAAGAGACCGCCGCCCAGACCGCAGACCACCGCGAGCGCGACCGCGCCCACCAGGTCGAGCTTGTGCTCACGCGCAACCAGCACACCCGAGATCGATGCAGCGACAACAGCGAACATCTCGAGCCAAAACGGAATAGCGACCATGGCATCCGAGGCATGTGGGGTAACGGTCATAGCGGCGACGACGGGCAAGATGGGGTCCTTTGGATTGTGGGTTTAGACAATGCCCGTACATAGTACATGTTCGGCGCCGATTGCGATCCTATTGCTCGGCAAACGGTCGGGACTGGATGCGGGCGTGGCGTTACTGGAATGCCAAGGGTCCAAAACATGTACGTCAGCCTCCAAAAACGACATTTTCCGACATCTTTGGAGGCTGACGTACATGTTTTGGATTGAGCTCACAGCATGAGTGAGTTGATTTACTCACATCCGGTATATTTCCCCACTTCAACGGACATAAGAGTTGGATACCGGCTCAGAGCGAGAGGCCCTCAATGGATACCCCTGTTCTCATTTCGCATAAAACCGCATGGCTTGTCCATCATGCACCCCAGAATTTGGTTCAGTCTCTTGCGCGGCACGACTACCAGATAGGCGCACAAGGCATCTCCACCCAGCAACGTGTTGCGCGCATACGACAGGCCCTTACCGACTGCGGCATTCCGTCCGATATGCTTAAGACTATCGATATCGCGGTTGTATTCGAATTTGAGCGAATTCGTACCAAAGGCGTCGTTTGCCACATTCTTGGACAAAATCTTCCCTACGAGCATATTAACGAGTTGACGCCCGGAATCTTCATCACCGACGAAGCCTTCGCCTTCGTGCTCGCTGCCGAGTGGATGGATAGGATCGAATATCTCGAATATGGCTATGAAGTTTGCGGCGATTATCGCATGAGGCTCAATCCCGCCGACCCTTATACCGAGCAACCAGCCACCACCTCCAAGGATGAAATAACCGAACTGCTCGATCGGCACCCCGGCAAACCCGGTGCCACACGTGCACGGCTCGCGCTCAGGCACATCTACGATCGCTCGGCCTCGCCTATGGAGACCGCTTCGGCAATCGCCCTCTCGCTCCCAACAAGCGAAGGCGGCGTTGGCATCCGAGGTGTCGAACTCAACAAACCGCTCGAGATCCCTCAACGTCTCTGGCATTGCGCCAAAGCTCGAACGCTCAAAATCGATGCGCTCGTGACCTATAAGCGCAGGGCGCTCGGTATCGAATATAAGGGCGGTTTTCACGATGAGCTCGAGCGCAAGGGAGCAGATGCGGAGCGAGAGGCCGTTCTCTCCCAAATGGGATATCGAATCGTTACGCTCACTTCGGCTCAGTTCGGCAGCCAGCTCGCCTTTCACCGCGCCATGAACAACATTCGCGAAGCACTCGGCATGCCTCGCTGTACCGACACCGGGTACCAGAGAAAACAAAACGAACTACGCAAGGCACTTATCCGCAACTGGAAAAGCATACGAGACGAGGAGGCACCTTCCGAATAGCGCCGCTCCCGTGAGCTCAATCCAAACGTGTACGTCAGCCTCCAAAGATGTCGAAAAATGTCGTTTTTTGAGGCTGACGTACATGTTTGGGGAAGCGTGGGATCGAGACGTATTTCGATAACAAAAAAGCTCCCATTCTTGGGAGCTTTCTCAACCAAAATGGCGGAGGAGGAGGGATTCGAACCCTCGTGACCTTATACAGGCCAAACGGTTTTCGAGACCGCCGCATTCAACCACTCTGCCACCCCTCCGCGTGGGGTAAAAACAAAGCAGGCTCAAAGGCCTGCTTTGGAATTAACTGGCGGAGAGTCAGGGATTTGAACCCTGGAGACGCTTTTGACGCCTACACGATTTCCAATCGTGCTCCTTCGGCCACTCGGACAACTCTCCGTTAAATGCGAAAGTTAGTATACACGAGGAATCGCAAGGTGCAAGCCGAAAACTTAGCATTTTTTAAAACGCTTGGCCGCACTTGGCGTTGCAGTGGGGTTTGAGGTGCCAAAAAACGGCTTCCGACCAGCGTGGTTGATCAACTCAATTGTTCAAAA
>JAXJPE010000047.1:0-3545 GCA_036426035.1 Collinsella sp.
GCCCAGGTGATCATCGGCATCTCCGTTCCCCGCGTTAAAGAGCATTTTGACCAGATCATGGGCCTCGAGCCGGGATTTGCGCCCACCACCTCGGCCTCCCCTGCCGCCAGCGCAGCCTATAAGCGCGGCGATATTTGCTTCTTCGATATCGACGGAACGCTCGCCTGGCAAGACCCCAGGCTCGCCCAAGACCTTCCCGAAGACGAGCGGGACCTCTCCCCCTATCCCAACGAGGCGGTTTCGCAGGCAATCCGCGAGTTTGTCGCCAACGGCAACATGGCCTTTATCTGCACGGGACGTACCCTCAGCTGCATCCACCCCAAACTTCTTGAGCTGCCCTGGACCGGCATCGTCTGTCTTGCGGGCGGTTACGCCGAGATCAACGGACACGCAATTCGCGATCTGTCGATGACGCCCGGTATGCTGCAGCGTCTTGCCCCCTACCTTGAGCAATCGGGCGAGGTCATCCGCTTTGAGGGCCTCAACGGCGTCGTGCGCATGAGTGCCGATGCCCCCGATGCTCCCGGATACGCGCGCACCCTGGGCGACGCAGTCACGCAGCTGCAACATTACAGTGTCTACAAGATCTTGATGTCTACATCGCTCGCCAACCACATCGCTCAAGATAAGGCACTTGAGCCGCTGCTGTGCTTTAACGAGCTCGAACTCGAGGTAACCGAAATCTCGCCCCGCGAATGCACGAAGCGCGGGGGCATCCAGTCTGTACTCGACGCCCTCGATCCCCACCACGGAACCGTATACGGCATCGGCGACGCCAGCAATGACGTCTCGCTGATGAACGCCGTCGATGTCGGTATCGCCATGGGCAATGCGCCGAACTATCTCAAAAAGCGCGCCGACTACATCACCGACTCGGTCGACAAAGATGGCGTCGTCAAGGCGCTCGAGCACTTTAGGCTTATATAAGCAGCCGGCACGCGCACGCGTCCCGTTTCTCCAAATCGCCAAAACAGACGCGCCGGCAACTCCAATGTGGCAATATGGTATCTGCACACCGCAACGATGTAACCCAAGAAAGAATGCGAGAACCCGTGTCCAGTCCGTTTACCAGCTTTTTAGCCCAGCACTTTGACCAGATTAACGACTATCTGGCCACGTTCTTTGACGGACAGGCGACCTCTGCCGATATCGAGCGCTACCTGTACGCGCCGCTCTCGGCTTTTACGGCCAACGCCGGCAAGCGCCACCGCCCGCTTATCTGTATGCTCGCCGCAACCGCAGTGGGCGGTAGCTTTGAGAGCGCCCGCAGCGCCGCGGCAGCTATCGAGCATTTCCAGTCGGGCGCACTGATCCACGACGACATCGCCGACAACGGACAGCTTCGTCGAGGCAAGCCCTGTATGCACCTTACCGAGGGCACGGGCCTTGCCATCAATTGTGGCGACCTGGCGCTCACCATGGTCACCAAGACGGTTCTCGACGACCCCACGCTGGAGTCCGACGTGAAGCTGCGTGTGCTCCACGAGCTTACCGAGATGATCGTCCGCACCATCGAGGGTCAAGCGCTCGACCTGGGTTGGGTCCGTGACGGGCGCTTTGATATCTCGGTTGATGACTACCTGGACATGGCGACGCACAAGACCGCGTTTTACAGCGGAGCCACGCCGCTTGCCGCCGGAGCCATTATCGGCGGCGGCAGCGATGAGCAAATCGAAGCGCTGCGCGCCTTTGGCCTGCACACGGGCCTTGCCTTTCAGATTCAGGACGACCTGCTCAACCTTGTCGGCACTAAGGAAGCCGCCAACAAGGACTTCCGCACCGACATCACCGAGGGCAAGCGCACGCTTGTCGCCGTACACGCCCTCTCTGATGAGCGCCACCACGACGAGGTCGAGGCGATTCTTTCCTCGGGCACCGATGATCCCGCGCAGCTCGCACGCGCCGTGGAGATCTTCCAGGAGACCGGCTCCATCGATTACGCCCACACTTACGCGCTCGACCTGACCGCTAAGGCCAAAGCGGCCATCGAGAACGTTGAGCTTGATCCGCACGCACGCGAGCTGTTCCTCTCCATGGCAGATTTCTTTGTGGAGCGCCTTAACTAACGGGGGTTATAAAACCTGTCAGCAGCGTATTTAGGCACAACTTGCTACACTGTTGAGTGCATGTTTATGCATCTCTTTGCGTCGTCTATCCGACAGGCGCTCAAATAGTACGAATGATACGCCGAAAGGGGTTCGTTCATGGAACCTATTACAACGGGCATGCAGGGAGCAGCCGTCGAGGACGTCCAGTCCCGCCTTCTGCAGCTCGGCTATACAATCGATGACACCGAGGTCTCCGACAAGCGCTTTGGCACCACCACCGAGCAGGCTGTTGGCACCTTTAGGCTCGACAGTGGCCTTCCCGCTGGCTGCGCCGTCGATATCCCCTGTTGGAGCGCCCTGGTAGACGCCTCGTATAAACTGGGCGACCGCACGCTCTATCTGCGCATGCCCAATTTCCATGGCGCCGACGTTCAGGCCCTGCAGCGCGCGCTCAACGTTTTGGGTTTTGCCTGCGGTGAGGACGACGGCTATTTTGGCCCGCACACCGAGGCCGCTCTGCAGCAGTTCCAGGAAAATGTTGGCCTGTTTGCCGATGGCATGGCGTTCCAGGATACCTACGCCTATATCAACCGCCTGCATCACGTGTGGGAGGGCAAGCCCTCGGTTACCGAGGCCGAGTCGCGCATCGGTTTTGCCCGCGCCGCCAACGTGCTCGAGCGCTTCCAGATTGCCGTCATCGGTGAGGACCCCATCGCACGCAGCGTTGCATCGCGCATGTGGAACATCGCCACGGCGACGACCGACAGCAGCGGCATGATGCTTTGCGATTCCGAGGTTCCGACCGACGTGGATCTGGTGCTCGAGATTGCAAGCGATGAGCTGCCCGCAGATGCTGCGCCGCGCGCCACGATCGCCCTTGCCGAGTGTCACAACCTTGCACAGCGCATCCGCACCGCCAATGTCGCCGCGCAGCAAAAGCCCGCGCGCATCCGCATTGAGCTCACGGGCATGACGCGCTACAACGGAACCTTCACCGCAAGTGATGCGCAGACACTCGCCGTACGCCTGCTCGATGGCGTTTGCGATGCCCTCGCAGATTAGGTAAACTAAACGGGTTGCTTTTGGGCAACACCACACATTGGGACGTAGTTCAACGGTAGAACTCCGGTTTTTGGTGCCGGCTGTTGGGGGTTCGAATCCCTCCGTCCCAGCCAAAGAAACAAGCCTCTCGAACGCATAGCCGATCGGGAGGTTTTTCTTGTGGGCAAGCGGGGGGATTCGAACCCGCAAGGCAACACAACTTCTCGTCCAGCACGGGAAAATCTACCTTCAAAAGACAGGCGCCCCAAGCCCATTAGGACCAAGAGCGCCTTACATCTAGAAAATATAAGCCTAGTTCCGAAAAGCGAGCCGCATGCAACAACCAAGCCACGACAGGCCCCGGGAGAGCGGGGACACCGGCTTAGGTTTATCGCGAGTTCCGCACGAACAGGAGGCCACTTAATGTGGCCTCCGTCGTGAGCAGGACTGTAGAGC
>JAXJPE010000048.1:0-20214 GCA_036426035.1 Collinsella sp.
ATGGCCATCAAGTACGCCGTCCGCCGCGCCTGCGGAAGCCCGGCACGCTGGTACGGTCTTGAGAACTCGGCGATCATCATCGAGTACGTGCCTCTCTTTGCCCGCATGCGTCCGGCGGTCAAACTCGTACGCACCCATGTGCCGCTCGAGGTCCAGATCGAGGAAGCCGAGGAAATGGAAGTCGATATCTTCTCGGACGACCTGGTCAACGGCAACGAAGCCGGTAGGAACATGAACGTCGACCCCACCGAGTTACTCGAGAGCGTCGCCGATACGCCCGAACAGCAACTGCTCGACGGCCTCGAGAGCGAACAACTCAACGACGCCAACTTCTAGCGACGTCACAAATCAACGACAGCGGCCCTGCATCTCACGGGAGACGCAGGGCCGCCTTGCATTGCAGTAAAGCTAGCGGCTACGAACGACGCGGCTCGGGAACCACGAGTCTATCGGGGCTCGCGCCCTCGGCATCCATCAGGCTCACGTAGCGAATCGACGGATCCCCATACATCGCGTAGTAATAATTGCCCGTGCGCGCGCTAAAGCATCCGGTGTAGATAGTCTTCTCGAACTTGCCATCGCCCATCCTGGACGCCCCCTCAATCATCACCACGCCCTCGAGCGAGCGGAACATACGGACGACGTTTTCGGTCTCGCTCTCCTTTTGCGGGTAATTGGCATTGAGATACGCCGCCTTTACAAAACGGCTCGGCGAATAGCAGTCGCCGGGAATGCCGCGCATGCCGGCACCGGCTCCATAGGGCTTAAGCTCGGCGCCACGCCACGTCGCCGTCTGCGGAAAATCGCTTGTGGCGGTGATATAGGTGCGTAGGTTTTCCATGTGCCACGGGAAGGTCGGCTGGTTGGCAAGGGTGTCGACCGGATCGTCGTATACATGCAGGCCGTCAGCCATCATCTCGACCACGATGCTGCGCTGGCTGTCGCCGATAATCCAATGGAGCAGCGACACGCCCAGCCCCTCTCCGGCAGATTTGGCGACAATCACCGTGTCGCGCAGCGCGGCCTCGACCTCATCGACCGTCGAGAACGTCGCTGCCACCCACAGGGGAAACTCATAGGCCGCGATATTGGTCTTGCCGTCGACAGGGTCCTCGGCATACTCGGCATAACCCGGGAAATTGAGACCCGCCACGGCGAGGCCCGCATCGTTGCCGCAGTCGAAGAACATGGGATAGTTCTTGTAATCGATGCACATACCGATCACCGCGTGTGCCGCTGTCGCGTCGTCGATAAACGAATACGGAATGTGAAACCCGCGAGGCATCACGCGAACCTGTTGGCCATAGTCAAAGCTCCAGTCGAGGTTGCGGCCTAGATACATGTGGCCAGAATTCTCGGTAAATCGAATGCTCGTACACATGGCGCCTCCTAGCTTTACGTTCTTGCTAAGGTTATTGTCTCCAAACAAAAAGGGGCTAAACACAAAAGCCCGGACATGACAACAATGTCACGCCCGGACTAAAAACGACGAAGTGCGGTGCTGTGGTCGCCCTAGACAAGCTTGCCAAGACAGTGATCGATCATATGCTGGATCATCTGCGCCTCGAAGCCCACAAAGTCCTGCTTGCGCTCGCGCATCTTGCCGTCGACGATCTGGTCAAAGGCAACCTTGCACTTGATATAGCGCGTGGACTTGGTGACCTCCTCGTGCGTCAGGCAGCTCTCCTCCATCTTGCTGGCGCCCAGGCCAAACACCAGACGGGGGTTGTAGAGCACGTGGGGCTCGCCGGCGTCGTCCAGGTAGACGCAGACCTTCTTGGTAACGCCAATCTGGTTAGCGGCAAGGCAGCCGGCATCGTCGAGCGACTTAATGGTATCGATCAGGTCCTGAGCAACCGACTCGTCCTCGACGGTCGCAACCTCGCAACGCTGGGACAGGATAGCCTCGTCGTGGCAAAGCTCTTTAATCATACGTTCCTCCATAGGGGTCGTTGTAACCGCTTAAGTATACGGTACCCACACATTTTCATGCGAAAAATACCGTCCGTCTGCTACAAAGCGCCGAACATCAACATGCGAGGAACAACAGCGTCGTAAAGGGGCTATAGTGAGAACGTTCGTGTCAATCGGCCTAAACTCGGGGCCGAACAAGGAAAGGGTATGCATGGACGAACTTTTTCACGTCAGTGAGCGCAAGTCCACAATCGGGACCGAACTTCGCGCTGGACTGACAACATTCCTGGCGATGGCCTACATCATCGCCGTCAACCCTGCGGTGCTCTCGGGCGCCGGCATCGATGCGGGAGCGCTCGCCTGCGCCACCTGCTTGGGCGCCGGCATCATGACCATCTGCATGGGCATCTTCGCAAACCGCCCGCTCGCCTGCGCGTCGGGTCTGGGCATCAACGCCATGATCGCGGGCATCGCCACCACCATGTGCGGCGGCGACTGGCACGTTGCCATGAGCGTTATCTTCCTCGAGGGTATCGTCATCTTGCTGCTCGTCCTGTGCGGCCTGCGCGAGGCCATTATGGACGCCATCCCCGTGGTCCTGCGCCACGCCATCTCGGTTGGCTTGGGCCTGTTCATCGCCATGATCGGCCTGTGCGACGCCGGCATCATCACCGCTGGCGCCGGTACGCTCGTCGGCCTGGGCGACATCGCCTCCCCCACCTTTATCGTCGGCATCATCTCCATCGTCGTGACGGTTGCCCTGGCTTCCCGCAACGTGCCGGGCTCGCTGCTCATCGGCATCATCGTCGCCGTTATCGCCGGAATCCCGCTGGGCGTCACCCATGCGCCCGAGGGCCTCATCGCTCCGCTCGACTTCTCGACCTTTGGCGCCCCGTTTGCCAGCACCGCTGATGGCAACATGGCCATCGTGAAGGTTCTGACCGACCCGATGCTGCTCGTCGTTGCCTTCTCGCTGCTCATGAGCGACTTCTTCGACACCATGGGCACCGCGATGGCCGTCGCCAAGCAGGGCGAGTTCTTGACCGAGGACGGCAATGTCGAGGACATCCGCCCCATCCTGGTCGTCGACTCCGTGGCCGCTGCTGCCGGTGGCTTTATGGGCGTCTCCTCCATCACCACCTTCGTCGAGTCCACCTCTGGCGCTGCCGACGGTGGCCGCACGGGCCTCACCTCCGTCACCACCGGCGTGCTGTTCATTCTTGCCGCGTTCTTCTCCCCCATCGTCACCATCGTTTCCAGCGCCGCCACCTGCGGTGCTCTGGTCTACGTCGGCTACCTCATGATGAGCGAGGCCTCCGAGATCGACTGGTCCGACGTGTCGCAGGGTTTCCCGGCGTTCATGATTGTCGCCGGCGTGCCCTTCACCTACTCCATCTCCGCCGGCATCGGTCTGGGCTTTATCGCCTACGTGATCGTCGCGCTCTTTAAGGGCGAGGCCTCCAAGATCAAGCCGCTCATGTGGATCGCAGCCCTTGCCTTCCTCGTCTACTTCTTTGTAGCGTAGCGGCAAAGCTGCCAAAGCAGAACACCAAAGCGCGGAGTCGCATCGAGCGGCTCCGCGCTTTTCTTTTAAAGCCAGGCAACGCACGGACGCGCGATGTATTGCTTCCCAAGTTTTGGACATTTTGCCCTCCAAACGGCACTACCGCCGGCTTCATCCTGCAGATATGCTGGGCGTAATCGCATAGGCCCTATGAGGATGGGAGTAACCATGGCCGCCTTGTTCACGACCCCCAAGCGCAATGATAAAACCTCAGGAGCCCATTTTGTCGAGCCCGACGTGCACCGTCGCACGCTGCTCGCGCACGGCAGCTGGCGCCGCGTGACGCGCCGCATCGTCTGCGGCCTGGCCTGCGCGCTCACGGTAAGTTCGCTGCTCATGCCGAGCGTCTCGCTCGCGGCGGAGTGGGTGGACGTTGGCGGCGTCCGCCACGAAGCGGCCGCGGGGCCCACGGGAGACGCCGCCGGCACCTGGAGCTGGGACGGCGCCGACGATATGAAGCTCAACGGCTATGACGGCGGTGCGATCCAGGCTGCGGGCAAGCTCAACATTGCCTACGAGGGCAAGAACACCGTGAAAACCGAGCCCGATTACACCGGAGCCGCCATCAAGGCGCAGGATGGCACTAGCCAGAAAGCAGAGTTGAACATAACGAGCTCGAATAGCACGGATGAGCTCAATGTGACAGCTGAGGCCGATGCAATTAAATCCACAGGCGACCTCTCCATTTCTGGCCCAGGCACTGTGAACACCACAAGCACTACTTCCGACGGAATTGAGGCAAAGGGCGATCTCTCTATCACGGGCTCGGGCACCGTGAATGCAACGGGCGGTACCGAAGGCATCCAATCCAAGGGCAAGACCACCATCGATTCCTCTGGCACAGTGATCGCTAAAGGAAGCGAAGGTTACGGCATCGCCGCGGGCAGTGACCTGATCATCAAAGGCGGTGGCAAGGTAGAAGCAAGCTCGATAGAAGAAGCGGCGATTTGGGCTGACGGCAACATCGACATCTCGGGCGGCAGCCAGGTCGAGGCAAGCTCCCAGGGAGATCTTGCCGTCGACGCTGAGGGTAGTCTCGCGGTCACGAACGCCTCCCTTGACGCAAGCGGTGTTGAATATGGTGTCTATGCCTACAAGGGCGTTACGCTCGATCACGCGACCGTGACGGTCCGCACAAGCGCGAGCGGCGGCCAGGCCATCGCCCTCATCACTGACGGGGACGACATCGTCATCAAGAATGGTTCCATCGTGGACGCGTTCGCAGAAGGCAAATTCTCGGTTGCAATCTCTACCAGAAACCACCAGCCAAACGTCGCTGGCGGCCACATCTACATCAGCGACTCCGTTGTTAAGGCTATAGCCCGCTATGTCGAGACCGGTGGCGATGGCCCCGATCACTACAGCAACGACCAAAGCGGCGAGGTCATCCCTGAGCCTAGGGGTCTGAACATCGGTATCTTCGCCCAGACCTACGAGGGCATCACGCCCGCGAGTATCTCGATCGTCCGCAGCAAGCTCACGGCCGAGGGAGACACGGCGGCAATCTTCGCTCTTGCCATAAGCGAGGATGGCAAGGCGATCGGCACCATCGAGATCGAAGGCGCTCCCATCCAGACGCCCGCAGGCGGCAAGATCATTAACTATCGCTACGAAGAAGAGTACGGCCCCAGCATCTCCTACGAGGCAGGTCAAACCATCGGCACGGGCGACGCCACGATCGACTCCCCCTATGACGCCGCTGTCGCCAAGCGCACGGTCACCGTGCCTCCCGAGGAGATCAAACCCGAGGAGAAGCCAGGCGAGACCAAGCCCGAGGGTTCCAAGTCCGAGGGCACGAAGACAACCAAGACCGTTGCAGTTGCAGTCACGGGAGCCAAGACCACCGGCAAGCTCGCGGCAACCGGCGACGCCTCGAGCGCAGCCATCATAGCGACCGCCCTTGTAGGAACGGCCGCTATCGTCACAGGCGCCCTGGCGAGTCGCAAACGCTCGTAAACACTTTTTCGCACAGGACGGGTGGATCGCGGCCCTTGCCTTCCTCGTCTACTTCTTCGTAGCGTAAGGGCAAGGCTGCAAAAGCTGAACAATAAAGCGCGGAGTCGCCATGCGGCCCCGCGCTTTTCTTTTAGCGTCGGTCCCTGCGCCGGCGTGCGGCCTATTTCTCCCCCATTTTGGCCATTTTGCCCTCCAAACGGCACTACCGCCGGCAACATCCAGCAGATACGCTGAACCTAGCCGTATAGGCCCTATGAGAACGGGAGCAACCATGGCAGCCTTGTTCACGACCCCCAAACGCAATGACACTACCGCCGGAACCCATGTTGCCGAACCCGACGTTCGCCGTCGCATAGGACTCGCGCACGGCAGCTGGCGCCGCGTGACGCGCCGCATCGTCGCGGGCGCCGTGTGCGCGCTCACGGTGAGCTCGCTGCTCATGCCGAGCGTCTCGCTCGCAGCGGAATGGGTCAAGGTCGGCGGCAACAAGTACAACACCGCGGCGAGCGACGAGGCCGGTACCTGGTCGTGGGACGGCGCCGACGACTTGAAGCTCAACAACTATAACGGCGGCGAGATCCAGGCCGCAGGCAAGCTCAACGTGAATTACTCGGGGACCAACATCGTCACTGCCGAATGGATCGAAGGCATCAACGTTTCTCATGGCACTAACGAGAACGCCGAGCTCAATATCCAAGGCGACGCGGGCAGCACGCTCAGCGTGACATCTACTGAGGACGCTATCCTCTCCACGGGTAATATCAACATCAACGGAGCCGGATCCGTCAACGCCACGAGCACTGGGTTTGACGCCATCAATGCCGGGGGTGATCTCGCTATCAAAGGTTCGGGCAACGTCAACGCCACGGGTGCATCGGATGGCATCAGGGCAAACGGTAATATCACGATTGACGACAGCGGAGCCGTCACCGCCAGGGCTACCGAGGACAAGGGTATTGGAACCGACAAGAACCTCACCATCAAGGGTGGCGGGACGGTCGAGGCAAGCTCCGAGAAAGACGCTGCCGTCGAGGCCAAGGGCAGCCTCGCAGCCACAAACGCCTCCCTCAACGTAAACGGTGTTGAATATGGCGTCTATGCCCACAAGGGCATCACCCTCGATCATGCAAACGTGACGGTCCGTGCAGGTAAAGGCAGATACGGTGGCGCCATCGCCCTCTTCACCTACCAGGACGACATCGTCGTCAAGAACGGCTCCACCGTGGACGCGTTTGCGGAAGGTGAGGTTTCGGCTGCATTCTCCACCAGAAACGATCGACCCAACGAGAAGGGTGGCCACATCTACATCAGCGACTCCGTTGTCAAGGCCATAGCCCGCTATGTCGAGAACGGCGACGGCCCCATCCCCTACAGCGAAAACCAAGATGGCGAGACGAGCCCCGAGCCCCAAGGCGAGAACATCGGCATCATCGCCCAGACCAGCGAGGGCGTCACACCCGCAGTCATCTCGATCATCCGCAGCAAGGTAACGGCCGAAGGAGATACAGCGGCAATCTTTGCCCGTGCCATGAGCGCTGACGGCAAGACAATCGGCACCATCAAGATTGAGAACGCCGCCATCCAGACGCCCGAAGGCGGCAAGGTCATTGACTATCGCAAGCTCCGTAACGGCATCTACGAGGCAGGCCAAGCCATCGGCACGGGCGACGCTGTGATCGACTCCCCCTATAACGAAGCTGTCGCCAAGAGCATGGTCATCGCACCTCCCGAGGTAGCCAAGCCGGAAGACCCCAAGCCCGACGAGACCAAGCCCGCGGAGTCCAAGCAGGACCCCAAGCCCGAGGGCGCAAAGACGACCAAGACCGTTGCGGTTGCAACCACGAAGGCCAAGGCCACCGGCGTGCTCGCGGCAACCGGCGACACCTCGGGTGCGGCCATCGTGGCAACCGTCCTTGCGGGAACAGCCGCTATCGCCGCAGGCACCATGGCGAGCCGCAAACGCTCGTAGACGCCTCTGCGCACATGGCAGCTCCCGCGAAGGCCCCGAGTCCCAGCACCGTTTAACAACGCCACCGCCGAGCTCCCCTCCGGCGGTGGCGTTTTCCATATGCGTCCGCAGGGTATGCACGAGATTGTCTTTTGTCTAGCCCAACCTGCATGAACCGGCGTGCGACAATGGGGGCCGTCGATATCACAACGCCGAGAGAAGCCCGTCATGGAAGCGCATCAAAAGCAGATAACCGTTCATGCACAGCATGCCGAAAGCGCACCAGTCATCTATCTTCCCGTGGTCATGGGCGACGGCGCGGAGGTTTATGAACGCTGCCGAGAGCTCAACTGCCCGCCCTTCACGCTTGTCGGCATTGGCAACCTCAACTGGAATCGCGAGCTGAGCCCCTGGGGATGCGACGGAACCGTGCGCGATGCCGAGCCCTTTGGCGGTCAGGCTTCCGGATTTCTCGATGAGCTGTTGAACTGGATAATCCCAGAGGCCGAGTCGTCGCTTCCTCAGCCGCCCACCTGGCGCGGCATTGCCGGCTACTCGCTCGCGGGCCTCTTCGCGCTCTGGTCCCTCTGGCAAACCGACGCCTTTAGCCGCGCCGCAAGCGCATCGGGGTCGTTGTGGTTTCCCGACTTTGTCGATCGCGCCAGCACGGCCCCTTTTGCCGGCAACCCGCAGGCCGTCTATCTGTCACTCGGCAAAAAGGAGACCAAGACACCCAACCGCATGATGCGGCATGTACTCGACGACACACGCGCGATGGAAGCGTTGCTCGTCGCGCGCGGCATTCCAACAACGCTGGAGCTCAACCCCGGCAATCACTTTGCCCAAACCGATCTGCGCATGGCACGTGGCATCCACTGGATATTGACGCATTAAAAATGACGCCCGCGCGTACGCATGGGCGCCATTTTTTGATTCAGCTGGACGCAGTTGTTACTCAGCAGCCTCCTCAAGCTCGGAGACATCAAACTCAAAGTCGTTACCCGGTAGGATGGCATTGAGCACAATGCCCACCAGCGAACCCACGGCAAGACCCGAAAGCGAAATGGTCACGCCGCCCAGCTCCAACACGATAGCACCGGCAGTGCTGTAAGCAATGCCGAGTGAAAGCACCAGCACCAGAGCGGCCACCAGCACGTTGCGGTTGTTCTGGAAATCGACCTGGTTCTCGATGAGGTTACGCACACCTACCGCACTGATCATGCCATAGAGCACGAGTGACACGCCGCCGATCACACACGCCGGCATGGCCGCAATGACAGCCGCGAACTTGGGGCAGAACGAGAGCACAATGGCGCAACACGCGGCAATGCGAATCACGCGCGGGTCAAACACACGCGTCAGGGCAAGCACACCGGTGTTCTCGCCATAGGTGGTGTTAGCCGGAGCGCCAAAGAGCGATGCGAGAATGGTCGCCAGGCCATCGCCAAGCAGGGTGCGATGCAGGCCGGGATCGGCAATGTAGTTGCGCTCGCAAGTCGAGCCGATAGCGGAGATATCACCAATATGCTCGATCATAGTCGCAAAGGCCAGCGGCATGATGGTGATGATGGCAGTCGTGGCAAGGCCGCTATCGAACTGAGGCCCAAAGAGCGCAAACACGGTGTTGCCCCACACGATGGGCAAGCCAACCCAGGGAGCGGCTGCGACGCCAGAGAAGTCGACCTCGCCCAGCGCAGCCGCAACGGCATAGCTCACCACAACGCCCAGCAGAATCGGCACGATCTTGACCATGCCGCGGCCCCAGATGTTGCAGATGACGATCACAGCCACAGCGACAACGGCAACAAGCCAATTGGTCTGGCAGTTAGCGATGGCAGAGCTTGCCAAGATTAGGCCGATCGAAATGACGATGGGGCCGGTCACCACCGGCGGAAAGAAGCGCATGACGCGCTTGGCGCCAAACGCGCGGAACAGGGCCGCCAGCACCGGATAGAGCAGGCCGGCGCAGGCTACACCCAGGCAGGCGTAGGGCAAAAGCTCGGCCTCGCCGTTGGGCGCGATTGCGGCATAACCGGCAATAAAGGCAAACGACGAGCCCAAGAAGGCCGGTACCTTGCCGCGCGACAGGAAGTGGAACAGCAGCGTGCCCAAGCCGGCAAACAAAAGCGTTGCCGACACCGAGAGACCGGTGAGCACGGGCACCAACACCGTGGCGCCAAACATCGCGAATAGATGCTGCAGACCGAGTAGGAACATGCGCGGGCGGCCGAGCGATGACGCATCGTAGATGGCATCGGCGACGGCGGGCGTCGAAGACTGGGACATGGATGTCCTTTCGAATGGAAGGGCGATCGGGCATATTGGATAACCTGCCCGAACGATACGATCCGAACCATTGTACGCGATACGCAGTGCCTCGCACGCGCCGCCACCTGCAAACGCTAGCGCTATTTCCAAACGCGTTCGGCGATGCGCCTGACCAGCGCGATCTTCGCCCACTGCTCGTCCTCGGTCAGCTTGTTGCCAATCTCGCAGCTGGCAAAGCCACACTGCGGAGACAGATACAGGTTCTCGAGCGGAACATACTTTGCAGCCTCGTGAATACGCTCAACGATGGCATCCTCATCCTCAAGCTCAGCGGCCTTGGTGGTCACTAGGCCCAACACGACCTTCTTGCCGGGGGCAACATACTTCAGCGGCTCAAAGCCACCGGCGCGCGGTGTATCGAACTCAAGGTAGAACGCATCGACGTTCTCGTGTGCGAACAGATACGGCGCGATGGGGTCGTAGCCGCCCTCGAAGGCATAGGTAGAGTGGTAATTACCACGGCACACATGCGTGTTGATGACCAGGTCGTCGGGCTTGCCCGCGATGGCGGCGTTGTTGAGCGCCACGCCCAGCTCGGACACCTTTTGCAGGTCGACCGGGCTCATACCAGTCTTTGCCACAAAGTCGGTATCGCAATAGATCCCCCAGGTGCAGTCATCAAATTGGATGTTGCGACAGCCCGCGGCATACAGGTCGGCAATCACGGTGCGATATGCTGCGGCAATGGCATCGACGAGCTCTTCGTCGGTCTTGTAGACAGCGTGCAGACTCTCCTGCTGGCCATCACAGCGGTCGAGCGTGACTTCGGAGAACGTCTGAATCGGCGCCGGGATGGTCTGGCGTGCAACGTGGCCCTCGCCCTCAAGTGCCTTGACAAACTTAAAGTGCTCGACAAACGGATGGTTCTCGCCGCTAATGGGACCGGTTACCACGGCGGTATCGGCCGTGGTCTCCTCATCGTGGAACATATAGCCCGTACGCGAGGTGCGACGCTCGACGCCGTTCAGCCCCCACATAAAATCGAGGTGCCAGTAGCTGCGGCGAAACTCGCCATCGGTGATGACCTGCAGGCCGGCGGCCTTTTGCTTTGCCACCAAATCGCGAATGGCATCGTCCTCGACGGCCTTAAGCCCCTCGGCATCGAGCGTGCCCGCGGCATAGGCGGCGCGGGCGTCCTTTACGGCCTGCGGACGAAGAAAGCTGCCGACGATATCGGCACGAAACGGCGCTTTGAGCTGGACGGAATTAGTCATACTGATCTCCTTTTTGCGTGGATGCTTTAACGAGACAAAGTATGAGGGCTCAAATAGCCATCGTAAAATATGAGTTATTTTCTGTTTGCCATAGGGAATGACTATACCAATACGCACCGCTAAGCATCATGCGTACGGCAGACATAACAAACTAGATGTGCTGACGAATCGCTTCGATATAGGCCTGCCCGTAGCGCGTAAGTGTCGTGTTCTTGCGCGTGATGATGCCGATCTCCATGTATTCGTCCACATCGAGCGGAATCGAAATGATACCGGGACCATTGAGCTCGTGGCTGATCACGCCCGAACACACCGTATAGCCGTTGAGTCCCATGACAAGGTTGAACAGCGTCGCACGATCGCGCACGCGGATGTTCTTGCGGCGCTCAAACGTCGAGGTCAGTTCCTCGGAATAGTAAAACGAGTTGTAGCTGCCCTGCTCGTAGGACAGGAACGGGTAGTCTTCCAGGTCCTCGAGCGTCACGCTGGAGCGGGCCGCCAGCGGATGGTCGGCGCATACAAAAACGTGCGGCGTGGCGCAAAAGAGTCCCTCAAACACCAGCTCATTGGCAGTGAGCATACGCTCGATGACCTCACGGTTGTGCTCGGATAGGTACAGGATGCCCAACTCGCTTTTCATGTGCGCGACGTCCTCGATAATCTCGTGGGTCTGCTCCTCGCGCAGGGTAAAGTCATAGCGCGCGGCATCGAACTCGCGGATCACATCGACAAACGCGTTGACGGCAAAGGAATAGTGCTGGCAGCTCACACTAAAGTGCGGCACCTGCTCGGATGCGCCCTTGTACTTGCCCTCGAGCAGGTCAGCCTGGTCGAGCACCTGGCGCGCGTAGCCCAAGAAGGTCTCGCCCTCCTCGGACACAATGACACCCTTGTTGGTGCGCTCAAAGATATGCACACCCATCTCGTTTTCGAGATCGCGAATCGACGCGGTAATCGAAGGCTGCGACACAAAGAGTCGGCGCGAGGCCTCGGTGATGCTACCGCATTCGGCAACTTTGACGACATATCTGAGCTGCTGAAGCTTCATAGCGCCCCCCTAGACGTTCGTGACGTCGAAACCCGTCGCATCCATCTGACGCATAAACGACGGCATCTCCCCCGTCGCGGCGCAGGCGGCAATCTGATGCAGAGCCCCAGCAACCGCATCGTCTGCCGCGGCTCCGATATGCCAGCGCGCGGCAGCCGTAACGGCCTCGTTGGCATTGGCGACGGCAACGGAATTGGAAACGGCATCGATCATGGGCAGATCGTTATCAGAATCGCCAAATACGGCCACCTCGTCGGGCGTCAGGCCCAAAGCGCGCGCCAACTCCAGTGCAGCGCGGCCCTTGTCCCAACCAGCCGGAAGGATGTCGAACAGGCGCACACGGTTGTTGGGAAACACAAGCGAGAGCTCCGGCACCTCGGCGGCGACGCGCTCGCGTAGCTCCGCAAGCTCCTCACGCGAACGGGCACTCCAGATATTCGCCTTGAACACCGGCGCGTCATCGACGACGGGACGGCACGGGGCCTCTTCGCCTTTAAGCCACGCATTGCCGCCCGACTCCATGGCGCGGCGTACGCGCTCGGAATCGCTCGTCACGCAATAGGCATCGTTATCCCAAAAGTCATCGCCTAAGCTGTAGACCTTCAGATAGGTATCGTCGGTTTCCTCTTCCAGATAGGCGGCAAGACGCATCAGGGCATCGTTGTCGGTCGCGCGCGAAGCGACCGCCTGACCGTCGACAAACATGACCTGACCGTTGCAGAACGCACCGGTCGAAAAGCACTCGGAACGATTTTTGAACATCCAGCCCATCGCGGACGGCTGGCGACCCGAAACCGGGCCAAAGTGCAGACCCGCCGCCTGCATGGCATGAATGCCCTCGATGGCGTAGTCACTGGCACCGTCATGCCCGGCTGGAATCAGCGTATCGTCCATATCGGTCAGCACAAGTTTGATCATAAGGCCCCCATTCGTATCGGTCCTACCTATTGTAACGACCTGCCAAAATAAACCTGTCCCTTTTTGGCAGGTGCGCTAGTATAGGGAACAACAGATTCGATGCGGGAGTGCCGGCGGTGCAAACCACAAGGCTGAGAGGGCATGGGGCCCAATCCTTTGAACCTGTCAGTTAATGCTGGCGTAGGGAGCATGCCGCCTTTTGAGGGGCGCTGTCTATGCACAGCGCCCCTTTTCTATGCCAAGGAGGCATGTGCAGTGATCGATTCGGAACAGCTTAAGCAACAAGTGGTCAAGGCCGTGGACGAGATTCGCGCCACCAACCCGATGGCAGGCTCCATCACCAACACGGTGACGATTGACTTTGTCGCCAACGCACAGCTCGCCGTGGGCGGTTCGGCCGCTATGGTCTATCTGCCCGACGAGGGCGAGGCACTTGTTGCCGGCGGCGGTGCCATCTATCTGAACATGGGAACGCTCTTCCCCATCTACGAGCAGACGATTCCCCGCGCGGCCAAGGCGGCACACGATGCCGGCAAGCCCTGGGTGCTCGACCCGGTGGGCCTGGGCATCGGCAGTCTGCGCACCCAACTGGTAAGCGAACTCAAGCAGTACAAGCCCGCCATCGTACGCGGAAACGCCTCCGAGATTATCGCGCTCGCCGGCCTGTGGGGCCTTGAGGGCGAGACGGCCGACCTGAGCCGCGTACGTGGCGTCGATACCACCGACACGGTCGACGCCGCTCGCGGCGCCGCCGTGGCGCTCGCCCGCTACACCGGTGGCGCCGTGGTAGTCTCGGGCGAGGTCGACCTGATCACCGACGGCACGACCGTGGCCAAGTCCCACGGCGGCAGCCCGCTCATGTCCAAGATCACCGGCTGCGGCTGCTCGCAGGGCGGCGTGCTGGCCGTGTACGCCTGCGCCGCCGACCCGTTTACGGCAGCCATCTGCGGCACCGCCGTCTACAACGTTGCCGGCACGCGTGCCGCCGCCGTCGCCGACGCCCCGGCAAGCTTTAAGGTCGCCTTTATCGACGAGCTCTACCGCGCGACCGCCCAAGACATCGCCAACAACCAGCTCGAGCTCGAGGAGGCATAAGCCATGTCCGAGCCTGCAACCAATGCCGGCATGAACACGCTCGTCGCCGTGGCCATCGCCCCATGCGGCACCGGCGACGAGCTGTCCGCCGAGGTCGCCGAGGTCGTGCGCGTCATTCGCGAGAGTGGCCTTCCCAACCGCACCACCTCGATGTTCACCGAGATCGAGGGCGACTGGGACGAGGTCATGCAGGTCGTGCGCGACGCAACCTTTGTGTTGGCGAGCAAGGGCATCCGCACCGAAGTCGTGCTCAAAGCCGATATTCGACCCGGATTTACCGACACCATGACCGGCAAGCTCGAGCGCATGGAAGCACAGATCAAAAAGCAGGAGGAAGCACGATGAGCATCCGCGACAACCTTGATATCTCGGCCTATCTGGTACTCGGCCCCGAAAACACGCTCGGGCGTCCCGTGGGCGATGTGGTGGCCCAGGCGCTCGACGCAGGCTTTACCTGCATCCAGGTGCGCTCCAAGGTGGCAAGTGCCCGCGAGATCATCGCGCTGACGGGCGACGCCGCGCAGGCAATCGCACAGGCCGGCAAGACCGGTCAGGTCGCCCTGCTGATCGACGACCGCCTGGACTGCGTACTCGCCGCGCGCGAGCAGGGCATCGCTGTCGACGGCGTGCACGTTGGCCAGAGCGATATTCCCGTCGAGGTCTGCCGCAAACTTTTGGGCCCCGATGCCATTGTGGGCCTTTCGGCCCGTTGCGAGGAGATGCTCGAGTACGTCAAGACCGCCGACATGAGCCTGGTCGACTACCTGGGCATCGGCCCGCTCCACGAGACCGAGACCAAGCGCGACTGCGGACGCGCGGCCGACGGCTCTATCATCACCAAGAGCTTTGAGGACTTGGCCGCACTCCACGCGGCAAGCCCCGTGCCCATCGTGGTAGGCGGCGGCGTCAAGACGGCCGACTTGCCGCAGCTTAAGGCAACCGGCGTCGATGGCTTCTTTGTGGTGAGCGCCGTCTGCAGTGCCGACGACCCCCACGCCGCAGCCAAGGAGCTCGTCGACACCTGGCAGCAGGCATAGGCTCAAGCCGAGCAGCTGATCCGCAGCCTCACATCTTTAGCAATGGAAAGCGCATCCCAGTTTGGACCTCCATTCCGGGATGCGCTTTCCGCCGAGTCCACGGCAGTTTGCCCTACTCTGCCAGATACGCTTCCAGCGCCGGCAAGGTCGCCTCCGCATCGTGGCGACCGACCTGGTAGATGCGCTCGAGCTCATCGGGCTCACGGCATAGCGACGGCACCTTCACCGATTCGCTCGGCCGCACCACAATGATTTCGCCGGCAGCCTCGCGACGTGCCAGGTCATCGAGCGTGGCATTGTAGACCTCATGCCGATGCTCAAGCGCTGCGACAAACTCCGGATAGTGACGGAACACGCGCCGCAGCATGGGCATCACGCTGTTGGGCTGCTTCACAAAGCCCGCCGGCTGCGTGAGTACCACGATATTGCGGTCATACCCCTGCGCAAACAGCCAAGCGCTGGGAATGGAATCGGCCACGCCGCCATCCAGGTACTTGCGGCCCTCAATGGCGACAGGACGCGTCGCCACGGGAATTGCCGACGACGCCCGGATCCACTCGATATCGCGCTCGTCGCCATAGGGCAGATCATGATAGACCGCCTCGCCCGTCTCGATATCGGTGCATACGCACGTAAACCGCATGGGGCAGGCGCGGTATGACTCCAGGTCGACAGGATCGCGCTCAATCGGAACCTCGTGATAGGCAAAATCGGCATTGAACATATCGCCGGTTCGCAGCCAGCTGGTCACGCTCGCATAGCGCTTGTCGGCGCAATAGGCCTTGTTATAGCGAATGGCGCGGCCGATCTGGCGCGATTTAAAGTTGTAGCCAAATGCCGCGCCCGCCGAGACGCCCACCATATGGTCGCAGGTCAAACCGTGCTCCATCCAAACGTCGAGCACGCCCGCCGTATACATACCGCGGTAGCCGCCTCCCTCGAGCGCCAGCCCCACCGTGCGCGTCATATTTGACTGTGCCATGCGACCATCTCCGTTCCTACGTTTTAAAACGGGACAAGTATACCCGTCAACATATATCGTCCCAGTCGCATTTTTATCGGACATCGCATCGTCGCGCTACCGCTTGTCGAATAATAGCCGCCCACAGCATGTGCACCATATCCCCGCACTCGAGGAAAGCGGCTTTATGGTGACGCTCGACAAGCACATTTGGCAGATTGCGCCCGTCGACGGCGATCAAGGCCGCAGCACGCAAATCATTTCATCGATGCTCGAAATGGCGCAGTCGCTCCATCTGCCCGTCGTGGTCGAAGGAGTCGAGACAAATGAGCAGGCGAACATGCTACGACAAATGGGCGCCCGCTACGCTCAGGGCTTCCTCTACTACCGCCCCATGCCGGCGAAGGATTTTGAGGCATTGCTCGATGGTGGCAATAACAACTGATACGTTCGCACGCAAAACGCCACCGTCGAAGGGGACATTTGTCTCCATTAGCTAACTTATATCCCCAATTCAAACCGAATTGGGGATATGATACAAACCGTTGTTCCGCCCAAGGAGGTTATCCATCATGAATGAGTCGTATCGCATGGACGAGCAATCGATTATTGCCTATCTTCAGCGACTTGCGAATGGCATCTCGACCGCCGAACTCGATGTTGCCGCGCTGCCTGCTGAGCTACGCGCCGTTGGTGAGCAACTGCAAAAGACGCATGCCATCCTGCAACAAGAGCGCCAGCTGCTTGAGCGCAACGCCTATATCGATCCGCTCACCAACTTGGGCAACCGCAACGGATTCGACCGTCACGTCGAGCAACTCTGGCGCAAAGGTGACCCCTTCACCTGCGCCTATATTGACATCGACCATCTCAAGCATTGCAATGATAGGTTTGGCCACGCCGAAGGCAATCGCTATATTCTGAGCATCTGCCGCACGCTCTCCGAAACCATGGAGCACGATGAGATGCTGTTCCGTATCGGTGGAGACGAGTTTGTGCTCATCTCGCTCTCCGCAAACGAGACTGAACTCGAGCAGCGCTTGGAGCAGGTACGTACCGGGCTGATCGAGGCGAGCTCAGGCGGCAAGGCGCCCATGATCGGCAGCTTTAGCTTTGGCTGCTCGCGCGTCGATCCACTTGCCGGCGACACGCGTCGCCAGATGACGATGGATGCCGATCGCAAGATGTATCGCTATAAGCTTATGCATCGTGTGCAGCAACCGAAAGACGATGACGCGCCGCAACGCCCGATCGTCGATCAGCTTCCCTGCAACGACCGGGTGTTCCAAGCGATCTCCATGAGCTCCGAGACGCGCTATCCGTTCATCCTTAACCTCGATACGGGAGAATCGCAATGGTCGGTTAACGCCGTGCGCGATTTTGACCTGCCCTCCCAGCACCCTTTTAACTCACTCGACATGTGGCTCGCCCGCGTCCACCCCGAGGACCGCGACAACGTACGCGCCGAGCTCGACATGGTGATAAACAGCACGTGGCACTTCCACTACATGCAGTATCGCGTAATGGACGCCACCGGAGCGTACGCGCTTTGCGACTGCACGGGCTACCGCTTGGACGGCACCGATACCGAGCCCAACATGTACGTGGGCATTATCATCAACCGAAGCTTGGCAGATACGACTGATTCTGTGACCGGCCTGGGCGATATTCACGCCCTGGTCAACGCCATTGGCGAAATGCGCCGCGTACCGCGCGAGGCAGGCTTTATTGCCATTAAGGTCGACGATATCGCCGAGGTCAATGCCCGCTTTGGCTTTGATGCGGGCGACCGCGTTTTGGCAGAAAGCGCCGCCTGCCTCATGGAATGCTCACGCGGCAAGGGTCGCCTGTTCCGCTCGACGGGGCCGGCATTCGTGGCGCTTTTCGACGACTTTGATCCCGTAGAGACCGACGCGATCGCAGAAGAAATCGAGCGGTTCCTGGGTTCTCCCGTGCTCATCGGCTCGCTTGAATATCAGCCACCCATTCGTGTGGCTACGCTTCATCTGGACGCTGTCGATCGACAGCCCGTTTCCATTTTGAACGAGCTCAAAGCGCGGCTTATAGAGGCGCCGCAAGTACCGGGCACCAAGCTGGACTAGCGTCGTGGGGCGCATGATGGTTATTTTCCGATCTCAGGCGAACACATTGAGCAAATAGGTCGTACCCACAGTTAGCCGAACGCCCCTGCAGTCCCTCCCAGGGCCCGGGGGCACCGTTTTCGATACTCTTGGTTTCCTTTACCCGATGCAAATAAGTGCTCAACAACATAAAACCTATCCCCCGCCACGGATATGCCGTCGAGTAAATCTGTTAAGCCAACCCTATCAAATTCTTTTGACAATTGGCTGTATTGGTCCATTTTGTCGTCCATCCCGCTTCCGCTGGCTATCGCCTCATAAACACAAACCTAACGAGCCGCACGAACGACAAAGAGGCCAAGCTGAACAGAAGTAGAACCAAAACTTCAAAAACACTGGTATTCCAATCGCGTACCCAGCCCTCTACCGCCCACAAGAAAAACAGCAGCCCCATCCATAACGTCACAGAAGAAATCAACTTTGCGTAAGGGCATATATCAATCCCGCTCTCCCTTTTTGTGACATCATATCCAGCAATTGAGCTGAGCCATCTTCCTCTTCTGTATTGGATTGAAAGAAGAATCAGGGCAATCGAAGTTATCAAACAGACAGCATCCTCTGTTTCCATAGAACTTCCTTTGCTTTCCGTCCTAGCTGCGCGTTCACAATCGAATCAAACCAAGTGTGAATTACTCGATAGCAGCCGCCTTAGTATAAATCATAGCCTCCGCAGCAGCCCGCCTTCCAAGACCTCAAAGCTCACCATCGAGGGCAACCCGCCCAGACCCCTTACAATCTGCTCGCACGAGGCCCCGCACTCCAACATCCTCTGGACCGTATCCCGCACGTACCTGGTGAGCGAGCCTGCCGTGGGCCCTCGGAGCCGGCATCGCGCCCCACGCCATCCGCCCGCTCATGCGATAATCCTCTGCATAAGTCATCGACAGCAGAGGGAGTTTGTGATGAAGGTTCTTTTAGTCAACGGTAGCCCCAAGGCAAACGGCAACACCGCTCGCGCGCTTGCCGAGGTCGCCGAGCAGCTCAATACCGAAGGCATTGATACCGAGGTGTTTCAGCTGGGCGCCAAGCCCATTCGCGATTGCATCGGTTGCGGCCAGTGCGGCAAGCTTGGCGGTCGCTGCACCTTTGGTGACGACGTGGTGAACGAGCTCATCGCTGCCGCCGAGCAGGCAGATGGCTTTGTCTTTGGCTCACCTGTCTACTATGCGCACCCCAGCGGCCGTATCCTTTCGGCACTCGATCGCGCCTTCTATGCAGGCGGGCATGCCTTTGAGCACAAACCCGGCGCCGCAGTCGCCGTCGCCCGTCGCGGCGGCACGTCGACCACCTTCGATGTACTCAACAAGTACTTCACTATCAACCAGATGCCCGTGGTGGCCTCCACGTACTGGAACAACGTCTTTGGTGCCATGCCGGGCGAGGCCGCCCAGGACGCCGAGGGCCTTGCTACCATGCGAAACATCGGCAAGAACATGGCCTGGCTCCTTCGTTGCATCGAAGCAGGAAAGGCCGCCGGCATCGAAGCCCCCGAGGCCGACCGCGCCAGGACCAACTTCATTCGATAAGTCCAGCGGTGGTCACCTCGATGTTCGTTAGAACGGCGGAACATAATATGAATATTCAAATCTTCGGCACCAAAAAATCCTTCGATACCAAGAAGGCCCAGCGCTATTTTAAGGAGCGCCGCATTAAGGTGCAGTTTATTGACCTTAAGGAAAAGGAGATGAGCAAGGGCGAGCTCACGAGCGTGATGCAGGCGGTCGGCGGAATCGACAAGCTGCTCAACCCCAAGGCCAAGGACGAGGAGACGCTCGCGCTCATCCAGCACCTCACCCCTAGCCAGCGCTTCGACAAGCTGCTCGAGAACCAGCAGGTCTTGGCCGAGCCCATCGTGCGCAACGGCAAAAAGGCCACCGTCGGTTATTGCCCCGATGTTTGGGGAGCCTGGGAGTAGCTTGTGTTATTTGCCGGCGCGTGGGTATAAGAGCAGGCGTTTGGCATAAGATTCAACTGTAAGCCATGTCTAACAAAGGAGGGCACATGCCCAACAAACCCGTGAAGATCATCATGCTTACCGGATACCTCGGTGCCGGCAAGACCACGCTGCTCAACCACATCCTCGCTAACGA
>JAXJPE010000049.1:0-7639 GCA_036426035.1 Collinsella sp.
GCCCAGGGGCACAGCTCGACATACATCTCGAGTGCGCGGACAAACTCGTCAACGGAGTGGCCGGCAACCTGACAGATGACCTGGCAGCCGTCCTTGGAGAGCTGCTCGAGCCACGGACCGGACTCGCGAGCAAAGGCGGCCACGCCGGGGTTCTGAAGGCCCACGGAGTTGATCATACCGCCGGGGATCTCGGCCATGCGGGGCGCGGGGTTACCGGGCCAGGGCTCGGCTGCGCAACCCTTGGTGGTGATGGCGCCCAGTTGGGAAACATCAAAGAAGTTCTGGAACTGCCAGCCGTAGCCAAAGGTACCGGCTGCGGTGTTGATGGGGTTTTGCATCTTGACGCCGCCGAAATCGACGGCCATGTTCACGGTACCCACTAGAAGACCACCACCTTGGAAGCATCGAACACGGGGCCGCACATGCAAGCGCCCTTCATACCGTCGACCGTCTCGACATTGCAGGTGTTGCAGGCACCAAAGCCACAGCTCATCATGCGCTCGAGCGAAACCTCGCAGTACGCACCGGCCTCGGCGGCAGCGACGGCGACCTTCTTCATCATGACGGCGGGACCGCAGCTGGCGACGTAGTCGTAGCCGCCCTCGCCAAGCAGCTCGGCGGCAGGATCGGTGCAGAAACCGTGCATGCCGAGCGAACCGTCGTCGGTGCACACGTTGACCGTATCGCACAGCGAGCGGAACTCATCGACGCCCACGGCCTTGGACGCGGTGCAAAAGCCCAGGCACACATCCACGTCAACACCCTGCTCGGCAAGCATACCGGCCAGGCACAGCACAGGAGGAACGCCGATGCCACCGGCGACGAGCAGGGCCTTCCTGGTGCCCTCGGGTACCATCCAGCCACGGCCACCGGGGCCCAGCAGGTTAGAGGTGGAGCCAGGGCCCATCTGGGACAAACGAAGGGTATCGTCGCCCACGACGGCGTACCACAGCTCGACGGTGCCGGCCTCGGCGTCGGCGCGGTAGTAGCTCAGGGGCACGCGAAGCAGCGAGGACGCATCGCCGGGTACGGCGATGTTCACAAACTGACCGGGCTTGAGCGCACTTGCAAGCTTGGGGGCCGAGATGACGAGCGAGAAGATGCCGTCGGCAATCTCCCGGTTCGAGACGACCTCGAAGTCGTGCATGCGTGCAGTGGAAGGTGTGGGCATAGACGCTCCAATCCCCCATGCGGTTGCATGGTCCAAACGAACAGAAAGCGCGGCACCGCAAGGGCACCGCGCACAAAAGCGATAAGGCTATGCTAGCAGATGCAGCCGTCGGCGAGCGTCTGCTTACCGCCGACAAACACATCGGTGGCACGACCGGTGAGCGTGTGGCCGGCGAAACCGGAGTTCTCAGCACGCGACTCGTAGCCGTCCTCGCCGACCGTCCAGGTTGCGGCGGGGTCGAACACGGTCAGGTCGGCAACGGAGCCCGTCTTGACCTGAACCTGATCAAGGCCCAGGATCTCACGCGGCTTGATGGCCATGAGCTCGACCATGCGGGCCATGCTCATCTTGCCCGTGTTGACCAGCTCGGTGAGCACGAGCGACAGCGAGGTCTCGAGGCCGATCATGCCAAAGGGCGCAAGCTCGAACTCTCGGGCCTTCTCCCACGGGGTGTGGGGAGCGTGATCAGTGACGATAACGTCGACGGTGCCGTCGATGACACCCTGACGGATGGCCTCGGCATCCTCGTCGGTGCGAAGCGGCGGATTGACCTTGAGCGAGGTGTTGTAGGTCTCGTCCAGGTCGTTCTCGGTCAGGAACATGTGATGCGGGGTGGCCTCGCAGGTCACCTGGACACCGGCGGCCTTACCGGCACGCACGATCTCCAGGCCATGGGCGGTGGAGATGTGCTGGATGTGCAGCTTGGCACCGGTCAGCTTGGCGATCTCGATGTCGCGGGCGATCTGGAGCTCCTCGCCGGCAGCCGGCCAGCCCTCGAGAGCCAGACGGGTCGAGACCTTGCCCTCGTTGATCTGGCCGTGGCCGACCAGGTCCTCGTTCTGGCAGTGGCTCATAAAGACCTTGCCGAACATCTTGCCGTAGTCCATGCAGCGACGGAGCATGCCCGCACTCTGCACGCCGCGACCGTCGTCGGTGAAGGCGACGGCGCCGTGGGCGACCATATCGCCCATCTCGGACATGGCCTCGCCCTTAAGACCGCGGGTCATGGCGCCCGACGGATAGACGCGACAGTGACCGACCTCGGCAGCGCGGGACTTGACGAACTCCACGACGGTGCCGTTATCGGTGACGGGATCGGTGTTGGGCATGGCGCACACGCCGGTGAAGCCGCCCTTGGCAGCTGCGCGGGTGCCGCTCTCGATGTCCTCTTTGACCTCATAGCCGGGCTCGCGAAGGTGAACGTGCATATCCACCAGGCCGGGGACGAGGTACTTGCCGGAAAGGTCGCGGACCTCGGCTCCCTCGACGGCGAGATTCTCGCCGACCTCGGCGATCTTATCGCCGTCAATCAGGACGTCAACGACACCGTCAAGCTCGACGGACGGGTCGACGACGTGGGCATTCTTAAGAAGCAAGGCCATTATCGGCACCTCCAAGCAGCAGATACAGGATAGCCATACGCACGCAGATACCGGCGTAGACCTGCTCCAGGATGACGGAGCGTTGCGGGTGGTCGGCCATATAGGAGTCGAACTCGACGCCGCGGTTGATGGGGCCCGGGTGGCAGATGATCGCATCGGGCTTCATGAGCTTCTCACGGTCCTTGGTCAGGCCGAAGAGCTTGTGGTACTCGCGAATGGTCGGGAACGGGGCACCCTCGAGGCGCTCCTGCTGCACGCGCAGCATATAAACGACGTCCAGCTCGGGCAGGACGGAATCGAGGTCGCTCGTCACGTGGTCGCAGCCCAGGACCTCGGGCGCCGGCGGCAGCAGCGTGCCGGGGGCGACGGCGTAGGTCTCGCAGCCCATGATCTTAAGGGCGGGGATCAGCGAGCCGCAAACGCGGGAGTGTGCGATATCGCCGACGACGGCGACCTTCAGACCGTGGAAGTCACCCTTGTGCTCCCAGATGGTGTACAGGTCGAGCAGGGCCTGCGTGGGATGGTTGTGCTTGCCGTCGCCGGCGCAGATGACGCTCGCGGGCGAGTTCTGCGTGACGATGTAGGGAGCGCCGGCGTGCTTGTCGCGCACGACGATGCAGTCGATCTTATAGGCGTTGAGGGTCTCGACGGTGTCAACGAGGCTCTCGCCCTTGACCGTGGAGGTCGAGGAGCCGCCAAAATTAAGGCTGTCGGCCGAAAGACGCTTCTCGGCGAGCTCGAAGGAGCTGCGGGTGCGCGTCGAGGGCTCGTTGAACATATTGACGATGGTCTTGCCCTTGAGCGTGGGGACCTTCTTGATCGCACGCTCGTTGACCTCGGAGAACGCCTTGGCGGTCTCGAGGATGAGCTTGATGTCCTCTTCGGAGTACTCGGTAATGTCGATCAGGTGCTTATGGTTGAACGCCACGGTACTACTCACCTCCCAGCGGCGCGGAGCCCACGTGAGAACCCGGCGCGACGTCGTTGATCTCGACGGCGGTACGGCCGTCGACTTCCTTCATATATAGGTGCACGTTCTCCTCGTGCGACGAGGGAACGTTCTTGCCGACAAAGTCCGGCGAGATAGGGAGCTCACGGTGGCCGCGGTCAACGAGGACTGCCAGCTCAATACGGCTCGGACGGCCCAGATCCATGACGGCGTCCAGAGCGGCGCGGATGGTACGACCCGTGTACAGGATGTCGTCCACCAGCACGACGCGCTTGCCGTCGACACTGAAGGGAATGTTGGTGGCGTGGATCGCGGGAGCGAAATTGGTAGCGTAGTCATCGCGGTAGAAGCTGATGTCGAGACTGCCGAGCGGAACGTCGACGCCCTCGATCTCCTTGATCTCCTCGGCGAGCTTCTTTGCCAGAAGGTCGCCGCGCGTGACGATGCCGACCAGAGCGAGGTCTTCACAGCCCTCGTTGCGCTCGAGAATCTCGTGCGCGATGCGGGTCATCGCTCGATTGACGGCGGTCTCGTCCATAATGACCGCCTTGGGGGAAGTCGTGCCCATCGATCTCCTTCCTCACATGTCTTGACTGCTGACACAGTCAAAAAAATAGATGCCCGACCGCTCAAAGCGGAACCAGACACCCACAGGAAGGGCTGCTCTTTGGCAGCTATGTAATTCCATGTGGGTATCTCGTACCCCTTTAATGGTCAAGGGATAGTGTAGCCAACCTCAAGCTGAATTGCGAGCATAAATACAGAGCATTCCGTAAACGGAGCCCAATGCTCAATAAACCTATATATATTTGTGGGACGAGCTTGAAAACGCACACACGAGCTGGCATAATCCCCTCTGCTGCACGCAAATCGGATCTACGTCCAGGGCCGTGGCGTGGGCACTATCGCCAAAAGAGAAATATCTCTGTGTAGATTACGCACAGGGAGCTGCTTCTGTGCTATAGTTCAGGCTTGTTTGTTAACGCGACATGTTCGTTTGTCGCCCAAGGAGGGTCAGTTATGTCCAAAGTTTGCGAAGTTTGCGGTAAGCACCCCGTTGCCGGTCGCTCCATCAGCCACTCTCACCGCGTCACCAACCGTAAGTTCCGCCCCAACATCCAGCGCGTCTACGTCGTCGTCGATGGTCACCGTCGCAAGATGAACGTTTGCTCCACCTGCCTCAAGTCCGGCAAGGTTGCGCGCTCCTAAATAAGGTCTTACCAACAAGTACCTCGGACTCTCCGGGTCAAAGACCTCGCGTTCACATAGAACTTACCAAAGGCGCTCTCCCCTACGGAGGGCGCCTTTTTGCACTCATTGGGGACAGGCTTACATGAGCGAAAACACCCGTGTAAGCCTGTCCCCAATGAGCGGGGCGATGCACTGGTAGATAGTTTAGTTAAAACGCTTCAGTATATTGAAGCGTTTTAGTGTGCCTTTTACAGGAATCTGACCGTTCGCCGAATAATTTCTTGCTATCATGCAAGGCGTAGGGTAAATCTCCGATCGCAAGGAGACACAAATGGTGAAAAAGTCACCGGAAAACACTACTCCCGCAATTGTGGACAACGTAGAGGCGCTTGAGGCTAAGCTCGCTCAGATGCGAGAGGCCCAGGCGCTTTTTGCTACGTACACGCAGGAGCAGGTCGACAAGATCTTCTATGAGGCCGCCATGGCTGCCAACAAGGCTCGTATCCCGTTGGCGAAGATGGCCATCGAGGAGACCGGCCGCGGCGTTCTTGAGGACAAGGTCATCAAGAACCACTACGCCGCAGAGTACATCTACAACGCTTACAAGAACACCAAGACCTGTGGTGTCCTGGAGCGCGACGAGGCTTACGGCATCACCAAGATCGCCGAGCCCATCGGCATCGTGGGCGCCGTCATCCCGACGACCAACCCCACTTCTACCGCGATCTTCAAGACGCTGATCAGCCTGAAGACCCGCAACGCCATCATCATCTCCCCGCACCCGGCTGCCGCCAAGTGCACCATCGCCGCTGCCAAGCTCGTGCTTGACGCCGCCGTCAAGGCCGGTGCCCCCGAGGGCATCATCGGCTGGGTTGATGTCCCCTCCATCGAGCTGACCAACATGGTCATGCGCGACGTCGACATCATCCTCGCCACCGGTGGCCCGGGCATGGTCAAGGCCGCTTACTCCTCGGGCAAGCCCGCCCTGGGCGTTGGCGCCGGTAACACCCCGGTCGTCATCGACGACACCGCCGACGTGCTGCTCGCCGTCAACTCCATCATCCACTCCAAGACCTTCGACAACGGCATGATCTGCGCTTCCGAGCAGTCCGTGACCGTCATCGACACCATCTATGACCAGGTCAAGGCCGAGTTCCAGAAGCGCGGTTGCTACTTCGTCAAGCAGGGTGCCGAGATGGAGGCCCTGCGTGCTGCCATGTTCAAGAACGGCGCCCTCGATCACCGCATCCCCGGCATGGCTGCCGCCAAGATCGCCGAGCTCGCCGGCATCGAGGTTCCCGCCAAGACCAAGATCCTGATCGCCGAGGTCACCTCTACCGACCCCGCCAAGGAGGAGTTCTCCCACGAGAAGCTCTCCCCGGTCCTGGCCATGTACCACGCCAAGGACTTCCAGGAGGCCGTCGACAAGGCCGAGCACCTGGTGCTCGCCGGTGGCCCGGGCCACACCGCCTCTCTGTACGTGCACCCCGCCCAGGCCGAGAAGATCAGCCTGTTCGAGCACGTCATGAAGGCCTGCCGTATCGTCATCAACACCCCGTCTTCGCACGGCGGCATCGGTGACCTGTACAACTTTGGCATGAAGCCGTCTCTGACCCTGGGCTGCGGCTCCTGGGGCGGCAACTCCGTCTCCGAGAACGTTGGGGTGAAGCACTTGATCAACGTTAAGACTGTGGCCGAGCGCCGTGAGAACATGCTGTGGTTCCGCGCTCCCGAGAAGGTCTACTTTAAGAAGGGTTCCACGCCCGTCGCCCTCGACGAGCTGGGCAACGTCATGGGCAAGAAGCGCGCCTTCATCGTCACCGACCAGTTCCTCTTCAAGAATGGCAACACCCGCGCCATCGAGGCCAAGCTCGACGAGATGGGCATCGCCCACGACTGCTTCTACGACGTCGAGCCCGATCCGTCGCTGCAGTGCGCACGTCGCGGCGCCAAGCAGATGGCTCTCTTTGAGCCGGACGTCATCATCGCCGTCGGCGGTGGCTCCGCTATGGACGCCGGCAAGATCATGTGGATGATGTACGAGCACCCCGAGTGCAAGTTTGAGGACATGGCCATGGACTTCATGGACATCCGCAAGCGTATCTTCACCTTCCCCGAGATGGGCAAGAAGGCCTACTTCGTCGCCGTCCCGACCTCTTCGGGTACCGGCTCCGAGTGCACGCCGTTCGCCATCATCACCGACAAGGAGACCGGCATCAAGTGGCCGCTCGCCGACTACGCGCTGCTCCCCAACATGGCTATCGTCGACGCCGACAACTGCATGACCGCCCCGCGCGGCCTGACCGCTGCCTCCGGCATCGACGTCATGACCCACGCCATCGAGTCCTACGTCTCCATCATGGCTTCCGACTACACCAAGGGCCTCTCCGAGCGCGCTGCCAAGCTCGTCTTCGAGAACCTGCCCTCCAGCTTCACGAACGGCGCCAAGGACCCGCATGCCCGCGAGGAGATGCACAACGCCTCCTGCATGGCCGGTATGGCCTTCGCCAACGCCTTCCTGGGCCTCAACCACTCCATGGCCCACAAGCTCGGCGCTTTCCATCACCTGCCCCACGGCCTCGCAAACGCCGTCATCCTGACCCGCGTTATGCGCTACAACGCCGCCGAGGCTCCCGTCAAGATGGGTACCTTCTCCCAGTATCCTTACCCCAACGCGCTGCACAACTACGCCGAGATGGCCAAGTACTGCGGCATCGAGGGCAAGGACGACAAGGAGGTCTTCGAGAACTTCATCACGAAGCTCGAGGAGCTCAAGGACTTCATCGGCGTCAAGAAGACCATCGCCGACTACGGTGTTGACGAGCAGTACTTCCTCGACACCCTCGACGAGATGACCGAGCAGGCATTCAACGACCAGTGCACCGGCGCTAACCCGCGCTACCCGCTCATGAGCGAGATCAAGGAGCTCTACCTGGACGCCTACTA
>JAXJPE010000050.1:0-2749 GCA_036426035.1 Collinsella sp.
AGTGTCCATCCTCGCAGTATCCGGTTCTCAAGGTGCACGCCCCGCGGCTCATCCGGTTCCACCGGGCCGCGCGGCAAGGAGATATATTGCCAGACCGGAGGGGCCCCGGGGGCGGGAATCTGGGCGCACACATTTCCTACACAACTATGCCTCTGACTGACGTTTGCCAGTCGTTTGCTACCGCTCGCCGAGCACATCTTTATATAGAGAGGCCCCTTGGCTACAGCCGATATGCACCCCTGGCCAAAGCGCAGCCGGCATCCAGCAGCTCATCACGCTCCTCCACCGAAAAGCCCTCGGCGTACACGCGCACCACCGGTTCGGTCCCGCTGGGACGGATCAGCAGCCAGGTGTCATCTTCAAATGCCAGACGCAAGCCATCCATATGACTTACGCTCTGCGGTACCTTGCCGCATATCGACTTGGGATTCACTCCGGGAAGCAGCGTGCGCAACGTCTCGGCATCCTCGGCCTCAAGGCGCAAATCTCGACGTCCGTAACTCGTCTTGCCAAAGCTCGCCTCGAGCTGATCGATAAGCACGCCCAAGGGCGCGCCGGTCTTGGCCATGAGCTCGCACAAAATCAGGCAGGCAAGGATGCCGTCGCGCTCGGGCATGTGCGCGGCGATACCGATACCACCGGCCTCTTCACCGCCCACGAGAACGCCGCCCTTCTTCATCTCGGCGGCTATATATTTAAAACCGACGGGCTTGATGACCACGCGGCAGCCGAGCGCCTCGGCAATGCGACGCACAAGCGTGGAGCATGAAAGGTTGACGACGACGCGTCCCTTCAGATCGCGATACTGGACCAAATCGCCCAAAACGAGCGCCATTATCTGATGTGGATGTATATATCTGCCGCGCTCATCAACCGCGCCGATACGATCGGCGTCGCCATCAGTCACCAGACCGGCGCACGCCCCGTCTTCGACAACCGCGCGCTCACAAGCATCCACCCACGGCTCGACCGGGTCGGGGCAGATATCTCCCCTATCGGTCGTCTCGTCGGCGTGAATCTCGTGGACTTCGACGCCAATCTCTCGAAGCAAGTCGGCAAGATATCCCTGCGCAGCTCCGCCCATGGGGTCAACCACCACACGCATATGCGCGGCGCGAATGGCATCCGCGTCGACAAACGATGCCACCGCTCGCATATAGTCGGGAATGATATCTGCCGTGCGGTATTGCCCCTCAAGCCCCAGCGGCTCGGCGGCCATCGTCTCCTCGAGCTCTTCGATGACATCCTGGTTGGCCGTCGAGCCATCACCCATCCGCAGCTTGAGGCATAGATAGCCCTGCGGATGATGTGAGCCCGTCACCATAAGCGCGCCGCATGCCTCGCCGTCATACGCAGCCGCCCACGTTAGAGCGGGAGTCGGCACCGGTCGAGACACGAGCACGGCATCGAGCCCGTGGGCGGCAATCACGCCCGCCGCGAGCTCGGCGAACTCGCGCGCTTGCGGCCGAGTATCAAATCCTACATATACCGTTTTACCGGGATTCGTCTTTTGCCATAGCCTGCCGATAGCATCAGTGACACGAGCGACGTTGTTGATAGTAAAGTCTCCGTCGACGCGAGCTCGCCAACCGTCAGTTCCAAAGTGAATTATCGCGCACACGCGCAGACACCTCGCAGTGTTTGGATCATGGTACGCATGAGGTATACCCGCAACGGGCATCCGGCAAGCCGCCGGCACGCTCGTTCACCGTTTAGGCAAAAGCGTCGAGGTGCGCACCGACAACAAAAAAACCGCCCCAGCGGGGGCGGTGATTCGATACTCCCATTTTCGGGTTCTATATATTGAGCGCATCTGCCATAGCGGCTGTCGTAACCGCCGTGGTTCCGCAGCAGCTGCCTACCATTGCGGCGCCCGCCCGCTTCCACTCGACGCATGCGCGAGCGAAGGCTTCGGGGTCCTCATGCCACACGGGACCATCCTGTGTCTGAACCGGATTTCCCGCATTGGGACGCACCGTGACGGGAGTAGTCGCCGATGCAACCATCCTGGGCACCGCCGCGTTCGCGGCCGCAAGCGAACAGCAATTAACACCAACCGAGTTTGCGCCGTGTTTTTCGGCGTACAAAACGGCTGCCTCGATGTTGAGGCCATCGCCCAACAGGTCGCCTTTATCGTCAACGACAAAACTCACCAGGACAGGCATACCGTCGGCGGCATCTCGGGCGCCGGCAAGCATGGGCTGCAAATTACGGATAGACGTCACCGTCTCGATCAGCAGACCGTCAACACCAGCATTGAGCAAGGCGTGCGCTTGTTCGCGCGCAATGCCTCGGATTTCACGATACTCGGCAGAGTCCTCGGCAAACCACTCAATACAAATCGGGCCCATCGAGCCCAGCAGCAGCTGTGGGTGCGCCTGGCGAGCATCGTCGACGGCCCCGCGATTGACCTCCGCCACGGACGGCGCAATCTGGTCGTGCTTGAGGGCATAGCTTGATGCCTGAAAGGTGTTGGTAATGAGCACCTGCGCGCCGGCGGCGACATACAAGCGATGGATACGAGAAACGGTCTGCGGCTCTGCCAGATTCCAAAACGCCGGTGGAATGTCGGCTGCATCGTACTCACTCAACAGAACACTGCCCATGGGGCCCTGCGCCAACAAGGTCTCGCTCGACAAGCGGCGCGTAAGTTCCTCGGCACCAAAGCGGTTGTAATAACTCGTATCCATATATATCCCGCTATTCCTCGACGCTGATTCCCTGCTTTTCGAGATAGGCGAGCCAGCGG
>JAXJPE010000051.1:0-28008 GCA_036426035.1 Collinsella sp.
GGGCTGGCAAGCTACCTGCCCAACACGACCAAGCTCATCATTGCCCAGCGCATCAGCTCCGTGCAGGATGCAGACCGCATCATCGTCATGGAGGGCGGCCGCATCGCGCAGATCGGCAACCATGACGAGCTGCTCCAGACGAGCGAGATCTACCGCGAGACCTTTACCTCGCAAAACAAGATGTCTGCCGAGGGCGAGGACGCCGGCGACGTTTCCGGCGATACGACCACGGCGGCAGACAACACCGACACGACCGCAACGCAAGCTCAGACCCAGGAAGGAGGCGAGGCACATGAGTAAGGCAACGACCGCCGAGCGCGCGCTCAACCGCAAGGGCGGCACCCTGCCGCGCCTGATCAAGATGCTCTTTGGCTTCTACCCGGTGCTTTTGCCCCTCGTCGTCGCCGGCGTGGTGCTCTGCGCCATCATCAATTCCATCGGCGCTACGTTTCTCCAAAGCGCGCTGCAGGTCATTAGCGAATCGTGGCAGTCGGGCGACTGGACGGCCGCGCAGCCCAAGATCTTGAAGCTTGTGACCACCCTCGGCTGCATCTATGCCGTGGGCATCGCCTCCTCGCTCTTCTGGAACCGCGCCATGGCCGTCATCACGCAGGGCTCGCTCGAGAAGCTGCGCGAAAAGATGTTCAACCGCATGCAGGACCTGCCGATTCGCTACTTCGACACGCACCAGCGCGGCGACATCATGAGCCACTACACCAACGACATCGACACGCTGCGTCAGATGATCAGCCAGTCGCTGCCCAACCTGCTCATGACGATCATCGTCATCGTCACCGTGTTCTTCATCATGCTGTATTACAGCGTGTGGATGTGCCTGGTCATCATTGCCGGCGTCGCCTTTATGACCTTTATGACCAAGCTGCTCGGCTCCAACTCCGCGCGCTTCTTTATCGCGCAGCAGACCGAGCTCGGCGTGGTCGAGGGCCATATCGAGGAAGTCATGAACGGCCAGAAAGTCGTCAAGGCGTTCTGTCACGAGTCCGCCGCCGAGGCCGATTTTGACGAGCGCAACGAGAAGCTCTTCGAGGTCTCGCAGAAGGCCAACATGTACGCCAACATCCTCATGCCGATCCTCGGGAACCTGGGCGACTTGCTCTACGTGCTGGTCGCGCTGACCGGCGGCATCTTCCTGGCGCTGGGCGTGCCCAACCTGAGCCTCTCGGGCATGGCGCTCTCCATCGCCGTCGTGGTGCCGTTCCTCAACATGACCAAGCAGTTCTGCGGCCAGATCGGCCAGATCTCGCAGCAGATCAACGCCGTGGTCATGGGCCTTGCCGGCGCCGAGCGTATCTTTGAGCTACTCGACGAGGAGCCCGAGGCCGACGAGGGCTACGTGACGCTTGTCAACGCACAGGTGAATCCCGACACCTGGCAGCTCGAGGAGGCCGACCACCACACCGGCATGTGGGCTTGGAAGCACCCGCACCGCGCGACCGGCGAGATCGAGTACGTGCCGCTGCGTGGCGACCTGGTCATGGATAACGTGGACTTTGGCTATACGCCCGACCACGAGGTGCTGCACGGCGTGTCCGTATATGCCAAGCCGGGCCAGAAGGTCGCGTTTGTCGGTGCCACCGGTGCCGGTAAGACGACCATCACCAACCTCATCAACCGCTTCTACGACATTGCCGACGGCAAGATCCGCTACGACGGCATCAACGTCAACAAGATTCGCAAGTCCGACCTGCGTCGCTCGCTGGGCGTGGTGCTGCAGGACGTGAACCTGTTCACCGGCACCGTGATGGACAACATCCGCTACGGCAACCTGGACGCCACCGACGAGGAGTGCATCAAGGCGGCCAAGCTCGCGGGAGCGGACGACTTTATCACCCGTCTGCCCGACGGCTACGACACCATGCTCACCGGCAACGGCGCGCAGCTGTCGCAGGGCCAGCGCCAGTTGATCTCGATTGCGCGCGCCGCCGTCGCCGATCCGCCGGCGATGATTCTGGACGAAGCAACGTCGAGCATCGATACCCGCACCGAGGCCATCGTGCAGGCAGGCATGGACAAGCTCATGGAGGGCCGCACGACGTTTGTCATCGCGCACCGCCTCTCCACCGTGCGCAACTCCGACGCGATCATCTGCCTGGACCACGGCCGCATCATCGAGCGCGGCAACCACGACGAGTTGATCGCCAAGCGCGGATACTACTATCAGCTCTACACGGGTGCATTTGAGCTCGAGTAGGACCGGTTACTGACGGAGGGCGCCCCGGGGGCGGGCGGGGTAATTCCTCCGTGCTCAAACATTCTCGCTTCGCTGCGAAACTGCGCGCGGAGGAAATACCCCGCCGCCCCGGGGAACCCTCCTGCGCGCAATCAGCCCGTCATTTAGAAGGAAATAAAAGTTTGTGAGCCCCTGGCCGGTTGGCCAGGGGCTCGTTTTGTGTAAATTTGTCGCATGCTTCGGGTTGTGATATAAACGTAGCATGCTACAGAAAGGATGGTGGCTGGAATGGTTCCCGAAGATGCTGTTGGACCCCTGTTTAAGGTGATCAACGAGCGCATGCAGGCGTCTGCCGACGCGGACCTCAAGGAGCAAGGACTCACTTTTGCGCAAAGCCAGGTGATCGTCTACCTCATTGAGCATGCGGGCCGAGCGCTCCAAAAAGAGATCGAAACTAACCTCAAGGTTTCCCACCCAACGGTCTCGGGTCTCGTGAGCCGGCTCGAGAAAAACGGCTTTGTGTGCACCTGGGTAGCCGAGGATGACCGACGCAATAAGGTCGTTGAGCTTACGGACAAGGCACACGATGCTGGCGACCGCATGCGTGCCACAATGCGCGAACGCGATCGAGAACTGCTCGCCGGCCTTGATGAGCGCGAGCAGACGGAGCTCATCCGCATGCTCAGGCGGGTCTACGCCAACGTCTGCAAACAATAAACAACAGCTTCATCAGCACCCGTCGCCCACCGGATTCGATCCGCCTGCGACGGGCTTCTTTACACCCTATTCCGTAGCTTGCTACGTATTTCTGCCCGATTCGTACAGAAAGGAACATACATGATACGAACGCTTGCACGGAGCCTGCGGCAATATCGCAAGAGCTCCGTCACCGCCATCCTACTTTCCATCCTGGAGGTGATACTCGAGATCGCCATCCCGCTCGTCATGAGCGACCTCATCGACCGCGGCATCCAAGCCGGCAACATGGGCGAGGTCTGGCGGCTTGGCATCGCGCTGCTCGTCCTAGCCATTCTCGAATTTGGAGTGGGCGCCGGCGGCGCTTGGATGGGCGCACGCGCCTCAGTGGGTTTCGCCGCCAACCTGCGCGACGATATGTACGACAACGTGCAGACTTTCTCTTTCGGCAACATCGACAAGTTCTCTACCGGCTCGATCGTCACACGCCTCACCACCGATGTCACCAACGTGCAAAACGCCTACATGATGATCATCCGCATGGGCGTGCGCGGACCCGTGATGCTCGCGTTCTGCTGGATCGTGTCGTTTACCATCAACCGGCAGATTTCGTTTGTGTTCCTGGCCGTGATCCCCATCCTTGCCATCGCGCTCGGACTCATCATGTGGCGCGTAAGCAGCATCTTCAACCGCGTTTTCGCTACCTACGACACGCTCAACAACGTGGTGCAGGAAAATGTCGCAGGCATCCGCGTGGTCAAGTCGTTCAACCGCGAGGAGCACGAGATTGGCAAGTTCGGCCGTATCAGCCAACGCATCTACGAGGACTTCGCCCGCGGCGAGCGCCTCATCGCACTCAATACGCCGCTCATGCAGGCCTGCATGTACGCATGCATGATACTCATCTCGTGGCTCGGCGCTAAGGCCATCGTGGCCTCGGGCAACAACGCCGCGCTCGGCCTCACCACAGGACAGCTCACCGCACTCTTTACCTACGCCACGCAAATCCTTATGGCGCTCATGATGCTCTCCATGGTCTTTACGCTTATCGTGATTGCCCAGAGCTCGGCCAAGCGCATCGCCGAGCTACTCAACGAACAGAGCGACATCGCGAGCCCCGAGCCCGGTCGCGCCGTCACGCAGGTTGCGGACGGTTCCGTGGAGTTTGACCACGTGAGCTTTGCCTACGCGAGCAAGGCCGAGAAAAACGTACTCGAGGACGTAAACCTCACCATCAAGAGCGGCGAGGTCGTGGGCATCATCGGCGGCACGGGTTCGTCCAAGTCGAGCCTTGTGAACCTCATCGCCCGTCTCTATGACGTCACCGCGGGCACCGTGCGCGTGGGCGGCATCGATGTGCGCGACTACGACCTCGATGCGCTGCGCGGCCAGGTGGCCATGGTACTGCAGAAAAACGAGCTCTTTAGCGGCACCATCGCCGAGAACCTGCGCTGGGGTGACGCCGAGGCCAACGATGCAGAGCTGGTGCGCGCCTGCGAGCTCGCCTGCGCGGACGAGTTTATCGACCAGCTGCCGGACGGTTACCAGACCATGATCGAGCAGGGCGGCACCAACGTCTCGGGCGGGCAGAAGCAGCGCCTGTGCATCGCCCGCGCGCTCGTGGCCAAGCCGCGCGTGCTCGTGCTCGATGACTCAACGAGCGCCGTCGACACCAAGACCGACGCCAAGATCCAACGCGGCCTTGCCGAGTACCTGCCCGCCACGACCAAGATCGTAATCGCGCAGCGTGTGAGCTCGGTCATGCACGCTGACAAGATCGTCGTGATGGACGACGGCCGCGTGAGCGCGGTGGGCACGCATGAAGAGCTTTTGCACACAAGCGATATCTATCGCGAGGTCTTTGAGTCGCAGCAGAAGGGAACGGCAGAGGATGAGTAAGCAGAATAAACGCCCCGCAAACGGAGCGGCACCGGGCGCCGACATGCCCGCGATGCAACTCGACATGGCAACCGTCAAGCGACTGCTCTCGTATATGTCCTGTTACCGAGGACAACTTGTACTCGTCGTCGTGTGCATTCTGCTCTCTGCCATCGCGAGCGCCGCGTCGTCGATGTTTTTGCAGGCACTCATCGACGACTACATCGTCCCGCTTTTGGCGACCGACGCTCCCGTATGGACGGGCCTTGCGCACGCGCTCATCACCATCGGCGCCGTCTATGTGGTGGGCGTTGCGGCCACGCTCGTCTACAACCGCGCGATGGTCACCGTGGCGCAGGGCACGCTCAAACGCATCCGCGACGATATGTTCTCGCACATGCAGACGCTCCCCTTGCGTTACTTCGACACACACGCGCACGGCGACATCATGAGCCTCTACACCAACGACACCGACACCCTGCGCCAGATGATCGCGCAGTCGCTCTCGCAGCTCGTAAGCTCGGTATTCACGCTGGTCGCGGTCTTTGTGTGCATGCTTTGGACGAGCGTGGGGCTCACCGTGGTGGTCTGCGTGCTCATGGCGGCGGTGCTCGTGTTCGTGGGCCGCATCACGGGGGTCATCGGGGCGTTTTCTATCGAGCAGCAAGATACGCTCGGCGCGCTCAACGGCTACATCGAGGAGATGGTCGGCGGGCAGAAGGTCATCAAGGTCTTTTGTCACGAGGACGCCGCACGCACCGGAATGGGCAAGCTCAACCGTGCCTGGGCAAAGGCTGCGACGAACGCGCAGGGCGTGGGCAATTCGATCATGCCCATGATGAACGCACTTGGCTACCTGATCTATGTGGTGGTGGCTGTGCTCGGCGGCTACATGGCCATCGCGGGGACACCCAACCTGGGACTTACCGGTTTCGACACGTTCACGCTCGGCGCCATCGCATCGTTTTTGACGCTCACGCGCAACTTTATGAACCCCGTGGCGCAAGTGTCCAACCAGCTCAACTCGATCATCATCGCGCTTGCGGGCGCCGGGCGCATCTTTACGCTCATGGACGAGAAGCCCGAGTCCGACGACGGTTACGTGACGCTGGTCAACGTGCGCGAGGACGCGGACGGCGCGCTTGTCGAAACGAGCGAGCGAACCGAGCGCTGGGCCTGGAAGAACCCACATCACGATGGCGGCTGCGGGCTCGTGCCGCTCAAGGGGCATATTATGCTCGATCATGTGAGCTTTGGCTATGTGCCCCAAAAGCTCGTGCTGCACGATATCGAGCTCGAAGCCGAGCCCGGGCAGAAGATCGCGCTCGTTGGTGCGACGGGCGCCGGCAAGACCACGATCACCAATCTTATCAACCGCTTCTACGACATTGACGACGGCAAGATCCGCTACGACGGCATCAACGTCAACAAGATCCGCAAGGCCGACCTGCGCCGTTCGCTCGGTGTGGTGTTGCAGGACGTGAACCTGTTCACCGGTACCGTCATGGACAACATTCGCTACGGCTGCCCCGGCGCCACGGACGAGCAGTGCATCGAGGCAGCGCGGCTTGCAAACGCCGACGGGTTTATCCGCATGCTGCCGGCGGGCTACGACACCGTGCTTGAGGGCGATGGCAGCGGACTCTCGCAGGGCCAGCGCCAGCTGATCAGCATTGCGCGCGCCGCGGTGGCCGACCCGCCCGCGATGATTCTGGATGAGGCCACGTCGAGTATCGACACCCGCACCGAGGCATTGGTGCAGCGTGGCATGGATGCGCTGATGGAGGGCAGGACCACGTTTGTGATCGCGCACCGTCTCTCCACCGTGCGCAACTCTGACCTGATCTGCGTGCTGGATCACGGGCAGATTATCGAGCGCGGCAGCCATGACGAGCTGATTGCCAAGCACGGGTATTACTACCAGCTGTATACGGGTGCGTTTGAGCTCGAGTAGGACCGGCTACTGACGGAGGGTGCCCCGGGGGCGGCGGGGTAATTCCTCCGTGCTCAAACATTCTCGCTGCGCTGCGAAACTGCGCGCGGAGGAAATACCCCGCCGCCCCGGGGAACCCTCCTGCGCGCAATCAGCCCGTCATTTGAATGGAATAAAAGTTTGTGAGGCCCTGGCCAACTGGCCAGGGCCTCGTTTTGTGTGGGGCTGTTTTGGCTGGCGGGCGCTGCATATTATTCGTATAATTTATCGTAAGTTCCCGTACATCGATTGGAGCCTTATATGCCTGCCATTAAGCCTGTTTCCGATTTACGCAATTACAACGAGGTGCTCTCCGATGTCCACGAGGGCTCCCCGGTGTTCCTGACCAAAAACGGGCACGGTTGCTACGCGGTGCTCGACATGAAAGATTACGACCGGTTTTGCGCCATCAGCACGCTGATGTCGGAGCTTGAGCGCGGGCGCAGCTCGGGTGACGAGAGCGGATGGGTCTCGTCGGACAACGTCGCCGAGCACTTCCGCCGCAAGGCCGCAAGCCATGCATAGCTGCGAGGTCGTCTACTCTCCGCTGGCTCTACAAGATCTCGACGACATCTGGGACTACATTGCCGTCGAACAGGACAATCCCGCAGCAGCGGAGAGAATCGTAGAGGGCATCCTCGCTCGGATAGACCTGCTATCCAGCTTCCCAGAGTCGGGTACGCCACTATCTTCAATCTATCCCCTGCGCTCCGATTACCGGTTCGTGGCCTGTGACAACTATCTCGCGTTTTACCGTTTCCACAAGAAGGTCTATATCGACCGCGTCCTCCACAGAAAGCGCGATTACCTGCAGGTGCTGCTTGCCGAATAAACAGGCCCCGATATAATTCGACCCCTTATCCGGGACCATGCCCGATGCAGCTAAAAGAGCCCCGTCCTAAATTAGCTACTGAGGAGTTGGGCCATGGCGTTGACGAATTTTTGGACTTGAAGGGTTGGCTCGAGCGGATAGTGCAAAAAGACCGGCACCTCTCGCCCGCACAGGAACGGCACGCCCACAAAGGCCGGGTGCACCCCCGACCACGCTCCGCAGGTGAGCACCGCGTCGCCCTTTTCCTCCGCCTCGTTAAAGAGCGCAAAGTCGAAGCTGTCCACATCGATCACGTCAACGCCGCCGTCTGCCAAAAGATCGATGCGCAGGCTGTCCATAGCGTCGTTGCCGTGGCGGAGCACGCGCAGACGCATACCCTCCAAGTCGGCGACCGTAATGCGATTCTTGCGCGCCAGCGGGCTCGTGCGCGGCAGGTCGATATAAAACGGCACGTTAACAATGCGGAGCTTTTGGCAGGCGTCACCCCAGCGCGGGGTCGAAAAACTCGACTGCACCACATCGATCTCGCGGCCCAAGCTGCGCATGACGGATTCGCGTTCGTCGTAGAGGTCGCTCACCGGCACGATCTCGAAGCGCAACGATGGCTCCAGCTCGTGTACGCCCGTCCACATCGACAGCGTCTGGCGCCCCGGACACATCATCGACACGCCCAGACGCACGGCCCCGCCATCGCCTGCCGCGCGTCGGGCACGGCGTAGCGCGTCCTCGGACTGCCGCATGATCGAACGCGCATCGTCCACCAGCAGGGCACCTGCCGGCGTCACCTTAACACCAGAATGCGAGCGCTCGAACAACGTGATGCCAAACTCGGCCTCAAATCCCGACACCTGCTTGACGAGCGCCGGGGTCGACACGCGCAATTTTGCCGCCGCACGCGAGAAGCTTCCCAGCTCCGCGGCGGCCGATATGGCCTCAAGTCGTCGATCGTACACGTCAATCTCCCGTTTTCGTGTCTGTGGCCACATGGTGCCACAGGGGGTTGTTTTCGCAGGTCACGCGCTCAATTGAGAAAAACTGCATCGCACGGTGTAAACCTACGGTTAACGCCATTCTAACAAATATGCAATTCACCTGCGCAAATGCAAAGCATACGATAACCAGCGAAAACCACGTGGGTCGGTTAATGGGAGCGACCCACCGGGAGGCACAAGAAGGGAAGTTCCTATGAGCAATTGGCTTAAGCTCGAGGGCGATGTCTGCGCCGTGACTGGCGCGCTCGGCGGTATGGGCGTCGAGATTTGCCGCGAGTTCGCCCATAACGGCGCCAACGTCGTCCTGCTCGACCTGGACGAGGAAAAGGTCAAGGCCGCTGCCGCCGACCTCGCCGCTGAGTTTGGCATCCACGCCGAGGGTTACAAGATGAACGCCACCGACGAGGCCGAGGTTCAGGCTGCCGTCGACGCCACCATCGCCGACTTCGGCCGCGTCGACGTTCTCGTCAACACCGCCGGCATCCTGCGCTTCGCCGCCATGGAGGACCTGCCGCTGAGCGACTGGGAGCAGGTGCTCAACGTCAACCTCACCGGCTACTTCATCACCTCGCAGCGCTTTGGTCGCGAAATGATCAAGGCCGGCCAGGGTCGCCTGGTGCACATCTCGACCGTTGCCAGCCACTCCCCCGAGACGTTCTCGGGCGTGTACAGCTCCACCAAGGCCGGCGTCAACATGATGTCCAAGATGCTCGCCGCCGAATGGGGCCCCTACGGCGTCCGCTCCAACTGCGTCGAGCCTTGCTTCGTTAAGACCCCGATGTCGGCCAATTTCTACGCCGACCCCGAGGTCGAAAAGAGCCGCAGCCGCCTCATCGCCACGCGCCGCATCGGCGAGGTCAGCGATATCGCCAACGCCGTCATGTTCCTGGCGTCCAAGCGCTCGGACTTTACCACCGGCGACGCCATCAAGGTCGATGGCGGCTTCTCCAACATGATGGGCGACCTCACCGCCAAGCCCGGCGGCCGTCGCGCCTATGCCGACAACTACCTTAAGAACAAGGGTGTCGAGCTTTGGTCCGATGAGTCCGGCGTCGCCAAGCCGACTGACCAGTAAGCCAACCTAACAGGGAGGTCCGCGAATACGCCCGCTCCTCCCCCGTATCGATCAGAAAGAGTCCAATGGCTTCCACCAACTCCAACAAGGGTCGCGCCGTCGTGCTTTCCGCCGCATGCGTCACCATGTTCTTCATCAGCTCCATCGCGCTGTATTCCGTCGTGAGCAAAAACCTGCTCGCCGTCTACCCCGAGTGGTCCAGCGCTCTTACCTGGGCCTTCCCGGTCTTTCAGACCATCATGGCCGTGACGGGCATCTTCGCCGGCCGCATCTCCGATAAGATCGGCCCGCGCAACGTCGTGATCGCCGCCGCCGTGTGCTACGGCCTGGGCTGGTTCATGTCCGGCACCGTCACCGAGCCGTGGCAGTTCTACCTGTGGTTCTCGCTCGTCGCCGCCATCGGCAACGGCCTGGGCTACAACCCCGCGCTCACCACCGGCCAAAAGTGGTTCATCGACAAGAAGGGTCTCGCCTCCGGCATCACCCTGGCCGCTTCGACCGCCGGCCCCGCCGTGCTGTCCCCGGTGCTCGCCTCGCTGCTCATCCCGAGCCTAGGCATCTTTGGCGCCCTTAAGGCGCTCGGCGTCATCTTCTTTGTGATGATCGCCGCCTCCGCCCTGTTCCTGAAGGCCCCCGAGGCCGGTTGGCTGCCCGAGGGCTTCGAGGCCCCCAAGGGCGGCGCGCACGCCGGCACCTTCGGCGACCTCACCCCGGGCGAGATGGTCAAGACCCCGCGCTTCTGGGTCCTCATTGTCACCTTTGCCTTTGCCGCCACCGCGGGCACCCTGCTCGTGGGCAAGGTTGCCTCCATCGCCGCCGTCCAGCTCTTCGCCGACCCCACGAGCGCCGCGGCCGTCGCCCTCGGCGGTGTGGTGGTCTCCGTCAACACCTGCGCCAACTTGGTTGGCCGCCTGTCCTTTGGCCAGATCATCGACAAGCTCGGCGCCTATAAGTCGCTGCTCATCAGCCTTGTCGTCACTATCGTCGCACTCGTCATCATGTCGATGAGCTTTACGCAGAGCATGTTCTTTGTGGCGCTCGCCCTGCTCGGCTTTAGCTTTGGCGCCCTGCTCGTCATCTACCCGCCGCTCACCGGTGGCGCCTTTGGCACCAGCAACATCGGCGTCAACTACGGCATCATGTTTTTGGGCTACGCCGCTTCCACCTGGATCAGCCAGCCCATCACCGCCGTGCTGTATCACGCCGAGGCCGGCAGCGCCGCCTACCAGCAGTCCTTCTACGGCGCCATTGTGATCGCCGCCATCGCCGTCGTACTCACCGTCTACATGATGGTCTCCGACAGCAAGAAGAAGTCCGCCTAGTTTTACCGATGCGACAAAGGGACAGCCCCTTTGTCGCATTCCACCGGTCACCAGTATTAAGGAGTCGAAATGTCTGAGCTCAACCCCGTCCGCATTGCCGTTATCGGCGCCGGCGCCATGGGCCGCAACCACATCCGCTTTGTCACCGAAGAGCCCGAGGCCGAGCTCGTCGCCATCGCCGACGCCTTTGAGGGCGCCCGCGCCACGGCCGAGGCCGCCGGCGTGCCGTTTTACACCGATCCCGCCCAGATGATGGACGAGGTCAAGCCCGAGGCCGTCATTATCGCCACCCCCAACGACCTGCACCTGGGCGTTGCCCGCGAGGCCGTAAAGCGCAACATCGTTCCGCTGGTCGAAAAGCCGATCTCCAACGACCTGGAAGATGCCCAGGCCTTCGCCGCCGAGGCCGAGACCGCCGGCGTGCCCGTACTCGTGGGCCAGCACCGTCGCCACAACCCCTTCGTCAACAAGGCCAAGGAGATCATCGAGTCCGGCGAGCTGGGCAAGCTCACCGTGTCGAGCTTCCACTACATGATCTATAAGAATGACGAGTATTTCGATGTCGAGTGGCGCCGCAAGAAGGGTGCCGGCCCGATCCTGGTCAACCTGGTGCACGACGTCGACCTGCTCCGCTACCTGCTGGGCGAGCCCGTTGCCGTCCAGGGTATGCAGTCCAGCGCCGCCCGCGGTTTTGAGACCGAGGACTCCGCCGTGGTCAACGTCCGTTTTGCCGATGGCGCGCTCGCAAGCATGACCATCTCCGACGCCACCGCCAGCCCCTGGAACTGGGAGGCCACCGCCCGCGAGGACCCGCAGTACCGTCCCTTCGACGCCGACGCCTACTTTATCGGTGGCACCAAGGGCGCCCTGTCGCTGCCCCGCCTGCACCAGTTCTCCTACGACGGCGCCTCCAACTGGCACAAGCCGCTGCAGATGGAGATTCCGGCCGTGGACCCGGCGCTGCCGCACAAGATGCAGCTCAAGCACTTTGTGAAGGTCGTCCGCCGCGAGGTCGAGCCCGTCGTGACCCCCGCCGATAACGTCAAGACGCTCACGCTTCTCAACGCCATCAAGGAGGCCGCCGAGACCGGCCAGCTCGTCGAGCTGTAATGCCTTAAGAGCGGGTCGCGGCAAACTCCCCGCCGAGCGCCTTGGCCCGCCGCCAACAAGCCCCTCTTCTTTGCCCCGCGAGCAGCCTCCTGCCCGCGGGGCATTTTGCTACCTTGCCGACGATTATTCTGGAGCGAGGCTATTTTGCGCCTCAGCTTGGTTCGTTCGTCACGAAATGGGCCTATCTACTACGTTTAACCGATCACCCTCAAGCATGCCGAATTTCGCGAGATAAAAACCGCAGGTAAACGGCTTGCCGACTTTCGGAAAACCCAGGTATGGTCAGCCCCTACGGGTAAAACGTAGTAGATAGGCCGTTTTCGTGGCGCGGCCCCAAAACAGCCTTTTGGGACGGGTGGTATCCTTGGTAGCCCTGTGTTGCAAACGCACCTTAAACGCAAGGAGTCCCATGGATCTTATCGCCCAGCTCGCCCGCGAGCTCAACCTTAAGGCCGCCAACATCGAGGCGGCCGTCAAACTCATCGACGAGGGCAACACCATCCCCTTTATCTCGCGCTACCGCAAGGAAGCCACGGGCGGCATGGACGACGTCGCCCTGCGCGCACTCGACGAGCGTCTGTCTTACCTGCGCAATCTTGAGCAGCGCAAAGAGGACGTCATTCTGCTCATCGACGCCCAGGGCAAACTCACGCCAGAGCTTGAGCAGCAAATTCGCGAGGCCACGCAGCTCCAGCGTGTCGAGGACCTCTACAAGCCCTACCGCAAAAAGCGTATGACCCGCGCGCAGAAGGCCCGCGAGGCCGGCCTGGAGCCGCTTGCCAACATGATCATCATGCAGGCCTCGGCCAAGGGCAGCGCGCTCGATGCCGCCGCGGCCTACGTCAACGAGGACGCCGGCTTCAACACGCCCGAAAAGGCGCTCGCCGGGGCGGCGGACATCGTGGCCGAGACGGTGGCCGAGGACCCCGAGAACGTCGCCGACCTGCGCGCCTTTACGCAGAACACCGCCGATATCGTCGTCGAAGCCACAGACCCCGCCGAGAAGACCCCCTACGAGCCCTACTACAACTTTGACGAGCCGCTGCGCCGTATACCCAACCACCGCGTGCTGGCTATCGACCGCGGCGAGCGCGAGGGCAAGCTCCGCGTGCGCGTGAACGTCGACGGCGCCGCCGCCACGGCACGCCTCGGCAGCCGTTGGCCCCGACGCCAGGGCGTATTCGCGCCCGTCTTCGATGCCGCCATCGCCGACGGCTACAAGCGCCTCATGGCCCCCTCGCTGGAGCGCGAGGCCCGCGCCAAACTCACCGTTCGCGCCCAGACCGAGGCCATCAACGTCTTTGCCAAGAATCTCGAGGGCCTGCTCTCGGCACGCCCCGTGCGCGGCGCCCGCGTGCTCGCGCTCGATCCGGGCTACCGCACCGGCTGCAAGGTCGCCGTCATGGACGAGACCGGCAAGCTGCTCGACCACGGCGTGGTCTATCCCACCAAGCCGCGCCACGACGTCGCCGGCACCAAGCACGAGCTCGCCCGCCTCGTCAAGAAGGACGGCGTCAACACCATCGTCATTGGCAACGGCACCGCTAGCCGTGAGACCGAGGAAGTCGTCTCCGAATTCATCGCCGAGCAGGCGCCTGGACTGCGATACACCATCGTCAACGAGGCCGGCGCATCGGTATACTCCGCCTCCGAGCTCGCCAGTCAGGAATACCCCGACCTGGACGTCACCGTGCGCGGCGCCATGAGCCTGGGCCGCCGCCTGCAAGACCCGCTGGCAGAGCTCGTCAAGATTCCGCCCCAGTCCATCGGCGTTGGCCAGTACCAGCACGACCTTGACCAGGCCGAGCTTTCGCGCACCCTGGGCCACGTGGTGGAGGACGTCGTCAACCGCGTGGGCGTCGACGTCAACACCGCAAGCGCGAGCCTGCTGGGATACGTATCGGGCATCACGCCGAGCGTGGCCAAGAATATCGTGGCCTACCGCGAGGAAAACGGTGCCTTTACCGATCGCCGCCAGCTTAAGAAGGTCCCCAAACTGGGACCCAAGGCATATCTCAACGCCGCGGGCTTCCTGCGCATCAGCGGTGGCAAGAACCCGCTCGACGCGACAAGCGTCCACCCCGAGAGCTACGAGGTGGCAACGGCCGTCCTGGAGCGCGCCGGCGTTGCGGCAAGCGAGCTCAGCCGCGGCGGCGTGCCCGACATCGAGCGCCGTCTGGGCAGCATCTCGGCGCTGGCCAGCGACCTAGACTGCGGTACCCTGACGCTCATCGACATTGTCAACGAGCTCAAGAAGCCCGGTCGCGACCCGCGCGACGACGCGCCCGAGGTGGTCTTTAGCCGCTCAGCACTTTCCATCGATGACCTGGAGCCCGGCATGGAACTCAAGGGCACGGTGCGCAACGTCGTCGACTTTGGCGCGTTCGTCGACGTGGGCGTGCACCAGGACGGCCTCGTGCACATCTCCAAACTGGCCAACCGCTTTGTCAAGCACCCGAGCGACGTGGTGCGCGTCGGTGACACGGTCAAGGTGTGGATTGAAAAGGTCGATCGCGACCGCAAGAAGATCTCCCTCACCATGGTGCAGGGCAAGTAAACCGCCAAAGCAAAGGTACCCCCTGCAGCGACGTGCAAAATCGCGAGTATTCTGCAATTTCCGCCGTTCCGAACGCCCCACAGAGACAATAACGTCAAAAACAGCCCCCGTTTTAGCGACATTAGAGCCAGAACGGGGGCCGTTCCATGCTTCGGTTAACTGATAAAGACCTTTACCTTGCTGAATACTCGCGATTTTGCACGTCGCTACAGGGGGTACCCTTGCTTACGGCAGAATATGAAAGCCGAGCGAGGCGATATCCTTGGCAAAGCCGCGCACGGTGTCGAGCGAGACCTCGTACGGGTCGCGACCGATGTTCTTGCGCTTGGCCAGGATGCTGTTGGGCACCGTGATGATCTGGCAACCGCAGGCTTCTGCCTGGTAAATGTTAATGAGCTCGCGCGTGGACGCCCACAGGACCTCACAGTTGGGCTTGGCGGCGGCCTTCTTGACCGACTCCGTCATAAACGGAATGGGATCGACGCCGGTATCGGCAATACGGCCGGCAAAGAGCGAGATAATGGACGGCGTCTCGGTGTCAACGGCCTCGACCATCTCATCGACCTGCTTAGGCGTAAAGATGGTAGTGACGTTGACCTTGACGCCGTCAGCGGAAAGCTTGCGGACCAGCTCGGCGGTGGACTCGCCCTTGGTGGTCACGCACGGAATCTTGACGTAGACGTTCTCGGCCCAGGTAGCGATCTCGCGCGCCTCGACCTCCATGGTCTCGACGTCGTCGGCAAAGACCTCAAACGAGACGGACACATCGGTGATATGGGTCAGGACCTCCTTGGCAAACGCGCGGTAATCCGTCACGCCGCCCTTCTTCATAAGGGACGGGTTGGTCGTGAAACCCTGAACGTTGCCGTTCTCGTACATGTCGAGCATGCCCTCGAGGTTTGCACCGTCAGCGAACACCTTGATTGCCATCTGCCTGATTCCTTTCGTTAGCATACGGCCGATAAACTGATAAACACTTTACCTACGTTTATCAAGGCGTTAACTGCGGTTTTTTATCTTCTCGGCGAACGGTATAAACACCTCAGTGTTTGGATTGATAAATCGATTGAGCATGCAAAAGCAAAGAGTCGCAGTTTAAGCAAACGTCAGAACGCGGGATTCATTAGATGAGGCCGAAATGCTGCATCGCTGTGACGGTGCCGTCGTGTGCGACATCATCAGTCACGTAGTCGGCGAGCGCCTTGACCTCGGGCATGGCGTTGCCCATGGCGACAGCCGTCTCGACCGCAGCGAGCATGCCCAGGTCGTTACCCGAATCGCCAAAGCCAAAGGTGCGCGCATTTCCCTCACGGCCCAGATACGCCAGCGCTCGCGCCACGCCCACGCCCTTGTCGATGCCCTTGGGACTCAGCTCGCGATTCTGGCCACCGGTGTTGCACAGCTCAAACTCGCGATCGATAAAGCCATCATCGTTGGCTACGCGAGCCAGGTCGCTCGCGACGATGCCTACCTTGCCCACGCGCAGACGGCCGTCGACGCGCATTTCCTCGGTGCTGTGCACCACAGAAGTGCCGATCAGAGACGACTGCTCAACACCCGCGGGTTCCAGGGCAAAAGTAGCCACGTTGGTCTCGAAAAAGGCTTCAATCCCTGCCGCGGCCATACGGCGTGCAAGCTCCTCAATAACGTCCTCGTCAAAGCAGTCCTCATGCACCACGCAGCCCTCGACCTCGAGCGTCGCTCCCGCCATGGCAACGACACCCGCCGGGTTCAGCGCGCGCAGGCCATCGGCAATCAGCCACAAGGGACGACCCGTGCAGATAAATGCATGGTGTCCCGCGTCGCGCAGACGATGAAACGCCTCGACGACCGCCTGCGAGGGGTGAACCGCCGAAAAGTCCTTGTCGGTCATGTTGTCGGGATCGAACGACGTCAGCGTGCCGTCCACGTCAAAAAAGAGCACGGCGGAATCGGGGCACGCATCAATCATATGGGTTCCTTTCGGGGGCGAGAGTAAACGAAGTATCCATCATATAATGGAGCGACGCAACCAGAGAGGTCACCCATGGAATTTTACGCAAGCTGCCCCGAGGGCTTTGAGTCCGCACTCGCCGATGAGCTTAAACGCCTCGGGCTTTCGCATGTTCGCCGGCTGAAGGGCCGCGCTACATTTGAGGGCGAGCTCGAAGAAGGCTACCGCGCCTGTCTGTGGTCGCGCCTGGCGAGCCGTGTGTTCGTGGTACTCGGGCGCTTTGAGGCGCAGGATGCCGATGAACTGTACGATAGCGTTTACGACATCGCCTGGGAGACCATCATCCGCCCCGGCGCCACCATCGCCATCACCGCCCGCGGCGTGACCGAGCAGCTGCGCAACACGCGCTTCTCGGCCCTGCGCGCCAAAGACGCGCTGTGCGACCGTCTGGCCGAGACCACGGGCCGTCGCGCCGACATCGATGCCGCCGACCCCGATGTTCACCTGTTGCTTTCGCTGCGTCAGCGCCGCGCGAGCATCAGCCTGGACCTTTCGGGCGACCCGCTGTTCAAGCGTCTGCCGCCCGCTGCGACTCGTGCCGGCGAGGGCGCACACGTGTTGCGCCCCGACTACGCCGCCCTGGTGCTGGCGCAGGTCGGCTGGACCGCACTATGCGAGCGCGAGCTGACGGCCGACGATTACGAAAACGAAGCCCTTCCCACGCTGATCGATGCCTCGTGCGCCGGCGGCGGTCTGCTGCTGGAGGCCGTGAACATTCTGACCGACCGCGCCCCGGGCGCCGCACGCGAGCGCTGGGGCTTTGAGGGCTGGCAGCTGCACGACGCTGTCCTGTGGGAGCAGCTGCTTGCCGAGGCGCGCGAGCGCGAGGCGGCAGCGCGCGAGCGCCAGGCGCGCATCGTGGCCGTAGACATCGACCCCGCCGCCCGCAAGACTGCCGAGCGCATGGTCAAGTGCGCCGGCTACAAGCGTTTTGTCGACTTTTGTGCCGCCAAGCCCGCCACCGTGCTGGACCATGCGGGCGCCGTCGCCGGTGCCGCCCTGGTCGCGGACACGACCGAGACCCCGCTTTCGCTCATGCACGATGCCATGACGCTCATCGGCGAGCTGCGCCGCGCCCCCGAGCTCGCTTCGGCGCCGGTCGCCGCTCTCACCCGCGACGGCTTGCTGGCCCGCGCGCTCCACGCCGAGCCCGAGCGCTCGATCGCCGTCATGCCCAATAACGAGGAGGCGGCTCTTGAGGTTTGGCCCTCACTCGACCACGCCGCTGCAGCGTTTGAGGCTGCGACCAGCGCGGATGCCGAGGCCGAGGTTGCGGATGCCAACGAAGCCAACGACGAAGCCGCCGCTTCCTCCATGCCCGAACCTGCCGCCACGCTCGACTTGGGCGACGGCAAGCCGCTGCCCGTGCTCATCCCGGAGTCCGAGCAGTTCGCCAACCGCCTGCGCAAGAATGCCCGTCTGCGCCGCAAGTGGGCCAAGCGCGAGGGCGTGAGCTGCTATCGCGTCTACGATGCCGACCTGCCCGACTACTCCGCTGCCATCGACCTGTACGAGGGTTGCCCGCAGACGCCGGGCCGCTGGCTCGTCATCGCCGAATACGCCGCGCCCAAGACCATCGACCCCGCGCTGGCCCAGGCCCGCATGCTCGACATCTTGGCCATCGCGCCGCGCATCCTTGATGTTCCGGCCGAGCATGTGCACGCCAAGGCCCGCATGCGTTCGCGTGGCGGCTCGCAGTACGGCAAGCAGGGCGCCGGCAAGGGCGGATCGGGCGAGCGCGCCAACATCGCGCGCCGGCGTCTGCCGCTCATCGAAGAAGGCGGGCTCACCTTTGCCGTCAACTTTGACGACTACCTGGATGTGGGCATCTTCCTGGATCATCGCGTCACGCGCAACCTGGTGCGCGAGCACGCCAAGCAGGCGCGCCGCTTCCTCAACCTGTTTGCCTACACCGGCACTGCCACCTGCTACGCGGCCGATGGCGGCGTCGAGGAGACCGTGACGGTCGACCTTTCCAACACCTACCTGGACTGGGCCGAGCGCAATATGCGCCAGAACGGCTTTGTTGGTCCGCAGCATCATTTTGTGCGCGACGACGTGCTCGCCTGGATTCGCGACCAGCGCCAGACGCGCAACCGCTGGGACTTGATCTTTGTCGACCCGCCCACGTTCTCGAACTCGTCCAAGATGGGCCGCCGCACCTGGGATGTCCAGCGCGACCATGTTGAGCTTTTGGCCGGCGTATCGCGCCTGCTCGCACAGGGCGGCCACGCCATCTTTAGCTGCAACCTGCGCGGCTTCCGCCCCGAGACACGCAAGCTCGCGCGCGCGGGCGTGGTGCTGGAGGACATTACGGCGCAGACCATCCCCGAGGATTTCGCACGCAACCAGAAGGTGCACCACTGCTATATCGTGCGCCGCCTGCCCATTGAGGACGCCATGGCCGAGGTCGGCTTTAGCGCCGAGGAGATTGCCGAGCGTGTCGAGGAGCTGCGCAACCCCGAGGCCCGCAAGCCTCGCGCGGCAGTACCCGCGCACGCGCAGGCCGGAGACCGAGGGCCGCGCGGCGACGGCAAACCCTCCCCCGCCGGCAAGCCCAAAAAGAAGAAGTTCTACGCCAGCAAACCCAGGGGCAAATAAACAAAGTTGCGGTGGAATATGGACTGTTTGGCCGCCAAATAGGCCATTTCCGTCCGTATTTCACCGCAACTCATATTGGGATGGCGGATGCCGACCTATCCCTGGATGACCAATCGGTAACCAATACCCACGTGCGTCTGGATATAGCGCGGATGCGCGGGGTCGGACTCGATCTTCTTGCGCAGCGTGCCCATAAAGACACGCAGGCTCGCCAGGTCGCTCTTGGTCGCCGTGCCCCAAATCTCGTGCAGGATAAACTGGTGCGTCAGTACCTTGTCGGCGTTATGCGCCAGCAGGCACAGGAGCTTATACTCGATCGGCGTCAGATGCAGTTCCTCGCCATCCATCGTGGCGATGCCGGCATCAAAATCGATATGCAGCTCACCGGTATCGAACGAGCCCTCGGAGACAACGCCGCCCGTCTGCGCATACGAAAGGCGCCTGAGCGTCGTGCGAATGCGCGCGAGCAGTTCCTCGACCGAAAACGGCTTGGTCAGATAGTCGTCGGCACCGGCATCGAGCGCGCGGATTTTGTCCGCATCCTCGCTGCGCGCCGAGACCACGATAATCGGCATGCCCGACCATGCGCGCACCGACTCCACCACCTTGACGCCGTCCATATCGGGCAGGCCCAGATCGAGCAGCACAATGCTCGGCGCCTGCGATGAGGCAGCGGCGATGGCGGCATGGGCGGTCTCCACAGCCATATGGCGCAAGCCGTGCGCCTCGAGCGCGGCAACAATAAGATTGCGAACGGCGGGGTCGTCCTCAACGACCAAGATGAGCGGTTTTACGGCAGAGTTCGGCACAGCGCTACTCCTTATCAAACGAAACGTCGGCGGCGGGAAGTTCAATCGTAAAGACCGAACCGTGCGGGTCCGCCGCGGCAACCTCTATGCTACCGCCATGCGCCAACGCAATGGAACGGCAGAGCGAAAGACCCAGGCCAACGCTGCGGTGGCTGTCGGCCAGACCATGGTTGGCGGTATAGAACGACTCAAAGATCCGCTCGCGGTCCTCGGATGCGATGCCCGGACCATCGTCGGCCACCGAGCACGCCACGCGTCCATCGTCGACGTTAATCGAAATCATGATATGCGAGCCCGCGGGCGTATAGGTGATGGCGTTGTTCACCAGATTGACCACCAGCTGCACCATCAGGCGCGCATCGACGTTGACAAGCGCCGGCTCATCGCACGCCACCACCTTAAGGTCGTGCTCGCGCACGGCAGGGTTCACGTGGCGCAGCGCCTCCTCGACGATATCGTCCATGAGCTCGAGCGTAGTCGACAGACGCATACCGCCGCCCTCGAGCTTGGTGATGGCGAGCAGATTCTCGACGGTGGCGTTGAGCCACAGCGCATCCGAGCGAATGGATAGAAGCAGGCCGCGGCGCGTCTGGGCATCGAGCACGGCGGTGCCGGTCGAGCCCTGGTCGAGCAGCACGTCGGCATTACCCGAAATACTGGTAAGCGGTGTGCGCAGGTCGTGCGAGATGGAGCGCAGCAGGTTGGCGCGCAGCTGCTCATTTTTGGCAAGCACCGCCGCCTCCTCGCGGGCCTCCATGGCGCGGGCGCGATCGAGCGCCAGCTCGCCTTCGCTCACGATGGCATCGGCAAGTGTCCGTTCCTCGTGCGTTAGCACGTCGGGTTCGGCAACGATAGCCAGCACGCCCACCACCGAGGCGGGGTCGCTCGAGCGCACGAAGCCGTCGCCCGTGCGAACCGTCAGGTAGATGCCATAAAACGCCGAGCCGCCATAAGTGGCATCGAGCGGCGTTCCCACATAGGCGGACGCCGAGAGCCGCGGCGGCATCTGCGGCGCCAGTTCATGCACCGGCGCGGCATCGCCCACGGCCGTGTATGTCGCACGCGGCAGCAGGTCATCGCCCTCGGCGTCGGCGCTGTACCACACGACCGGACAGCCCGAAAGACGCGCCAGCTGCGTTGCCATGGCATGGACAATCTGCTGCTGATCGGCGCACCGCTGCAGCATGCGGTTGGTCTCGAGCACCATATGCGTTCGGCGGTCACTAGCGGCAGCCTGTGCCAAGGCGCGGCGCAGGGCCAACGCAATCGAGCTCGACACGAGCGAGACCACAAACATGATGAAGAACATGCCGGGATAGACGCGGTCGATAAGCGACAGCGAGTAGCGCGGGTCGACAAACAAGAAGTTGTAGAGCGCCACGGCGGCAGCCGAGCTCAGCAAGCAATACAGGCGACTCCAGGTAAAGAATGCGCACAGCTGAACGGCGAACACATAGACAATCATGATGCTCGGCGCGAGACCCGGATGGTCGAGCAGCGCGCCCACAATCGTCGCCGCGACCAACAGCCCCACCGACACGCAGGCGTCATACAGAGGAGTGCGGCGCGTCAGCGTTGTGCGCCGCCACCAAAAGCTATCGGCAATATCACCGTCCGTACGGACGTCCATCAGCGCCCCGCCCCTCTCTCAAAAACAAAAACCACCACAGGGGACAGGCACCTTTGTGGTGGTTTCCCTTGTGGTGGTTCCAAGTGTATAGCCTTTGCAACCGGCGGTCGCTAGACAAACAGCACGTGCGCGAGCAGGGCACACACGCACACCGCTCCAAATACCAGTGCCACGATCGAGATCACGCGGTCGGCCATATCCATGTTGGCACGGTTCGTCAAAAACCGATCTTCGGCGGCGTCGGCGCGTGCCTCACGTACCAGCTCGGCAACCACCTCGCGGCCATCAAGCATCTTTGCATCCATGTTTGCCTCCCCGGCCTCAATCTTGTCCATCGAAAACCAACTCCGTGCAACCTGTCGGCGCCTACGGCCGCTCGTTGGGAGCCAGACGCTGCATCTTGTTCACGGCTTTGAACTTGGTGAACAGCGGCACGTACTCAAAGCTCACGTTGGAGTTCTCCAGGCCGTACCAACGCGCGGGCGTGCCGGCGGCACGGCGGATGATGTACTTGAGCGTGATAGCCGTACGCTCGCTCGGCTCCACATCGCTTTCGGGTGCCAGCAGCTTACGGATCAGGACGAACTTGAACGTGCCGATGTTACCCGGATCCTTGTAGACCGAGTAGTCATGCGTCTGCGGCGGCAGCTCGCCAGTGGCGGCCAGGTCCTGAACAACCTGACGCAAGTAGGCATTGACGCGCTGGTTAATCTTGTAGCCCAGGTACAGATGCACGCGGAACACGTAGTCGGTGCCGAACGTCTCGACCGAATAGGCAAAGGTGTGCGGTTCGTCCATGGTCTCGACATTCACAAACCACCAAGCGTGGGCACGCTTGGGATGCTTGTCCAAGATCGAATAGACGATATCGCGGTCGATGTAGTCGGTATGGGTGTCCTTGGTCAGGTACACGATGTTGTCGCTCATGCGCTCGTAACGGTCGTCGTCGCGCAGGCGCTTGAGCTGCGGCAGGTAGCTACGCAGCGGCAGCAGCGTAAACTGGCGCTGCTCGACCGCCGTGCCGTTGTACCAGCACACCATAATGCCCATGATGAGTGCAGCCATGAGGATGGTGAAGTAGCCGCCGTGGAAGAACTTGGTGAGCGAGCTCACGAAGAAGAAGCCTTCGAGCAAAAGGAAGAAGGCCGCGAAGATCCACGGAGCAACCTTGAGCTTGCGCTCCTCGTGCAGGTAGAAGAAGAGCAGCAGCGTGGTGCACATCATAGTCAGCGTAATGGCAAGGCCGTAGGCGGCTTCCATATGCGCCGAGTTCTGGAACAGCAGCACCACGATGACGCAGCCGACAAGCATGACGTTGTTGACCATGGGGATGTAGAGCTGGCCCTTGGTCTCGGCAGGGTAGAAGACCTGCATGTGCGGCATAAGGTCCAGGCGGCTGGCCTCGGACACCAGCGAGAATGCGCCGGTGATGAGCGCCTGCGAGGCGATGATGGCCGCGACGGTGGAAAGGCCGACGGCAAACGGGCGCAGGCCCGGGGCGAGCATCTGGTAGAACGGGTTGAGGTCGGCAATGCCCATGAGCTCGGGGTTGGCAGCGTTGTTCATAAGCCAAGCGCCCTGACCCATATAGGACAGCAGCAGGCAGCACTTAACGAATGGCCAGGTAGCGTAGATGTTGCCGCGGCCGACGTGGCCCATGTCGGAGTAGAGCGCCTCGGCACCGGTGGTGGCGAGGAAGCAGCTGCCCAGAATCATGATGCCCGCGTGGTTGTTGGGGCTCAACAAAAAGGCGATGCCGCGGAGCGGGTTGAGGCACAGCAGCACGGCGGGGTGCTGTAAGACAAAGAACAGACCCGTGCCGCCCAGGAATAGGAACCACAGCGTCATGATGGGGCCAAAGGCGTGACCGATCTTGGCCGTACCGATGCGCTGTACCAAGAAGAGCACGATGATGATGGCGAGCGTAATGGCGACGACGCGGCCCTGATCATCGCCCAGCACGGCATGGACCGCCGGGATAGTGCGCAGGCCCTCGATGGCCGTGGTAACGGTAACGGCCGGCGTCAGGATGCCGTCGGCGAGCAGCGCGGCGCCACCCAGCATGGCGGGGATGATGAGCCATTTACCGCAGCGCTTAACCAGGCTGTACAGGGCAAAGATGCCGCCCTCACCATGGTTATCGGCGCGCAGCGAGATGAGCACATACTTGATGGTGGTCAGCAGCGTGACCGTCCACACGACAAGGGAGAGCGCGCCGAGCACGAACTCCTCCGTGACGCTTCCGATGCCGCCGTTGCCGGCAACGAGCGCCTTGGTTACATACATAGGGCTGGTGCCGATATCGCCGTACACCACGCCCAGCGTGACGAGCATCGCCGAGATGCTCACAGGAATCGCAGCGTGCGAGGCTGCCTCCTTGGCCTTTTGTTCCATAAGCCGGTTTCCTCCCAACTTTAATGTTCGAAGGGATTATAGGCAATCGGCCCATGTTTTAATGCACTGTTTTCCCAGCTAGATAAACATTTATACGGCCTTTATGCCATCGCGCGATATGGAATGTGGCAAAGGGACTGTCCCTTTGCCACATTCGTCATTTTCCGAGCCAGTTTTTGAACCACCACTCCATGGAGCGACTCATCTCGGCCATAAAGGGACTGGTGTGTTTGCGGGTGTAGATATCCACCACGCGCTCCCCCACCTCGCGGGCATGCGGGCGAAACATCGCGTCCATCTCGGCCACCTGCGCGTCCATGGTCGCGGCATCCGCGCGGCAGTAGCGCTCCTCGTGCACCAGGTTCACCACGGGGTGCGCGATTGCCGGGCGCTCCTTACGGGGCGTGCCGATGATGAGCATCGACAGCGGCATGGTATAGGGCGGCAGATCGAGCAGCTCGGCAACTTCCTCGGCATTCTCGACGATATCACCGATGTAGCAGCTCCCCAGCCCCAGGGCCTCGGCGGCAACCACGGCGTTTTGTGCAGCGATCACGGCGTCCTGGGCCGCGATGGCAAAGTCGCCCAAACCCGGCGCGCGGCGGGGCGCCTTGCCCGTGCGCTCGACAAACTCGGGCTCAAAGCAGCCCACGTGCTCAAACAGATCGATCCACTTGGCATAATCGACCACAAATATAAGTGCCCAGGGCGCCTTGGCGATCATGGGCTGGTGATCGCACAGGTCGGCCAGACGGTCCAGCGTAGCCTGCTCGCGAATGCTCACGATGGAATACATCATCATGGCGCCCGCCGACGGCGCGCGACTCGCCGCATGCAAGATCGCCGCCCGCTGCTCGTCGGTCACCGCCACGGGACGGTCGTCGTCATCACGCACGAAGGCACGCGTAGACGAGCGGTGCTCCAAAATGTCCAGCACCGCGTTGCCCGTGGTCTCGACCGGATAACCGCCAGCATCCACGCCCGCAGCTCCGCCGCCGCCCACGTCCGCCTTGCAAACCTGCTCGCTCATAGCCTCATCCCTGCCATTTCTTTAAGAAGCCTTTACTTTTCCATGTAATTCCCGTCCATTATCGCGCAGGTCGACACTACATTGCGCCACACCGCCACACATGCGCGTTAATATGGCTGGTTGTTGTGCGCAGCCACCAATTGCAGCGCATGTCTTGGTAACAATCGGGTAAACCCCCGCTTTCGTAGGTTTTAAGTTTGTGAGGAGTCTCAGCATGTTCGCTGCCGCCATTTCGCTCGTCGGTCTTGCGGCGACCGTCTACCTTGTCTTGCGCGAGGCCAAGGCCATTCGCGCTCAGTCGGGCACCGTCACCAAGGGCGCCTTCGCCTGGAGCGTCGCCTTTGGCCTGTTCCAGCTCTTTTTGACTATTTGGGGCGCCGTGGGCCTCGTCGCCCAAAACGAGCCGCTCGCCTTTGTGATGCTCGTCCTGACCAATGCCATTCTCACCGGATGCGCCTGGGCCAGCATCGCCCGCGACCGCATCGCCCCGCGCGTCTTTGCGTTCGCCTCTGCCGACGCCCCCGCCCCCACCGGCAAGCTCGCCCGCCTGCGCGGCGCCTTTGTGGGCAAACCGCTCGTCGCCGCCGTCTTGTGCCTGCTGCTCGCCGGCGTCTTTGCGCTGCTGGGCATAGAGGTTTCGTCCAACCACGACTTTACCTGGGTCTACCCCCTGTGCATCCTGCTCGAGTGGGCCATCATCACCACGCTCATGGTCGGCCTGTTCTTCCTATTCCAGCGCCACGGCGCAGCTCCCGCGGTCCTGGCCTTTGCCCTCTTTGTCCTGGGCATTGCCGAGTTCTTCGTCATCACGTTTAAATCCATGCCCATCCAGCCGGGTGACCTTTCGGCCATCTCCACTGCCGCCGCGGTCGCCGGCACCGGCTACACCTTCTCCATCTCGCTGTTCTGCGTGCTGTCCATGGGCTTTACCGCCATCGCCATGCTGCTGTGCGAGTACGCCGGCCTGGTCGCGCCGCATCGCCAGAAGGGCGCCGCCAACGCCAAGCGCATTCTGCTCACCAACCTGCTCGTAGCGGTGCTGTGCCTGGGCGGTGTGACCGCGCACGTCACGCTCATCGACTACTACAACACCCTCGGTATAACCGTCTACACCTGGCGTCCGCTCGAGAGCTACTGGCGCGAGGGCTACCTGCCCGCTTTCATTAGCGCGGCGCAGTCCATCAAGCCGCCCAAACCCGCCGACTACTCCGTCGACGATGCCAAGGCCACGCTCAAAAAGTACGCCAAGGCCTACGACAAGTCCGATGCCGCCAAGAGCGACGAGCGCGCCGCCGCAAAGGAGCAGTTCGACAGCGAGAAGCCCACGGTCATCGCCATCATGAACGAGACTTTCTCGGACCTGTCCATCTATCAGAACATGCGCGCCGGCTACGAGGGCCCGCAGTACTTTAAGAACCTGTCCAACTGCCTCAGCCGCGGCAAGCTCTACGTGAGCGCCTACGGCGGCGGTACCGCCAATACCGAGTTTGAGTTTATGACCGGCAACTCCATGGCCAACCTGGGCTCGGGCGTGTACCCCTACACCATCTACAACATGGAAACGACCGGGAACCTGGCAGAGCAGTTCAAGTCGCTCGGCTATTCCACCACGGCCATGCACCCCAACCACGCGACCAACTGGAACCGCGAGAACGTCTACAAGGACTTTGGCTTTGACCAGTTCCTGTCCATCAACGACTTCCAGGGTGCCGATACCCTGCGCGGCATGGTGACCGACCAGGCTACCTACGACAAGATTCTTGAGCTGCTCGACCAGAACGCCGATCCGCAGTTCATCTTCGACGTGACCATGCAGAACCACTCGGGCTACGACACGGGCCTGCTGCCGGTCGACAAGCAGATGCACCTGAACATCGACACGACCGATCTGGACGCCAAGACCATCGAGGACGGCACGCTGTCCGATGTCGACGAGTACGTCTCGTGCATCGAGCAGTCCGACCAGGCGCTGCGCTACTTCCTCAACGCCTTGAGCAAGCTCGACCGCAAGGTGGTCGTGGTGTTCTGGGGCGATCACCAGCCGTTCTTCCCGTCCAAGTTCAACGATAAGTGGTTCACCGGCGAGGACGATGCCACCCACCAGGAACGTCTGTGGCAGACCGACTACATCATCTGGGCCAACTACGACGTTGCCGGCTGCGACCAGACGAGTGAGACCGACGACCTGTCCACCAACTACCTGTCCACGCAGCTCATGCAGCTGATCGGCGCACCGCTGACCGACTACCAGAAAGCGCACATGACGCTGCGCGAGTCGCTGCCCGCTATCAACTCCGTGGGCTACGAGGACTCCAGCCTGCGCTGGGCGCTCTCCTCCAACGTCACCGGTGACGACGCCGCCGCAGCAGCCGCCACCAAGGCACGCGAGGATTACGCCAAGATGCAATACTACGAGATGTTCCGCGACGGCAAGAACGTGTACACCGAGCACTTCCAGACCGAGGCCAACGAGACCGATCCTAACTTGGCACCGGGTACGACCAAGATCAAATAGCGGGTCTATCGACCTGGTTCGTCCGCCCGGGTGGCGCGGAACATAAGGTTCCCTGCTCGGACAGTCCTGCTCGCACGGAGAGCACATTAAGTGCTCTCCGGCTCGTGCGGAACTCGCGATGAACCTTACGTTCCGCGCCACCGAGCAGACGCCTCGGTGTTGAGGCGCGGCTTGTCATGAGAGCATCCGCAATATATGTAAGTTGAAGGCCACATTAAGTGGCCTTCTTTGTATTCGGAAAGCCCATCCCGCTCTGAATACATCCGGGTATGGAATATCCGCTTATTAGGCCTTCCATCAATAAAGGGGCGCCCTCCCGGGCGGCGGGCACGAAGTTCATCGCGAGTTCCGCACGCAAAGAAGGCCACTTAATGTGGCCTTCGTCTTGCACAGGACTGTAGAGCAGGGAAC
>JAXJPE010000052.1:0-10340 GCA_036426035.1 Collinsella sp.
AAGTAAGTCGCTGTCTCCTGATCACGCCGACGGGCGCAAACAGGAGCCCGGCATTCGTCTTGGTAAGCAATTCATATGCGGGCCTCCTTTCACATCCCGGTTCCGTGTTTGGCTTAATTACCTACCGCCTTTGTGTGTTTTGAATAGTACGAGCATTGTTTCCCTCGGTCAATCACTTAAAAGCGCTAACCTGTTATCGGTTATATAGATAACACTCGAAAGGATGGCGCCGATGACCCTCCAGCAGCTTCGTTTCCTGATCGCCGTAGCAGAGTCCGGCTCAATCAATGCCGCAGCTCAGCGCCTCTATACCGCTCAGTCCAACATCTCAAACGCCGTCAAAAGCCTGGAACAGGAGCTCCACCTGGAGATCTTTACGCGCTCCAGCCGCGGCGTCACGCTCACCAACGACGGCACCGAGCTTTTGGGCTATGCGCGCCAGGTCGTAGAGCAGGCCGATATGCTCGAGGCGCGCTACGAGGACGGCGGCACCCCGCAAGCCCGCCTCGCCATTTCCGCCCAGCACTACGCCTTTTCGGTCGAGGCCTTTGTCAACGTGGTCGAGCGCTGCCGCGACAGCAAGTTCGAGTTCATCATGCGCGAGACTACCACATCGCAGATCATCGATGACGTCCGCGCGTTTCGCAGCGACATCGGCATCCTGTATCTGGACGACTTTAACGCCCGTGTTCTGCAGAAGGCTTTTGCCGATGCGCGCGCGAGCTTCCATCCCCTATTCGACGCGACGGTCCACGTCTTCGTTAGCGAGCGCCACCCGCTTGCCCGCCGCCCGCAGCTGTCCCTTGCCGACCTCACACCCTATACGCGTTATAGCTTTGAGCAGGGAACCTCAAACTCCTTCTATTACGCCGAGGAACCTTTTAGCTATATCCCTTGCGACCGCAACATACGAATCTCGGACCGCGGAACACTTACTAACTTACTTATCACGTCGAACGGTTACACCCTGTCGACCGGTGTCCTCTCCAATGAAATGCAATGGGGTATGGCATCGATCCCGTTAGCAGACGCCCCAACGATGCACGTAGGATATATCATGCACGACGAGCGCAAGCCCTCTCCTCTCTTGCGGCAATACCTCGACGAGCTCAACCGCATCATCCATGCCAACTAACTGTCGGAAGACGGGATAGAAATCGTAGATTGCTAGCCCCCGGCGGGCATGGCGCTACAATGGTCACTCACACGAAGCGTACCCAACGAAAGGAACCATGTGAAGGTCATCATCTATACCGACGGCTCGGCCCGATCAAATCCGGGACGCGGCGGCTACGGCGCCGTGCTCAAGTACACCAACCCCGCCGGCAAGACCTTCACCTCCGAGCTTTCGCGTGGCTACGCCAAGACCACTAACAACCGCATGGAGCTCATGGCGGTCATCGTGGCGCTCGAGGCACTTAACCGCCCCTGCGAGGTCGAGGTCCATTCCGATTCGCAATACGTCGTCAACGCCTTCAACAAACACTGGATCGACGGCTGGAAAAAGCGCGGGTGGAAAACTGCCAACAAGCAGCCCGTCAAGAACCGCGACCTGTGGGAGCGCCTGCTTGCCGCAAAGAGCAAGCATAAGGTGGAGTTCATCTGGGTTAAGGGGCATGCCGGCCACGAGCTCAATGAGCGCTGCGACGAGCTCGCCACCACCGCGGCCGACGGAGCCAACCTCGATATCGACACCAGCTTTAGCGAGAGCGACCTGTAACGGCGTTTTCGCACGCTTTTATGTCCTCCCGCGCTACACTCGTCCTGTAGGCCAAACAACGCAAGGGGGACACATGCTGCGCATCGCAACCATCGGCACATCCATGATCACCGACGACTTTATCCAAGTCGTCAATGCCAACGACCAGGCTACATTCGTAGGCACGCTCTCGCGCGACGCAGATCGTGGCGCCGCCTTTACCGCCGAACACGGCGGCGAACGCAACTTCACCGCACTTGACGAGCTTGCGTCCGCCGACGACGTCGACGCCGTCTACATCGGCAGCCCCAACGCGCTCCATCACGAGCAGGCGCTCGCCTGCATCGCCGGTGGCAAGCACGTCATCGTCGAGAAGCCCTTCTGCGCCACCGAAGCGCAGGCACTGGAAGTCTTCCGCGCTGCCGAGGCAGCAGGCGTCGTGGCCCTCGAGGCCATGCGCCCGCTTCACGACCCCGCCTTCCACGCCATTGAGGACGCTCTGGGCGAGATTGCGCCCATTCGCCGCGCCTCACTGCGCTTTGGCAAGTATTCCTCACGCTACAACGAAATCCTCGCTGGACGCGCCACCAATATCTTCGACTGCAATATGGCATCGGGTTCCCTCATGGACATTGGCGTCTACGCCGTCGAGCCCATGGTCGAGATTTTCGGCATGCCCTCTGGTCTCACCAGCATGACCACGCTGCTCGACCCCTCAACGCAAGAGCTCACCCATGGCCCCATCGACGGTTGCGGTTCCATTCTCGCCAGCTATGGCGGTGGCCGTATCTCCGTCGAGCTCGCGCACTCCAAAATTACGAATGACCTGCTGCCCTCGCAGATCGAAGGCGAGCGTGGCACTATCCAGATCGACCATCTGTCCACGCCCCGCAACGTCCGCATCGACTATCGCGGCGACGTCGTACGCGGCTCGGCGACCGAGGCACCGCGCGAACAGGACGACAACGGCCGCGCGCTCGATCTGCCCAAATCGAGCAACACTATGGAATACGAACTCATAGACTTTGTCACCGCCATCGGTAACATCGATAACGTTAAGGAAGAGATCTGGGAGACCCCAGCGGGACGCCACGAGCTCGGCCACTACCGCGATGTCACGCTCGTCTCGCTCCGCATCATGGATGCCGTGCGTCAGCAGGCCGGCATTACCTTCCCCGCCGATTCAGTCAAGCAGGCCTAGCGATGGGCCTCTTCGATACGTTCTTCTCCAGCGTCACCGGCAGCAGTCGAGAGCCTCAAAAACCATCAAACATCGAGCTCGAGCTGCGCCGCAGGCTTACTGTGCTCGCAAGCGACGAGGCCACTCAAGACACTCCGCAGCGCTATTTTCTGCGGTGGGAGGGCCAAGTCCAGGGCGTTGGTTTTCGCTTTACCAACACCAACCTCGCGCAGGCACGCGCACTCACCGGCTGGGTGCGTAACATGGAAGACGGCTCCGTCGAGATGGAGATACAGGGGGCTCCGGCAAACATCCTATCTCATCTCGAGGCGCTTCATGCCTCCTACGAGCGCATGGGAACGCGTTTTCGCCTCGCAGACGCCCAGGCCCGAGCCCCACTTACCAATGAAGACGGTTTCAGTCCTCGTTATTAGTATTGTGTGCTAAATACGGTATCATTTACCTACGACCGTTGACAGAAAAGAGGCGAGGCGCATGGCGGTGCAAAGAAGAAACACCAAGCAGCGGAAGCTGGTTCTTGACGCCGTGCGCCAAAGCTATAACCACCCCACCGCCGATGAGATCTACAACGCCGTGCGCGCGCAGGATGACAAAATCAGCCGCGGTACGGTCTACCGCAATCTCAATCTCTTGGCCGACGCCGGGGAGATCCTCTCCATCAAGACACCGGGCGGCAGCCGCTTCGATCGCACCATCGAGCCGCATGCGCATATCATCTGCACCTCGTGCAGCCGCGTCATCGACGTACCGCTCCCCTTCGATGCCCAACTCGACGCCAAGGCGTCCGAGCAAATCGGCTGGAACGTCACCTCGCACTACACCATCTTCGAGGGCCTCTGCCCCAACTGTAGGTAGATTTTGGGACATGCCTACTCAGCAAGTAGACGACGCAGCTCTTCTTCAACCGCGCGCACGTAGCGGACACGGTCATTGACACCGCGCATGCTGGGATTGCAGTCCTCCATCAGATAGGGATGGCCCACCACGTTGAGCATGTCGCGATCGTTTTCGTTATCGCCAAACGCCATCATTTCGTTAGGTGAGATCCCCAGCGCGCAACCATAATCGGCAAGCGCGGACCCTTTGCCCGAATCAAAGCCGATAAAATCGGTCCATTCGGTTCCCGACGTCATCACGTCGACACGGTCGCTAAAGAGGCGCTCGAAATACTCCAGCGCCGCCGGCTGCTCTGTCTCGGGCGTTTGAAACGCAATCTTAATGACATCCTCGTCAATGTCCTCGGGACGGTCGACCACCGCCACATCGCAGTGGACCTCGTAACGCAAATGGTCGACGAACGCATCGTTGCCGCTCATGGTATAGAGGTGCCCCTCACACGAAAGGGTCACGTCGGCATGGGGAAAGGCGACCACGGCATTCGCGATATCCATAGCAAGGCTACGCTCCATGGAACGCTTGACAACGGCATGCCCCTCGCTCATCACCAGGGCTCCGTTTTCGCACACATAGGCGAGCTCATCGGCCACCGGGGCAAACAGATAGCGCAAGCTCGCATATTGACGGCCGCTCGCCGGCATAAACACGATACCGCGACGATGCAGCTCATCGATGAGCTCAAAGGCCTCGGAACGCGGCTCGCGCTCCCCCGGATGCAGCAACGTGCCGTCCAAATCGCAGGCGATCAGCTTGATTCCCTCAAGACCCATATGCTTCCCCCAAAGTCTCTCATCAACAGCAAGACGGACTTTGAATGGCAATCCCTCAAAGCCCGTCTTGCGCATACGCGCGCTTAGCCGCGCGTCTTTTTTACGATCGTAAAGTCTGAAGCCATACTCACAACAACATCCGCCGCGCTCGATGCAAAGCGTCGACTGGCATCGAGCTCGCGTGCGACCACCGAGAGCCGAACGCCCCCAATGCCCCGGAGCATACGACCCAAAACCGGTTGCACCGGCGTATACATGCGCACGGTATGCTCGTCCGAGTCACCCCGGAAGAGCGGCGCATGCATGTTGCCGATCTCCCAGCACGCATGTGCGAGCAGAATCGGATCCATGCGGTCGACTTCGACCAAATAGACCTCGGCGCTGCGCAGGCGCACGACAACCGCTACGGGCACCGCGCCCGTGCGGTCAATAGCAAGCACGTCACCGTCGGCAAGACGCTCGCCATCAGTGGCATCCAGCCGGGCATTCACCGTGCGCCCCAGCTCCGTCACGCCCACAAACAGGCGCGCATCAGCCTGGTCCCAATCGAGTAGCAGCTCGTCAACCTCAAAGACGCCACCCAGCTCCCGACGAAGCAGGAGTTCATAGGACGGGTCGTTGAGATTTCCCAAGCGCTCCGTAGCTACCAGGTCCACGGACATCAACTAGTCCTCGACCTCAACGAGCTCGATATCAAAGTTGAGGTCCTTGCCGGCCAGCTCGTGGTTGGCGTCGAGCGTCACGGCCTCGGCCGTCACATCGATGACCACGGCGGGGACGGGCATGCCGCTCGGCGTGGACAGGAAGAGCTTCATGCCCTTCTCGATCTGCTCGATATTGGGAACCTGCTCGGCCGGGAAGGTGATAACCATCTCGGGGTTGCGCTCGCCGTAGGCATCGACAGCAGGAATGTGCACGGTCTTCTTCTCGCCCACCTGCATGTCGACAACAGCGGCGTCGAAGCCCTTGATCATCTGGCCGGCGCCGCAGGTGAACTCCAGCGGCTCGCCGCGATCGTAGGAGCTATCGAACTGCGTGCCGTCGTCGAGCGTGCCGCGATAATGGGTCTTGACCTTCTTGCCCTGGTTGGACATGGTAACCTCCGTGATAAGGGCGGCGCACAACGCGGGCCGCCGTGAACATATGGCGCTAACTATACCCTAGTCATACAATTCAAAGACAGTTTGCAAAGAAACGCTGCAACCGGAGGAACCATGGCATATCCCGTATTTGACCTACACTGCGACACCGCCGACCGCATCGGCTGGGCCACGCTCGATCTCGACCTGCGCTTTACCGCCGGCACCGACGGTTATTTCCCCGGCGACGAAACGCATCCGCAAGATTTCGACCTCATCGAGGGCAACGCCTGCGCCATCTCGCTCGCAAAGATCGGCAACACGCCATGGGCACAGTGCTTCGCCACGTTTGTCCCCGATGAGATTCCCACCGCCCACGCCGCGCGCTTCCAGGCGCAGATCATGGCGCATATGAGCGGCCAGGCAATGCTCAACCACGACCGCATGGTCAACGTACGCAGCGCGGCAGACATTCGCCCCGCGCTCAAAGACGGCAAGGTCGCCTGCATCCACACCATCGAAAACGCCACGTTCTTTGCCGAGGACCCCGCGCTGATCGAGGCGCTCAAGAGCCTGGGCGTACTCATGTCATCGCTCAGCTGGAACGCGCAGGGACCGCTCGCGAGCGGCCACGACACCCACGCCGGCCTCACCGCCGCCGGCATCGAGGCGCTTACGCAGATGGAACACGCCGGCATGATACTCGACGTCTCCCACCTCAACGATGAGTGCTTTGACGAGGTTGTCGCCCACGCCACGCGCCCCTTCGTCGCCAGCCACTCCAACTCCCGTGCGGTTTGCGGCGTCAAGCGCAACCTCACCGACGACCAGTTCCGTACCATTCGCGACATGGGCGGCATCGTCGGCCTCAACTACTGCAGCGAGTTCCTCTCCAACGAAGCAACCGACGAGACCGCCGCAGATGTCACCTTCGACCAGCTGGCGGCACATATCGAGCACTGGCTCGACCTGGGCGGCGAAGATGTCATCGCGCTCGGCGGCGACTGGGACGGCGCCAAGGTACCCGACTTCCTCTCCGATGCCAGCAAGATGCCCGAGTTCCAGAACATGCTTTCCAAGCACTTTGGCAAGACCGTGATGCAAAAGCTCTGCAGCGACAACGCCCTTGCCTTCTTCGAGCGTTATTAATTTCACATCCCTTGAGCGGGCCGGTATGCCGAGCGATCGACATGCCGGCCCGTCCCCAATCCAAAGGATAACTTTTGACGCAGCAATTTACGATTTTCCTACCCCGACCGGATGGGACGCCCATCCCCGTCGTCGTTACCAAAAAGCGCGTCAAGAACTTCAACCTGCGCGTCACATCGAGCGGTGAGGTCCACGCCAGCGCACCGCTCGACGCCAGCCGCGAGCGTATCGAAGCGTTTGTAAAGCGCAACAACGGCTGGATTATCAGCCGACTTGCCCAGCGCGAGCAACGTCAGGCGACGGCGCGAGAACCGCTCAGTCCCCTCTCGATCATTGCGCTTTGGGGCAAGCCCATCACGGTACAGGATGCGCTCGATCACAACTTTGCATCACCCGCACCGCGACCCAAACAGGTCACCTTCGCAAGTTTTATGGGTACCGACGAATCGAACGAAGGCCCACAGGCCAAGCGGCGCGCAATCCTCGACGGCCTAACGTCCGACGAGCTCCAAGTCCATATCGACCAGCTCTATACGTCCGAGGTCACATCGGCGCTACGCGATATTGTGCACGCATACGAAATCGCAATGGGTGTCGCCGTTTCCCGCGTTTCCGTACGCAGCATGAAAACGCGCTGGGGCTCGTGCACGCCCAAAACCGGCGCCATTCGCATCGCACGAGAACTTGCCGCCTACCCCGTCGAGTGCCTTGACATGGTTGTCGCCCACGAGCTCGTCCACTTGCTCGAGCCAAGCCACAATCAGCGGTTCCACGCCCTGCTCGACACGTACTGCCCCAACAATAGAGCTCTGTCGCAGCGACTCAAAAAACCGCCCGCCAACGAGCTTTAGCGTCAGCTAGCGCACGCGCTCGATCTCGACGCCACAGCTTGCCAGGGGAAGACCGACGGGCGCCCAAGGCTTATCGAGCTTAACACGCACGCCAAGCAGCAAGGGATAACGACGTAGCAGCATCTGGGCCACACCCTCGGCTGCAGCCTCGATGAGCTTAAACGTATGCTCGCGCAGATAGCCATCGACATCGTGGCACACCGAGCCGTAATCAATAGAGGCATCCAGGTTATCGTGCTCCCCCGCCGCGCGCAGGTCGGCATAGAGCACCAAGGACACGACAAACTTCTGCCCCAGGGCGTTTTCCTCGGGATACACGCCGTGGTTGGCAAAGACCTCGAGACCATCGATAGTAATGCGGTCGGCATGGCGCAGGTCGTCATAGCTCACATGGGGCACCGCCGTTGCGGCGGAAATCTCGCCCCTGCCACGACGGGCAAGCTCGGCACCCTCGGTCTTGGTTGCATTCTCGGGCAGCTTTTTGTTAGTCATCGCGATCGTCTCCTTCGTTCAGAACCCCGACCGCGCATACCGACTACACGCGAATCGACAGGTTCTTTTTATCATCGCTCCAGTTGCAGGCATTGCGCGCAGGGCATGCAAAGCAGGCGCGCGACGCTTTGTCGGCTGCATAGAGCAGACGCTCAAGCGGCTGGCTGTTCACGCGCAGCTTTCGATGGCCCAGAATGGCCGTCTTAATGGCTGCGGCATCTGCCGGCTCAAACGCCACGTCTTCGGGCATGCCGCCGAGAATCGCATCGGCGACGCGTTCGCTTGCAACATCATGGGATATACCCGATTCATACTGTTCATCTTTGCCGATATCGTGAAGAAGTGCCGTGGCATAGATGACCTCGCGGTCAAATTTGAGCTCTTCCTCGAGATTCTTGATCCACATAATACGGGCGACATCCAGCAGATGGTCGATACCGTGGCGGCAAAAGATGCGCCCCGATTCCAACTGCGCAATGTTTCCCAGATGCCGCCGGAACAGTCCGTTGGCACAGATGTAATCAATGCAAGGCATGGCACCAAAGGGAGTCAGGCCCGAAGCCATAAAGCCGCGACGCGACGTTCCTTCATCGGTCTTCGATGCAAAGTCGTTGACGACTCTCATGGTTAGCGGCCCAGCATCCTAAAGAATCGCTCCTCGAGCGACGGATCGGTCTCAAAGACACCGCGACGAGCAAGCGTTACGGTCTTGGTACCGGGCTTTTGCACGCCGCGCATGGTCATGCACATATGCTCGGCTTCCATCAGCACGATTGCCCCTTGGGGGGCAAGATATTCCATGAGGGCATCGGCAACCTGTGTACACAGCTGCTCCTGCAGCTGCAGACGACGGGCATAGACCTCAACCGTGCGAGCAAGCTTAGACAGACCCGCCACGCGGCCGTTAGGGATATAGCCGATCGCAGCCTTGCCATAAAACGGCAGCAGATGGTGCTCGCACAGCGAGTAAAACGTGATGTCGCGCTCGATAACTAAATCGTTCGAAGCGACGGCAAAAGTTTTGGACAGGTGCTCCTCAGCGCTCTGGTCCATGCCGCCGGCAATCTCGCCATACATGCGGGCGACGCGTGCCGGCGTCTCCAGCAGGCCCTCACGAGTTGGGTCCTCGCCTATGCCCTCAAGCAACAGCTTTATGGCGGTCTCAACTTTTTCCTGATCGATCATCTAGGCCTCACTCTTCCGATTTTGCGTTCGCGCTATGGTACCACGCCCTCCGGCATCGGCCACAAGCTACATAGTATGGGTCGAATAGACCGGATCGTCTCGCCAAAGCTCCACAGCGTCGCAAAGCGAAACGCCCTCGCGCGCGGCACGAGTGCGCGTGGCGTTCATGTCGATCACCCGCTGATTACTCGAACCCCTAAAACGCAAGGAGATATCGTACAGGTCTTGAACGAACGGGCCGTCCACCAACATATCGAGGCAGGCAAGGATACGGTCCGTCACCTCGGTATGATGACGGCCGCCCGGCATAAGTTCCTCGAGCACGTCGCCGGTAAAGCACCAAATGGTCTTCCCCGACTCCACAGGATAGGCCGCACGCACGCGTTCGATAAAGTCAACGAGACCCGCCTGATTCTCGGGTTCCATGGGCTCGCCACCCAGAATCGTCAGGCCATCAATAAAGGGATGGTCAAGACTGTCGATAATCTTGTCCTCGACGGCACGGTCGAACGGTTCACCCGCGGCAAAGTCCCACGCGACGGAGTTAAAGCAATTCTTGCACCCACGACGGCACCCACTCACAAACAGAGAAGTACGAACACCTTCCCCATCAGCAATGTCGAAATACTTAATGTTCGCGTAGTTCATAGGTAACTCTCCCGGGAGGCCGGGACATATCATCCCGTCCTCAAACATTCTCGGCCTGCGGCCTGCGAAACTGCGGGCGGGACGATATGTCCCGGCCTCATGCAAAGGGTAACTCAATGAACGAAGCGAACATCGAGTATAGGGTTCGAGGTCCAATAAAAACTTTGTTGCAGCCCAACCGTCATCGCAAGCAAAACGTTGTTGCAAGTCAACTCATTTCCGCTAAGAACTTCGAGAAGTGAGCAGACCGCATGCTGCATCTCAACTACGTCAACTTGGCTGAACCGAGAGGGCCGCTTGGGCTTTTGCTCGATATGAGTTCCGCACGCAAAGAAGGCCACTTAATGTGGCCTTCGTCTTGCGCAGGAC
>JAXJPE010000053.1:0-24265 GCA_036426035.1 Collinsella sp.
ACCGTTGCCGCAAGCCTGTTGAGCAGGCGCTGCGTGACGCCAACATGTCGCAGGGCGAAATCGACGAGGTCATCCTCGTTGGCGGTTCCACCCGTATGCCCGCCGTGCAGGAACTGGTGAAGCGCATGACCGGCAAGCAGCCGAACATGTCCGTGAACCCGGACGAGGTCGTTGCTATGGGCGCTGCCGTCCAGGGCGGCGTGCTCGCCGGCGACGTCGAGGGCATCCTGCTGCTCGACGTTACCCCGCTGTCGCTGGGCGTCGAGACCATGGGCGGCATCATGACCAAGATGATCGACCGCAACACCACGATCCCGACCTCCAAGACCGAGGTCTACTCCACCGCTGCCGACAACCAGACCAGCGTCGAGATCAACGTGCTCCAGGGAGAGCGCGAGCTTGCCCGCGACAACAAGTCGCTCGGTAAGTTCCAGCTGACCGGTATCCCGGCTGCCCGCCGCGGCGTGCCGCAGATCGAGGTCACCTTCGACATCGACGCCAACGGCATCGTCAAGGTCTCCGCTAAGGACAAGGGCACCGGCAAGGAGCAGCAGATTACCATTTCCGGCTCCACCGCTCTGTCCGACGACGAAGTCGATCGTATGGTCAAGGACGCCGAGGCTCATGCCGAGGAGGACAAGAAGCAGAAGGAAGAGGTCGAGGTCCGCAACCAGACCGACAGCCTGTGCTACTCCACCGAGCAGACCCTCAACGAGCTGGGCGACAAGGTTTCCGCTGACGTGAAGTCCAAGGCCGAGGCCGCTATCGCCGACGCCAAGAAGGCGCTCGAGGGCTCTGACGTCGAGGCCATCAAGGCCGCCGGCGAGTCCCTGCAGTCCGTGGCCTACGAGCTGGCCCAGGTTGTCTACGCCGACGCTCAGCAGCAGACCGACGGTGCCGCCGGTGCCCAGCCTGCCGACGATGACGTTGTCGACGCCGACTACGAGGTTGTGGACGACGAGGACAAGTAATCATGTCCGCCCGTAAAGCTCGCACGGAGGCGGCTGCCGCTGGCGCCGCCCCCGTTGACTCTGAGGAGAAGGACGTGAAGATTCCCGTAGAGGCCGCAGACGATACCGAGGCCAACGAGGCCCCGGCCGCCGAGGCTGCCGAGAACCAGGTAGAGGATTCCAACAAGGAGGCGACGATGACCGAGGACGAGATGGTGGAAGCCGCTATCCGCGCCGGTGAGGAAGCCGCCGACAACGACTTTAAGCTCAAGTTCGAGCAGGCCCAAAAGGAGCTTGCCGACGTGCGCAATGAGCTCGATGCTGCGGCAGAGGCCCAGAAGGCCGCCGAGGACAAGGCGAAGGACGCTACCGAGCGAACCGCTCGTCTGCAGGCCGACTGGGAGAACTTCCGTCGCCGCACCGCCAACGAGCGCATCGCCGAGCGCGAGCGCGCGACCGAGAAGCTTGTCACCGCGCTGTTGCCGGTGATCGACGATATCGAGCGCGCGATCGACCATGCCCGCAGCCAGGAGCTTTCCGACGACTTTAAGCAGTTCGTCGATGGCGTTGACGCGGTACATGCCAAGCTGCTCGACGTGTTTGCGCACGAGGGCGTTGAGCCCATCGACCCCAAGGGCGAGGCGTTCGATCCGCTCGAGCACCAGGCTGTGGGTCGCGTCGAGGACGCATCGCAGTATGACGAGACCGTCAACGATGTGTACCAGAAGGGCTACCGCATGGCGGATCGTATCCTGCGCTCCGCGATGGTGACGGTGACCTACGGTGGCGAGAAGCGCCCCGCACCGGAGCCCGAAGCGGCGCCCGAGGATGCTACGGCCGATACGGCCGAGAGCACCGAGGAGTAATTGAGAAGGGCCCCGGGGCAACACCCGGGGCCCTTTCTGGCCTAGTGCCATATGACAGTATGAGCCGCCGTCCGCAGGGGCGGCGGATATAACAGGAGAGGAGCTACGATGGCTGCAGGCAAAACCTTCTATGACATCCTGGGCGTATCCAAGAGCGCCTCCGACAAAGAGATTAAGAGTGCGTTTCGCAAGCTCGCGCAAAAATATCACCCCGATGCCGGCGGCGACGAGGCCAAGTTTAAGGAGATCAGCGAGGCCTACGAGACGCTTTCGGACGAGAAGAAGCGCAAAGAGTACGACCAGATGCTCATGTTTGGCGGCATGCCGGGCGCGGGCGGCGCGTATGGCGGCGGCTACGGTGCCGGCGCGGGCGCCAGCGGCTGGGGCGATATCTTCGACAGCATCTTTAGCGGCAACGGCGCTTGGGGCAGCGATTGGGGCTCGGGCTTTGCCGGGGCTGCGGGCGCTGCCGGTGCGGGCGCGGGTCGCAGCCGCGCTCGCAAGGGCGGCGACCTGTCGCTGACCGTCGATGTGACGGCCGAGGACGCGTTTCGCGGCGTGACGCACAAGGTCACCTACCGCATTCCCTCGACAGGCGAGCAACAGACCATTACGGTCTCGGTGCCCGCGGGCGCGGTCGACGGCGGCAAGCTGCGTTACAAGCGCCGCGGCGAGTACGGCGTTGCAGGCGGCGAGCGCGGCGACCTGGTCGTGACCACGCACGTGGAGGAGCATCCGCTGTTTAAGCGTAAAGGTGCCGACGTGACCATGGAGGTACCGGTCTCGGTCTACGAGGCGGCGCTCGGCTGCACGGTGGACGTGCCCACGCCCGGCGGTGCGACGGTTCGTCTGAAGGTACCCGCGGGTACCCAGACGGGCAAGAAGTTCCGCTTTAAGGAGATGGGCGCGCCCGACGTTAAGCACCGTGGCCGTACGGGCGCGCTGCTCGTCGAGATCAAGGTGCAGGTTCCCACGAACCTGTCTGATGACGAGCGCGATGCCATGACCAAGCTGCGCGAGGCCGACATGCGCGACTATCGCGAGAAGGTCAATCGTTACAAGGCGACATACTAGGGCGGTCGTGGCGCACGCCCACGCCCGCGGGCTTATGATGGACGATAACGAGACGGAAAGGGGTCAGGTAGCATGGCCGAGGACAATAGGAACAAACCGCTGTACATGATCAGCGTGGCGGCCGAGCTGACCGGCATGCATCCGCAGACCCTGCGCGTCTACGAGTCCAAGGGCCTGGTGAACCCCCAGCGCTCGGGCGGTAACACGCGCCTGTATTCGCGTGCCGATATCGAGCGCCTGGAGCTCATCAACCAGCTCACCGACGAGGGCATCAACCTTGCCGGCGTGGTGCGCATCCTCGATATGAAGGAGCGTGCCGAGGAGCGCGAGCGCGAGAACGAGAAGCTCCGCGCCCGCGTACGCCAGCTCGAAGATGAGCTGCACGAGTACAAGATGCAGAAGAAGATCACCGCCCTGGCCCCGCGCGACGGCTCAGTTAACCCCGAACAGGTCATGCGCAAGCTGCTGGGTGCGGGAACCGATTTGTAGTTACGCGGGATGCATTCGGGCAATCTGGCATTCAACTTCATGATCCCTTGGGGACGGAGGAAAACGGATCACTGGGTCAGGCCGACCCCCTCAGTGATCCGTTTTCCTCCGTCCCCAAGGGATCATTTTTGCCTGCTCACACCGGGCTCGTCCTTTGCTTTACCTAGATAAAGTGAACGTGCAGATTCGTAACCCACTCGCAACCGTTCTATGGCACGATATTGAACGAATGTATGCTATGCGCCCGAGCCTTTCGGGCAGAGTGGGAGACAGTATGGTTAAGCTGTACGAGGACGGCATCTACCTGCGCGGCGGCAGCGAGGTTGTGCCTGCGGCCGAGGCTGCCGAGCGCGGTATTACGCAGACACCCGAGGACGCCAAGCGCGGCACCATCGCGTATTCGATCCTCCAGGCACACAACACGTCCGGCGACCCCGAGGCGCTCAAGATTCGTTTCGATGCCATGGCGAGCCACGATATCACCTTTGTCGGCATCATCCAGACGGCGCGCGCTTCGGGCATGGAGCAGTTCCCGCTGCCCTACGTGCTCACCAACTGCCACAACTCGCTGTGCGCCGTGGGCGGCACCATCAACGAGGACGACCATGTCTTTGGCCTTTCCGCGGCCAAGAAGTACGGCGGCATCTTCGTTCCGCCGCACATCGCCGTCATCCACTCCTTTATGCGTGAGAACTTCGCCGGTTGCGGCAAGATGGTCCTGGGTTCCGACTCGCACACCCGCTACGGCGCCCTGGGCACCATGGCCGTGGGCGAGGGCGGCGGCGAGCTGGCAAAGCAGCTGCTGCGTGACACCTACGATGTTGCCTATCCCGGCGTTGTCGCCATCTACCTCACGGGTGCCCCGCGTCCCGGTGTCGGCCCGCACGACGTTGCGCTTGCCATCATCCGCGCCGTCTTTGCCAAAGGTTACGTCAAGAACAAGGTCATGGAGTTTGTGGGCCCGGGCATCGCGAGCATGACGACCGACTACCGCAACGGCGTCGATGTCATGACCACCGAGACCACCTGCCTGTCGAGCATCTGGGCCACCGACGAGGATACGCATGCGTTTTTGACCATGCACGGCCGCGGCGACGACTACCGCGAGCTCAAGCCCGCTGATGTCGCCTATTACGACGGCTGCGTCGAGGTCGACCTGTCGAGCATCAAGCCCATGATCGCGCTGCCGTTCCATCCTTCCAACGGCTTTGAGATCGACGAGCTCAACGAGAACCTCGAGGACATCCTGCATGAGGTCGAGCTCGAGGCCGCCAAGATCGGCGAGGGCAAGACGCACTTTAGCCTGCTCGACAAGATCGTCGACGGCAAGCTGCACGTGCAACAGGGCGTTATCGCCGGCTGCTCGGGCGGCAATTACGACTCCGTGGTCCAGGCTGCCCGCGTGCTCAAGGGCGCCAACACCGGCTGCGGCGAGTTCTCGCTGTCGGTCTATCCTACGAGCCAGCCCGTGGCACTCGAGCTTACGCGCCGCGGCTATATTTACGACCTTATGGAGGCCGGCGCGATTGTGCGCACGGCATTCTGCGGCCCGTGCTTCGGCGCCGGCGACACGCCTGCCAACAACGGCCTTTCGATCCGCCACACCACGCGCAATTTCCCCAACCGCGAGGGTTCCAAGCCGGGTAATGGCCAGCTGAGTGCCGTAGCCCTGATGGACGCCCGCTCCATTGCGGCGACGGCTGCCAACGGTGGCGTCCTGACGCCGGCGACCGACCTGCCCGAGGAGACTTGGGACGAGGCCTGCGAGTACACCTTTGACGACGCGCCGTACAAAAAGCGCGTGTACTGGGGCTTTGGCAAGGCGGAGCCTGCCGACGAGCTGGTCGAAGGCCCCAACATCAAGCCGTGGCCCGCGATGGAGCCCCTCGGCGACGATATCCTGCTCAAGGTGTGCTCCAAGATCATGGACCCGGTCACTACGACCGACGAGCTCATTCCCTCGGGCGAGACGAGCTCCTTCCGCTCCAACCCGCTGGGTCTGGCCGAGTTTACGCTCAGCCGCCGCGACCCGGCCTACGTGGGCCGCTCCAAGGAGGTCGATGCCGTGGAGAAGCGTCGCGTTGCCGGTGAGGCCGCGGGCGACCTGGCGGCGCTCGATGCCGAGCTTGCTGGTGTGTTTGAAGCACTGGCCGGCGCGGGTGTCGCGGCCGATGCCAAAACGACCGAGTACGGCTCCATGCTCTATGCCAAGAAGCCGGGCGACGGCTCTGCCCGCGAGCAGGCCGCGAGCTGCCAGCGCGTGATTGGCGGCCTGGCCAACATCGTCCACGAGTACGCCACCAAGCGCTATCGCTCCAACGTGATGAACTGGGGCATGGTGCCCTTCCAGATGGAGGCCGAGCCCAACTTTGAGGTGGGCGACTACGTCTTTGTGCCGGGTATCCGCGCCGCGCTCGACGGCGACCTGAAGGACATCGCCGCTTACGTGGTTCGCGCCGATGGTGCGGTCGAGCAGATTGAGCTCTACATTGCCGATATGACGGCAGAGGAGCGTGCCATCGTCAAGGCCGGCTGCCTGATCAACTACAACAAGTTCAAGGCCGCTGCCGAGTAACGCGCTTAATTGTCCGCCCGGGGCTTACCCTTTCCCGCCCGCTCACGCGCTTCGCGAGGGTCGCGTTCGGGAAAGGATAAGCCCCGGGCTACATTTCTGCGTTCTCGTTGGGTCTTGAGGGACGCTAATAAATAGACCTGCTTGATGCCGCCTCTGTTAATGGGGCGGCTTCTTTTTGTCGAAAACCGCCACAAAGGGGACAGGCACCTTTGTGGTGGTGGGGGGGCGAGCTCGATGCTGCCGTGCTCGCTGAACGACATTCTAATGAGCGTCTCTACAGGATTTCATCCGGGTTGGCGGGCTTGGTTGTTTTGGGGATGCCGAGTTTGGATGACGCGAAATCGTCAACATTGTCCTTGATTCCGTCTCTAGTGTAGACGGTGACCATATAGGTGCTGTGTCCGAATTCACTCTTGTCGCGTATTGCCCAGGCCTGCCAGTAGGCAGCCATACTTCGCCCTTTGATTTTTCCGACACGGCGGAGTTCTGTTCGCATCAGCTTCGGGTCATTATTGATGGTTCGACCGGTCTCGTCGATGAGCCCGCACTGCCCAAGTAGCTTGTCGAGGACTTGGTTCATGTGGCACTCGTCGGTGTTTGGAGCATAGTCGTAGGCGAGGGTGATGGAGTCGAGGGGCTGGTCGTCGATCAAATAATTCATAGTCTGAGGTTCAAGGCTGAAATGGGGGAAGCATCCATCAATCGTTCCGAGCAGCGGTAACTTTGACCGCCAAATTCCGGTGGGAATTCCATCTTCGTAGAACACGCCGCGACAGATAAAGGAGAGCGAGGTGGCACGCGAGCCGGCGTTGACCATTCCGCATAAATCGAAGGGCGAGGCGATACCAAGGGAAAAGGGCGTGGCGACGATAAGGAAGAGCATCACGATGGGTATGGCGAGAATGGCGATGACGTTGCGGCCGGTGGAATGAGACGGTTTCATATGCGCTCCTCGAGACAAAGATCTGTTGAGGATAGGTAGAAATGGATATGTTCAGAGAACAATTCAAGTTTAATCTCATGGCGCGAGATGGTCGACCGTTAGCGTCGAAAACCACCACAAAGGTGCCTGTCCCCTTTGTGGTGGTGGGGAGCGGACGGTTTCTTTTGGTGATAGTGTTAGCTGGAGGTATCATTAGGGCACATGGCGAAGGTTTGCATTGTGAGGTGTTTTGCCGTGAGACATTCTGCCCGTATTGGATTGATTGTCTTGGCGCTTGCGATCGCCGTGGTTGGCGCGGGCGTTGTCGGCATGGCATTTCTACCTGCTGCGGTGACGGAGCCGGTGGTCAAGCCTGTGACTCAATCTGTCGAACTTCTGACCGGCGACGACAAGCCCGAGACCATTACCGTTGATTTTGATGAGCAGCCGGCTGTGCTGGGTATTAGCAATTATCCGCGTATTCAGCTTGGGGCCATGCGCTATACCACGGATACAAGCCTGATCGATAGGGCGTCCGAGCTACTCAAGGGCAAAACATTTAAGCGTTGGTACGGATATGCGTCCTATCGGGCAAAAGCGAACGACATGGTTGGCGGATGCCACTCTTCCATCGAGCTGGACACTGCAAACGGCGCAAAGTTATGTGATGTCTCGTACGATCCGGGCTACGAGGGCAATGAGGGTCCGGGCATCTACATCATGGACGGCGATGTCGCCTATGTCATGGAGGGCGACCAGACCGAGCTCAACGATTTTATGGGTCAGTGTATCCAAGATGCCTATGAACAGACCTGCTTGCCCGACCCGCAGACTGCACGCGATAGTGGGTCTGCCCGTATATGGCTCTTCGAGGATGAGATGCCCTGGAGCGGCGAATCGGGAAGCACGGGTTCGGTAAGTAAATAGAGACTGCAACCACTACAAAGGTACCCGTCCCCTTTGTAGTAGTTCTCGGTTTGTCTCGATCTGTAACATCTTGGCCGCTAAAAGTGGGCCTGGTGTTACAGATTTAGATTTTCGATTCAGGTGTCTTCGTTCGTCTCGATTTGTAACAGTTAGACCCTAATTTGCCGAGTAGATGTTACAGATTGAGACAAACGGGCGCCGCTGGTCATTTCATCTTGATTTGTAACATCTGGAGCCATAAACAGCCGCTAGATGTTACAGATTGAGATGGTAAGGGGACGAGGCCGTAGCGGGTGAGCGCGCCTGCTCCCTATCTCTCAATCACTCAGAAAATCTTATATATAGAGACTTAGATTTGTGTATAAGATCGCGCAAAGTTGGCAACAATACTTCTCGAACAACGTGAAGCCGCCCCGTAGGGCGGCCGCCCCAAGAGAGGTGATTCCATGAGAATCGATAAGCTAGCAATGACGTCGCGCGAGGCGTTGCAGACCGCCATGAGCACGGCTGCCGACGCGCAGGCCGGCGCGGTTGAGCCGATTCACCTGCTGTCTGCCCTGCTCGGTGCCGGCGAGCGCAATATCTCCGTGATCATCGAGCGCATCGGCGCCGACCCGGCCCAGCTCGCACGCTCCACACAAGATGCCATCGACCACGCGCCCAAGGTTTCGGGCGAGGGCCAGCAGATGGGCCTATCCAACGAGCTCGTTCGCGTCATCGAAAAGGCCGAGAAGAAGGCTACCAAGATGGGCGACAGCTTTGTGGTGACCGAGCATCTGCTCATGGCGCTTGCCGAGGACAAGGGCGAGGCGGGCCGCGTGCTGCGCGACGCCGGCGTTACCAAGGAGCGCATCGAGCAGGTCTACGAGGAGTTGCGCGGCGATGACCGCGTGACGTCTGCCGAGGACAAGACTCAGTTTGAGGCCCTGGAGCAGTACGGCCGCAATATCTGCGACCTTGCCCGCGCCGGCAAGCTCGATCCGGTCATCGGCCGTACCGACGAGATCCGTCGTACCATCCAGGTCCTGTCCCGCCGCACCAAGAACAACCCCGTGCTCATCGGTGAGCCGGGCGTCGGCAAGACGGCCATCGTCGAGGGCATCGCCCAGCGTATCGTGGCCGGCGACGTGCCGAGCACGCTGCGCGACCGCGACCTCATCGAGCTCGACATGAGCGCGCTGGTTGCCGGCGCCAAGTACCGCGGCGAGTTCGAGGACCGCTTGAAGGCCGTGCTCAAGGAGGTACAGAAGTCCGAGGGCAAGGTCATCTTGTTCATCGATGAGCTCCACACCATCGTGGGCGCGGGTGCCACCGAGGGCTCCATGGACGCCGGCAACATCCTGAAGCCGGCGCTTGCCCGTGGCGACCTGCACGCGATCGGCGCGACCACGCTTGACGAGTACCGCAAGTACATCGAGAAGGACGCGGCGCTCGCGCGTCGTTTCCAGACTGTGATGGTCTCCGAGCCTACCGTCGAGGACACCATCTCGATCCTGCGTGGCCTCAAGGAGAAGTACGAGATCTTCCACGGCGTGCATATCACCGATAGCGCGCTCGTGGCGGCTGCCGACCTCTCCGATCGCTACATCGCCGACCGTTTCCTGCCCGACAAGGCCATCGACCTGGTCGATGAGGCGGCAAGCCGCCTACGCATGGAGCTCGACAGCATGCCGGTCGAGATCGACGCCACCACGCGTCAGCTCACCCAGCTGCAGATCGAGGAGCAGGCACTCATGAAGGAGACCGACGACGCCTCCAAGGAGCGTCTGGAGGCCCTGCGCCAGGAGATTGCCGAGGTTCAGGAAAAGCTCAACGTGCAAAAGGCCGGCTGGCTCAACCAGAAGAACGCCATCGACCACGTGCAAGAGCTCAAGGGACAGCTCGACGAGGCCAAGAGCGAAGAGGAGCGCGCGACGCGCAATGGCGACCTGGGCCGTGCGTCCGAGCTGCGCTACTCCGTGATTCCGGGCCTGCAGCAGCAGATTCAGGATTCCGAGGCTGCGCTCGAGGCACAAAAGCAGCAGGACGGCGAGGGCCTCAACGAACAGGTGACCTCCGATGAGATCGCCGAGGTCGTGAGCGCCTGGACCGGCGTGCCTGTGTCCAAGATGATGCAGGGCGAGCTCGACAAGCTGAAGGGCTTGGAGGGTGAGCTGCATAAGCGCGTCATCGGCCAGGATGAGGCGGTCTCCGCTGTGGCCGCGGCCGTGCGCCGCAGCCGTGCGGGTCTCTCCGACCCGGACAAGCCCATCGGCAGCTTCTTCTTCCTGGGCCCCACCGGCGTGGGCAAGACCGAGCTCGCCAAGGCGCTTGCCGAGTGCCTGTTCGACGACGAGCGCGCGCTCGTGCGTATCGACATGTCCGAGTACATGGAGAAGTTCAGCGTCCAGCGTCTGATCGGTGCGCCCCCGGGATACGTGGGTTACGACGAGGGCGGCCAGCTCACCGAGGCCGTGCGCCGTCGTCCGTACTCCGTGATCTTGCTCGACGAGATGGAGAAGGCTCATCCGGATGTCTTCAACGTGCTGCTGCAGGTGCTCGACGACGGCCGTCTGACCGATGGCCAGGGTCGCCAGGTGTCCTTCAAGAACACGATTATCATCATGACGTCTAACGTGGGCTCCAAGGCCATCGCCGATCTGTCCGGCAAGGACGAGGAGGAGATGCGCCATCAGGTCGACGCCGCCATGGCTCAGACCTTCCGCCCCGAGTTTCTCAACCGTATCGACGATATCGTGGTGTTCCATCCGCTCGGCATGGCGCAGATCGAGAAGATCGTCGACATCCAGCTTGCCGACGTCCGCGCACGCCTGGCCAAGGAGCGCATGACGCTTGCCATCACCCCGGCGGCCAAGCAGATGCTCGCCGTGGGCGGCCTGGACCCCGTGTTCGGTGCCCGTCCGCTCAAGCGCCTGGTCCAGCGCGAGGTCGTGGACGCCATCGCCGCCGCCATCATCGACGGCACGGTGCGCGAGGGCGATCAGGTGACGGTCGATGTCGACAAGGACGGCGGCTTTACCGTCGTGTGCGACAACACGCCGGCGGCCACCTACGAGGTTCCCGACGCCGAGTAGATTTTGGGCCATGCCTTAAAATCTGTCAGTCGTCTCTAAACGCCAAGGGCGGCGGATCCAATTGGGTCCGCCGCCCTTTTTCGTGCGACAATCGATGATGTTGAACACGATTGCATGGCAAGGAGATATGCAGATGAAAGACGAGATCAAGACAAGCGCGCCGGCGACCGATGCCGCACCCGCCGCACCCAAGCCTGTGCCTAAGCCGGCGCCCAAGCCGCGCGACCCCTACATCCGTGCCGAGAACGAGGACGACGACGGCTACGATCCCTACAGCGATCGCCGCCCCGAGCGCGAGCCAATGTTCGAAGTCGACCCGTGGCGCTGAGTGCCACCCAAAAGGCGACCAATAAGTTGCGGTGAAATAGGGACTGTTTTGCGGTTTGACCAGCAAAAACCGTCCCTATTCCACCGCAACTGCGTTAGGGATGTGGGTGTTGGGCGGCTGTCTTCGGGCCGGCTAGTCCTGTGCTTTGATGCTCGGCAGGAGAATCTGGGCGAGGTAGTCGGTCTCGAGTTTGGTCGCGGCGTCTGCGTTGCCGTCTTTGCCAACCAGGTCGTTCTTAATCTGGCTATAGGTGTAGCGGTTGCCGGTCGTAAGCTCGACAAGCTCAATGGCCGTGTCCATGGGGTAGGTCGACACGGGGTTCTGCGTGCGCCCGTTGATGGTTTGCGGAATCACGTACGGATAGACAGGGCCGCTGGCGTAGACGGTGTAGCCGTTGCCTAGGCTGACCGTGCCCAAAACCGTATCGCCGTCGTCGGGCATAACGGTCTCGCCGTCGCGCACTGCGACAAGTGTCACGATTGGCGTATTGGTGTCATCGCCCAGATAGATGCACAGCGTGCTGCCGTTTTGCCAGGTCGCGACCTTGCCATACCACTCAACCGGAATATCGAGCTGATACAGGTTCGTCGCCTTGTGTCGAGCGTCGGCATCGCGGGCGGACTGTGCCTCGCTTGCGCTTACGGCGTTGGCGGCGGCATCACGGCGCGTAATTGCCGCCTGCTGGAGTATCTTTGCCGCGGCGGCAGAGCTTGCGCCCCCTTCCTCGGCATACTTGGCGGCGGCATCGATCTGGTCGTCGGTCACCGTGTCGGCCGAAGGTACCTTGAGCTTAAAGGTGGCCTGGGCACTCAAATCCTGCCCATCGCTCTTAATGGTGACCTGCGCCTTGGTGGTGGGGACGGTGTAGATGGTGCCGTCTTCCGCGATGGGGGAGGCGGCGATGGAGAGCGTGTAATCGCCGGGCAGCAGCTTAATGCCGCGACCGTGCTCGTCAACGTAGAGCGTTTCGCTCACAGAAGAGCCGTCGGAGTCCTGGCCACTCACCTGCACGGGGATCTTTGAGCCGGTGGAGCAGTCGAGCCCCGCGGCATGTACGCCAATTTGCACCGACATCATGGTATGGGCGTTTGCGGCAACCACGGCGGCCCGCTCTTGCTGGTATCCGTTCCAAGCCGCATAGCCCGCGCCGCCGGCGACGAGCGCGATGGCAACAACGCCTGCCACCATCAGGTTGCGTCGCCTGGGCGACATCTTGCGATGGCGAACCTCGGCCTCGCGTGCCGAGGGAACGGACGGCAGGGGAATATCGCCCATGGCGATGGTCTCATCGACGACAGGAGCAGAACCTAAGCCAGGGAGCTCGCGGGTCAGCGAATCTTCGGCGGGCAAGCTGTCGAGCAAGATGGTTTCCTCGCTCGTGTCGGATTCGGGCTGGTCGTCGGCCTCGCATTCGGATTCCTCGTGCCCCGCCTCGTCTTCGGTGGGCGCGGCGCCATCGTCTTTTGCATCCTGATCATCGGGCTGCGCTTCGATTTCCGGCTCATCTCGCACATCAACGCTCGAATCGTCAAACGCAATCTCGGCCAGCGCGATCTGGTCTAGGCTCTCCAGGGCCTCGGCGCACGCTTCTGCATCTTGGGCCGCATCCTCTTGGCCCATCGTCTCATCTTTCATATATCCCCCAAGCTCAATATCGGGACAACACTGTACCCAAAAATGGGGCTATATAAAGCGCATGCGAAATATAAGATCCGATTTAACCCGAGTGCATCGTTTAGCCGCATCCTCGCGGCAGCAAAAAGCCCCCGGAACGCGGACACGAATCACATTCCGGGGGCTCTGCAATGCGTTGAGTTGCGCGGAGCCGGCTACGCGGCTTCGTACTCAAGCGATGTTTGCGCCAGGCGCGTTACTCGGCGTGCGCGTAATCAACCTTGGCGCGGCGAGCGGTAGCCTTCTCCCAATCGCTGGTGCCCTCAAAGACATCCTGCTTGTAGGGATTGCGGCCGAGCTTCTTGGCACGGTAGGCGATGTAGATGATTGCGGCGACGTTGGCGATCAGCGCGGCGACCGAGACCGCGGTAGCGGCGCCGGGGTCGAGCGTGGAGTGGGTCGCAAAGATGGACTCCTCCTGGAAGTACGGGAACACCTGGGCAAACATGCACCAAATGGCCAGCGTGAAGGCGCGGTTCTGGATCCAGCCGCCCTTGTTCCAGATAAAGGCGGCGATGGTGGGCGCCAGCAGCAGCGCAAAGCCGCAGAACCAGGAGTGGGTGGGCAGGCAGTTGTAGGTGTAGCAGAAGTTCCAGATATCGTAGGCGATGATGTAGACCCAGGTCATGTCGGGCCACAGCATATCGGTCTGATCCTCGGAGGCGTAGACGCTCCACCAACCGGTCATGCAGAAGATGTTGATGATGCCGGCGATGCCGTTGAACACGTTGTTCCAGCCGGCAAGCTGCGTGGCACCCTCGGAGGTGACCCAAGTGGACTGGCCCAGGACAAAGAAGTGATAGGCGCTCTCGAAGTCGGACACGACGGCGATCATGATGTTGATGGCGACGATCACAAACGGCCATGCGCGGAACCAATGCGCCTTGCCGATCTTGCCCCACTGGTACTTAATGGCAATGAAGCCCCAGCAACCGGCCAGCGCCGCGTATACCTTGGCGTAGTGGAACCAGCTGTTCTGGTACACATGGGTGGGGTTGGTGAGCGCCCACTCGGCACCCTGCGAAACGCCGATGGCGATGGCGACGCAGTAGATGGTCATGGCCAGCGGGGCCACGCCAAAGATGATTGCCGCGCCCAGCTTAGTGCGGCGGCCGACCTCGTTGAGCACGATCAGGCCAATAAAGACCATGGCCCAGCCGGCCCAGTGGATAAGGGTATCGCTACCCCAAACATCGAACAGCATGCTGCTCTCCTTTCACACGCCCGCGGCCCCTCTTCTGATCGCGGGCAGTTTGGCCAAATGTCGTCAGTTCCGGGGCTTGCGCTCCGGATACTTGGCGGTATAGCCCTCGATGTGGAGCGTCGAGGCGATGATTTCCTTGACCGTCTCGTCGGGCACATCGGGGTGCGTGCGGATATACATCAAAAGACCCATGATGAGGGTGTAGAACGTTTCGTAGACATGGTCGATGCGCAGCTCGTGGTGGGCGACAAAATCCACCACGGTGGTGTCGCAGATATACTGCGCCACGCGCTGGACCACGTTGTGCAAAAAGCCGCCGTAGAGCGCGCCGCTGCTTGAGGTGAGCGTACTCGGCAGCTCGTGGCCGCTGGCGACCAGGCGCTTAAAGAGCGGGGCGACGGTGTCGAGTGCGCCCTCGATATCACCGACGATGCGGTTGGCATTCCACTGCTCGAGCTCGGAGATAAAACCGTCGATTGCCTCGTCCATGACGGCGGTGACGGCGGCGTCCATGTCGGCGAAGTAGTGGTAGAACAGCGAGCGCGTGCAGCCGGCTCGCTTGGTCACGGCCGAGACGGATAGATGCGACACGCCCAGCTCGGAGCTCACGGTGCGCACGGCGGCGAGAATCTCGCGACGGCGCTCGTCGCCCGTCAGGCGCTTTGCCGCGCTGTCGGGCGCGGGGACGGCGTCGGCCACAGAAGTGTTCGCTGCATTATCGCTCATGCGCTTGCCGCCTTTCATCCGTTTGGGCCCGACCGTTCGCCTAACAGTCTTGAATATTGTTGACGGTTCGTCAATACTATTTTTGACACAATGTCAACTAATGGCGGGTGAACGGCATGGGGGCATGTCCGGCCTGCAAAAAAGAGGGGTGCTGCGGCCTCGTCGGACTGCGGCAAGAGAAGGGACAACCATGATTCTCAACGGACCGGGAATTAGCTACACCGAGCCCGATATCGGCGCGGAGTTTGTGCCGCCGCTGCCGGAGCATCCGCGCGAGGCCATCGTCAAACTGTGCGAGCACTGCACCAACCGTCTGCTGCATCGCGACGAGCTGCTGGGCTACGAGTACTGGTCGTTTGCCGAGGCCGCGACTGACGAGCAGGCCGAAGTGCTCTGCAAGATGAAGATGCGCCGTCCCTACACGCTGCCCGAGATGGTCAAACTCACCGGCATGCCCGAGGCCCAGATCGAGAAGATGCTCGACGACATGAGCTACACGGGTCTGCTCGAGTACAACTGGGAAAATCCCGAGCGCGCCAAGCAGTGGGTGCTGCCCATGCTGGTACCGGGTTCCGCCGAGTTCCTCAACATGCGCGTGAGCCAGCTCGAAGAGCATCCGGTCTATGCCAAGTTTTTTGAGCAGGCGTCCAAGGGGCCGCTGTCCAAGGCCACGCCGATGGTGCCGCCCGGAGGCGCCGGCATCGGCATGCACGTCATTCCGGTCGAGAAGGCCATTGATGCCACGAGCACCTCGGTGCCGATTGAGCATATCGAGCATTGGCTCGACAAATACGAGGGTAAGTATGCCGCCAGCACCTGTAGCTGCCGCGCGAGCCGTCGCGTGATGGGCGAGGGCTGCGCCGACGACCCCGCCGACTGGTGCATTGCCGTGGGCGATATGGCCGACTACGTGGTCGAGACCGACCGCGGCCACTATGTGACGCGCGAGGAAGTCTACGACATTTTGCGCCAGGCCGAGGACAACGGCTTTGTGCACCAGATCACCAATATCGACGGCGAGAACAAGATCTTCGCCATCTGCAACTGCAACGTCAACGTGTGCTACGCGCTGCGCACCTCGCAGCTGTTCAACACGCCCAACCTGTCGCGCTCGGCCTATGTCGCCAAGGTCGAGAAGGACAAGTGCGTGGCCTGCGGTCGCTGCGTTGAGGTGTGCCCTGCCGGTGCCGCCAAGCTCGGCCAGAAGCTCTGCAGCAAAAAGGCCGGCGGCCACGTGCCCGAGTATCCGCGCCAGGAGCTGCCCGATGCCACCAAGTGGGACCACACCAAGTGGTCGCCCAACTACCGCAACGATAACCGTATCGAGACGCACGAGTCTGGCACCGCGCCCTGCAAGACGGCTTGCCCCGCGCACGTTGCCGTTCAGGGCTACTTGAAGCTTGCGGCGCAGGGTCGCTATGACGAGGCGCTGGCGCTCATCAAGCGCGAGAACCCGCTGCCCGCTATCTGCGGCCGCGTGTGCAACCGCCGCTGCGAGGATGCCTGCACCCGTGGCCGTGTGGACGCTGCCGTGGCTATCGACGAGGTCAAGAAGTTTATCGCCCAGCGCGATCTGGATTCCGCGACCCGCTATGTCCCACCCGTGGTGACCCCGACGCGTGCCGGCGGCTTCGACCAGAAGATCGCCATCATCGGTGCCGGTCCGGCCGGTCTGTCCTGTGCTTTCTATCTGGCCGAGAAGGGCTACAAGCCCGTCGTGTTTGAGAAGAACGAGCGCCCGGGCGGCATGCTCACCTACGGCATTCCCAGCTTTAAGCTGGAGAAGGACGTTATCGAGGCAGAGGTCGAGATCATTCGCCTGATGGGCGCCGAGTTCCGCTATGGCGTGGAGGTCGGTCGCGATGTGACGCTCGACGAGCTGCGCGCGCAGGGCTTTAAGGCCTTTTATGTTGCCATCGGCTGCCAGGGCGGCCGCCTCGCCGGTATTCCGGGCGAGGATGCCGAGGACGTGACCGTGGCCGTCGACTTTTTGCGCGAGGTCAACAGTGGCAAGATCGACGCGCTGCCCGGCCGCACCATCGTGGTGGGCGGCGGCAACGTGGCCATCGACGTCGCGCGCAACGCCTGCCGTCTGGGTTCCGAGCACGTTGAGATGTTCTGCCTGGAGAGCGAGGCCCAGATGCCTGCCAGCGAGGAGGAGCGTCGCGAGGCCGTTGAGGACGGCGCACACATCAGCTGCGGCTGGGGCCCCAAGGAGGTTCACCTGGACGAGGCCGGTCATGTGTGCGGTATCACCTTCAAGCGCTGCACGCGTGTCTTTGACGACGAGGGCCGTTTTGCGCCCGAGTACGACGAGAGCGATCTGCGCCGCGTCGATGCCGACCGTGTCGTCATGTCGATTGGCCAGTCTATTGTGTGGGGCGACCTGCTGGCTGGCTCCAAGGTGGAGCTTGGCCGTGGCCAGGGTGTTCTTGCCGACCCCCAGACCTATCAGACTGCTGAGCCCGATATCTTTGTGGGCGGCGACGTCTACACCGGTCCGAGCTTTGCCATCGATGCCATCGCCGCCGGTCACGAGGCCGCCGTGTCCATCCATCGCTATGTGCAGCCGGGCTCCACGCTCACCATCGGCCGCAATCAGCGCCGCTACACCGCGCTCGACCGCGACGATGTCGTGATTGAGAGCTATGACAACGCGAGCCGCGAGGTGGCGCATGTCGACCGCGAGCGCGAGAAGGCTGCGCCCTTTAGCGAGTACGTCGAGACCTTTACCGAGGAGCAGGTGCGCGCCGAGACCGCCCGCTGCCTGGGCTGCGGTGCCTCGATCGTCGACCCCAACAAGTGCATCGGCTGCGGCCTGTGCACCACCAAGTGCGCGTTCGATGCCATCCGCCTGGATCGCGACCGCCCCGAGTGCTCCACGATGGTCAAATACGAGCAAAAGCTCCCAAGCCTCGGCAAGTATGCGCTTAAGCGTGCTATCAAGATCAAATTTGGTCGTAAGTAAGTAGCCATAACGGGAACGGCGGAAGGAATTAAAAGTGCACGAGCTCGGAATCGTCTATCACATTATTCGCGATGTCGAGAACGTGGCGCGCGCCAATGGCGTGAGTCGCGTTTCGAGTGTCACGCTGCTGCTGGGCGAGGTCTCGGGCGTCGTTCCCGACTTGCTGCTCGACGCTTGGCGCTGGGCGGCAGATAAAAAGCCCATCGCGCAGGGCGCGGAGCTTATTGTGGAGCCCGTCGAGGCCGTGACGCATTGCGAGGCGTGCGGCTGCGACTACGCGACGGTCGAGCACGGCAAGACCTGCCCCCATTGCGGTAGCGGCGATACCTATCTGCTCCAGGGCCAAGAGGTCATGATCAAGCAGATTGAGACCCCCGACGAGGAACCGGCAGACGCTGCCCCCGACGGCCCTTCCGACGTCCCCGACGCCGTCGATGCCGCCCACCCCCTCCACATCGTCTAGGATCCCCTATAAGTTGCGGTGAAATAGTTCCTAAATCCAGCCTTCTGGCTCTTAAACAAGAACTATTCCACCGCAACTTTTTTGAGTGGTTTCGTAGATCATAAGTCGCGCAAATAGTCAAGTCATACCTGTTTGAACAAAGTAGCGGCAGTACAAGCGCATTCGCGCTTGCCTAAAATCGATATTAATGAACAGTCTGCTTGTATCTGTAAAATGCGTGGCTTGATGAGCGACGCCTTGGCGGGTAATGAGTCAAAAAGCAGTAACGTAATCAATTTGTAACAAACTTAGACGTTTATACAAATAATGCAACCTTTTACGAATTTAGCTATAATTCCACAAACCAAACAGGTATACTTCCTTCATGTCATGTAGGAAATACGTAGACAAAAAGGAGGTTATGTGATGGTAAGTATTGTTCTTGCTAGCCACGGGGACTTGGCAGCTGGAATCAAGCAGACGGGCTCGATGGTCTTTGGCGATCAGCCGTCTGTTGCCGTGGTCTCGCTCGAGCCGAGCATGGGCCCCGACGACTTCCGTGCCAAGGTCGAGGAAGCAATCGCTTCCTTCGAAGACCAGGAGCAGGTGCTCTTCCTCGTTGATCTGTGGGGCGGCACGCCGTTCAACCAGATCAGCGGGCTCATCGAGGGCCACGATTCCTGGGCTATCGTCACCGGTGTCAACCTTCCTATGCTCATCGAGGCATATTCGCAGCGCTTTGACGCAAAGAACACTGCACATGCGATCGCAAAACATCTCGTGACTGAGGCTAAGGCTGGCGTGCGCGTCAAGCCCGAGTCTCTGGAGCCCGAGGAGAAGAAGCCGGCTGCGGCCGCCGCTGCTCCTGCAGGCGCCATCCCTCCGGGAACGGTCATCGGCGACGGGCACATCAAGATCGCCCACGTCCGTATCGACACCCGTCTGCTGCATGGTCAGGTGGCCACCACGTGGACCAAGCAGATCAACCCCAACCGCATCATCGTGGTTTCCGACGGCGTTGCTCACGACGAGCTCCGCAAGACCATGATCGAGCAGGCTGCCCCTCCGGGAGTCCATGCCAACGTCGTGCCTATCAAGAAGATGGCCGAGGTCGTCAAGGACACGCGTTTTGGTGACACCAAGGCCATGCTGCTCTTCGAGAACCCGCAGGATCTGCTCAAGGCCATCGAGGCCGGCGTCGACATCAAGGAAGTCAACATCGGTTCCATGGCTCACTCCAAGGGCAAGGTCGTCGTCACCAACGCCGTCGCTATGGGCGATGACGACGTTAAGACCCTCGAGGCCCTCAAGGCCAAGGGCGTCAAGTTCGAGGTCCGCAAGGTTCCTTCGGATGCCTCCGAGGATCTCGACGCCATGTTGAAGAAAGCTAAGGCCGAACTGGCCGCTCAAGCATAGTAAAGGAGGGTCCGATACATGTCTGCAATCACTATTCTGCTTGTTGCGATTGTCGCGTTGCTTGCCGGTATGGAAGGCATTCTGGATGAGTTCCAGTTCCATCAGCCGCTCGTGGCATGCACGCTTATCGGTCTCGTAACCGGTCACCTTCAGGAGGGCATCCTCCTGGGCGGTTCGCTCCAGATGATGGCCCTTGGCTGGGCTAACGTCGGCGCCGCCGTCGCGCCTGACGCCGCTCTGGCCTCGGTCGCTTCTTCGATCATCATGGTGCTCGCCCTCAACGGCGGCGCCACTGATTCGGCCAAGGCCGTTACCGCGGCCATCGCCGTCGCCGTCCCGCTGTCGGTCGCTGGTCTGTTCCTGACCATGATCTGCCGTACCATTGCTACCGCTATCGCTCACGCCATGGACGGTTGCGCCGAGAAGGGCGACTTCTCCGGCATCGAGCGCTGGCAGTACGCTGCCATCCTCATGCAGGGCCTTCGTATCGCCATCCCGGCAGTACTTCTGTGCGTTATCCCGGCCGAGGCTGTTACCAACGCGCTTAACGCTATGCCCGACTGGCTGTCCGGCGGCATGGCCGTCGGCGGCGGCATGGTCGCTTCCGTCGGTTACGCCATGGTCATCAACATGATGGCCACCAAGGAGACCTGGCCGTTCTTCATCCTCGGCTTTGTCCTTGCTGCCATCCCTCAGCTCACGCTGATCGCCCTTGGCCTCATCGGCATCTCCCTTGCCCTCATCTACCTTGGCCTTAAGGATCTGGCCAAGCAGGGTGGCGGCACGGGCGGTGGCTCCGGCGACCCGCTCGGCGACATTCTGAACGATTACGAGTAGGAGGGGAGTGATACATATGGCAGAGAACAAGATTCAGCTCACCAAGGCTGACCGTAAGAAGGTTTGCTTCCGTCATCAGTTCCTTCAGGGCTCGTGGAACTACGAGCGTATGCAGAACGGCGGCTGGTGCTTCGCAATGATCCCTGCGATCAAGAAGCTCTACACCAACAAGGATGACCAGATTGCCGCTCTTAAGCGCCACCTGGAGTTCTATAACACCCATCCCTATGTTTCCGCCCCCGTCATTGGCGTCACCCTCGCTCTCGAGGAGGAGCGCGCCAACGGTGCTCCGATCGACGACGTCGCCATTCAGGGCGTCAAGGTCGGTATGATGGGCCCGCTCGCCGGCGTCGGTGACCCCGTCTTCTGGTTCACCCTTCGCCCGATTCTGGGCGCTCTGGGCGCTTCCCTGGCCATGTCCGGCAGCATCGTCGGTCCGTTGCTGTTCTTCTTCGCGTGGAACATCATCCGTTACGCTTTCCTGTGGTACACACAGGAGTTTGGCTATAAGGTCGGCTCCTCTATCGCCAAGGACCTCTCCGGCGGTCTGATGGGCAAGGTCACCGAGGGCGCTTCCATCCTGGGTATGTTCATCATCGGCGCCCTGGTCGAGCGCTGGGTGTCCATTTCCTTCACCCCGATCGTCTCCACGGTCAAGCAGTCTGCTGGCGCCTTTATCGACTGGGCTAGCCTGCCTTCCGGTTCCGAGGGTATCAAGGAAGCGCTGACGATGTACAACTCCGTCGGTGCTACCGCCCTTGATCAGATGAAGGTCACCACGCTCCAGGGTAACCTCGATCAGCTCATCCCCGGCCTTGCCGCCGTGTGCCTGACCCTGCTGGTCTGCAAGCTCCTCAAGAAGAAGGTTAGCCCGATCGTCATCATCCTGGCTCTCTTCGCCGTCGGCATCATCGGTCGCTTCTGCGGCTTCATGTAAGCACGCTTCGGCTTAAGACCGAGAGTTGCTAGGTAAGGGCTTTTGAGCCATTGAAACGGACCGCACCCGGTGGGTACACTGGATGCGGTCCGATTGTTTTAATTGGAGGGCGAGGCGCGTATGGCGCAATCTCAGAACAGCACGGTCGATCTGGCAACGCCGGCAACCTGCCTGATGGGGCTTACCAGCCACGGTAACGTGATGGTGGGCAATAAGGCGTTCGAGTACTATAACGAGCGCAATCCCGAGGATTATATTCAAATCCCGTGGGACGAGGTCGACTATATTGCCGCCGAGGTTTTGCGCGGCACCAAGAAGATTACGCGTTTTGCCATCTTCACCAAGGACAACGGTCACTTTACGTTTTCGACGCGCGACGACAAAGAGACGCTTCGCGCGGTCCGCAAGTACGTCGACGAGGATAAGCTCGTGCGTTCGCCCGACTTTATTGATGTGACGGCCAAGGGCGCCAAGAGCATTCCTTCCGTCATCAAAGGCCTCTTCCACAAAGGCAACTAGCTCCTCATAAGTTGCGGTGAAATAGTTCTTAAATACGGCTTTAGATGCTTCAGACAGGAACTATTCCACCGCAACTTCGAAGTCTAGTCATGCGACGTATGGCGATGCAGTAAATCTGCTACACTAGTACAACATGCCTCCGTAGCTCAGGGGATAGAGCACCGCTCTCCTAAAGCGGGTGTCGACGGTTCGAATCCGCCCGGGGGCACCAGGAAAATCGCAGGTCAGGAGTTATTTTTGCTTCTGACCTGTTCTGGTTTTTGGGCTAAGAACTGCTTATGTTTGTAAATCTGGTAAGTAAATTATTTAACTTACCGAGTTTTCCACTGAAAACAGGAAATCACCATTTTGGGGGTAAAAAGTTTTCAACAGCCGTTAGTCGGTTCCATTTTGGTGAAGCGCTTCCTCATTTTGGGTAAAAAATATCACCATTTTGATGATTCGACTGCTTTGAGTTTTTGATAAAAACGCCTGTTCAGAAGCTTGTGCTATACCCATTTTGGTGAGACCAATTAATAGAGAGATATACTACAAAGAAATAGGGACGGCGATGCCGTCCCCTTCGCTCGCAAAGCTCACTGCGCGGTCACGTGCCGTGACCTTGCCGCCGGCTACGCCGTCGATTGATACGCTCACTGCGTTCGCTGATGATGATGGACTAATTCGTTTTATCGCTGACACCAGTCATAAGTGCAGCAATTGATATGTTGAATCCATTGGCAATTTTAGAGAGGTTAGAAAGGCTGACATTTCTTCTCCCGACTTCTATCGAGGCATAGTAAGACCTGTCCATGTCAATGCGGTTCGCAAATTGCTCTTGTGAGTAACCAGACTCTGATCTGAGTTCTTTGCACCGTAGACCAAAGGATTGTTGTAGCGGCGAGATATCCATGACAAAAAGAGTCATGGATTGTTGTATTTATGCCAACGGACTATATACAACAATCCCAGTTAAGGCGCATAATTATCTCTATTGGAAAGCACTCTGATGCCCAGTCGGATAGGGCACGGAAAAGGAATGGAACCGCACAATGACTCAGGGAAAGCACTTCGCTGCCGGTGGCGATCACTTCGCCGCACTGCCAAACAAAAAGATTCACACTCCGAAGGGGATCGCGCGTCTGACCGTCACCGCGGCGACCATGGCCGCCATGACCGGATCGAGCCTCATCTCACCGTTCACGGCATTCGCCCAGACCGGTGACGGGGGCACGCAGCACCCCGCCGTGATGTCGCCGATCGCCGCCCACGCCGGCGCGGCATCCGGTACCGGCACGAAATCCGTCGCACAGACCATCGCGGACCTGCAGAAGGCAGTCGACGAGGCGAAGGCGAAGGAGGACGCCGCCAAGGCATCCTACGATGAGGACGCCGGTCCCTACAACGAGGCGGCTTCCGCCCGCGACCAGGCCAAGGCATCCTACGATTCGGCAGTCAGCGCCGGCACGGCAGCCGACCGAGCGGCAATGGACGAGTACGCCCGTCAGGTCGCAGAGGGCAAGGACGCCGCCGATGCCGCCGGCAAGGACCTCGAGCAGGCGAAGGCGGGTCTCGCAGACGCCAAGGCGGATGCGTCCGAGAAGGACGAAGCGTACCAGTCCGCCATCAAGGCGGCCCAGAATGCCAAGGATGCCCTCGATAAGGCCAAGGCCGATGCCGTAAGCGCCACCCCGGAGGCAATCAGTGCCGCCGAGCAGGCCGTGCGCGATGCCCAGGCTGCCGTGGACAGGGCACAGGCCAATCTCGCCAACGCCAACGCGACGCTTGCCGATGCCCAGTCCAAGCTGGTTGCGGCCCAGTCTGCAAAGGATTCCGCCGATGCCGTCCTCGCCGCAGCCCAGCAGAACAAGGACGCGGCGGATGCGAAGGCCGCAGCCGCCAGCGCCGCCTACGAGAAGGCGAAAGCAGACCTCGCTGCAGCGGAGGCAGGCGCGAGCGGCCCGGAGTACGATGCGGCAAAACAGAAGGTCGCGGACGCGGAGGCAGCCCTCGCTGCCGCACAGGCGACACAGTCCCAGTGCGAGTCCGAGCTCGAGCAGGTACAGTCCGCTGCAGCAACGGCACAGACCGATCTGAATGACGCCCAGGCGTCCCTCTCCGTAAAGCAGCAGGCCGTGGCCGATGCCGAATCCGGTGTGAACGCCGCCCAGTCCGCACTCGATGCCGCGAACGCCGACCTCGATGCCGCCAAGCAGGCGAACGTCGACGCCATCTCCAAGCTGGATGCAGCGAAGCAGGCTGTCAAGGACGCCGAGTCCGCCAAGGCAGCCGCCGATGTAGAGCTCGCGAACGCCAAGGCCGCACTCGATGCCGCAGACGCCGCCGTGACCGCCGCGC
>JAXJPE010000054.1:0-10184 GCA_036426035.1 Collinsella sp.
ACCGTCCCCTGCGGGGACTGAACGGACAGATGCATATGCCGAGCAAAATCGAAAAAAAGCAAGCCGCCGCAAAGCTGCGCAAACCGCCTCGCGACTTCTCGTACACGCAGAACCGAGAGCTCAGCTGGCTACGCTTTGACAACCGTGTGCTTGACGAAGCCTTCGATGAGACCGTTCCGCTGTTCGAGCGTCTAAAGTTCGTGTCGATTTTCGAGTCTAACCTCGACGAGTTTCTCATGGTGCGCGTGGGCGGCCTGTCCGATCTGGCAGAGCTCAAAAAACAACCTGTCGACAACAAGAGCAATATGACCGCCTCCGAACAGGTCGATGCTGTCATGGCCGAAATGCCCGGGCTCCTTACCCGTTGGGAGTCCATCTTTAAGAGCATCGAGGGCAAGCTCGACACCTTGGGCGTTCACCGCGCCCGCATCGATTCGCTTACGCCCGAGGAGCGCACCTTTGTAACCCGCTACTTCCAGGCCTACGTGTCGCCGGTCATCTCGCCGCTGGTCATCGACCCGCGTCATCCCTTCCCCAACCTGCGCAACGGCGCACTCTACCTGGCCTGCGGCCTGGACGGCGTCACCGACGAGGAAAGCCTGCTGGGCCTCATCGAGATTCCCGCCTCGATGAACCGCGTGGTCGAGATCCCCTCGCCCACCGGCACCTACTCCTACATCCTGCTCGAGGACGTCATCCTCGCCTGCCTGGACAGTTGCTTTGGTTCCTACAAGCCGCTGGATCGTGCGCTGATCCGCGTCACCCGCAACGCCGACATCGATCCGGACGGCGAGGGCGTCGAAGAGGAAGAGGACTACCGCCAGCACATGAAGCGCATTCTCAAGAAGCGCCTGCGCCTGCAGCCGGTAGTGCTCGCGGTCTCGGGGTCGCTCGAGAAGGCGACGCTCAAGACTATCCGCAAGGCGCTCGAGCTTTCGCGTCGCTCGGTCTTTACCTGCGATATCCCGCTCAACCTGGGCTACGTCTTTGGCATTGAGGGCAAGATTCCCGAGCACCTGCGCAACGAGCTGCTCTTTACGCCGTTTAAGCCGCAGCCCAACCCCACCATCGATATGACCCGCTCCATCCGCGAACAGGTGCTGCAGGGCGACAAGCTGCTCTTTTATCCCTACGAGGCCATGAACCCCTTCCTGGATCTGGTGCACGAGGCCGCCTACGACCCCGAGTGCATCTCGCTGCGCATCACGCTCTACCGCGTGGCCAAACAGAGCCGCCTGTGCGAGTCGCTGATCGATGCTGCCGAGAACGGCAAAGAGGTCACGGTGCTCATGGAACTTCGTGCCCGCTTTGACGAGCAGAACAACATCGAGTGGGCCGAGCGTCTGGAAGAGGCGGGCTGCACCGTCATCTATGGTTCCGAGGGCTTTAAATGCCACTCAAAGATCTGCCAGCTCACCTATCGCGAGGGCATGGCGCTCACCCGCCTCACGCTTTTGGGCACCGGCAACTTTAACGAGAAGACGGCCAAACTCTACAGCGACTTTATGCTCATGACAGCCCATCCCGGCATCGGTGAAGACGCCAACCTGTTCTTCCGCAATCTGTCGCTGGGCAACCTGCGCGGCGACTACCGCTTCCTGGGTGTGGCGCCCGTCGGACTGAAACCGCTCATCATGCGTGGGCTTGACCGCGAGATTCAGCGCGCTCTCGCTGGCGAGCCCGCCCGCGTGTTCTTTAAACTCAACTCGCTCACCGACCGCGAGGTCATCGACAAGATCGCCGAGGCATCGTGCGCTGGAGTCCGCGTGGACATGATCATCCGAGGCATCTCGTGCCTCAAGCCGGGCGTTCCGGGCAAGACCGAGAACGTGCATGTCCGTTCTATCGTCGGACGCTTTTTGGAGCATGCGCGCGTTTACGCCTTTGGCGTGGACTCGGACATGATCTATCTGAGCTCGGCCGACATGATGACGCGCAACACCGAGCACCGCGTGGAGATCGCCTTCCCCGTGCTCGACCCCACCTGCCGCGCCCTGGTGCACGAGTATATGGGCATGCAGCTGCGCGACAACGTGAAGGCACGCAGTCTGACGAGTGACGGCACCTGGGTCCCCGTGGAGCGTGCAGAGGGTGAGAAACCCTTCAACTCGCAGGAAGCTCTACTGGAGCGTGCCTATCGCAACGCCGAGGCCGCCGCGCAGCAGCGTGCGCAGGAGAAGGAACGTGTGGCCGAGGAGGCCATTCAGGCCGAGGTTGAACACGGGGCAGCTGCCAAACCGGAAGCGGTTGCAGCTCCCCCGGTGAATGAGCCCGAGTCTGCCGCAGAGCCCGCCGTGGAGAAAGCGCCCGAGCCCGCTACCGCGACTCCGGAGCCCGCCGCCGAGGCAAAGCCCGCACCTGCACCTGAGCCGCAGGCGTCCACAACCGAGGTTCAGAAGGTCCAGGCGACCGTCATTGAGCCCGAGCCCGCACCTGCACCTCAGCCCGAGCCGCAGGTCACCAAACCCGCACCCGAAACGAGCGCCCGTCGCGATAAGCCCGCCGGCAAGACCAAGGCCATTGAGCGCCATCGCCCCGGTCGCGTGCGCATGGGCCTGGGCCTGATCGGCCTGGGTCTTAAGACGCTCATTACCGGCAAGACGAAATAGTCGTTTGTAGAAGCAGTTTGTAGAAGCGCCCCGCATTTGAGGAAAGCCTCGGATGCGGGGCGCTTTTCCCTGCTACCATGGTGCGAACAACAACGCGAATGACAGGCAGGAATATGAAGCTCACTATAGAATCGATGACCTACGGCGCCGACGGGCTGGCGCACGCCGACAACGGCAAGGCCGTCTTTGTGCAGGGCGCCGTGGCAGGCGACACCGTCGAGGCCGAGGTCGTACAGGACGGCAAGTCGTTCATGCGTGCCCGCACCACCGAGATTCTGGAGCCAAGCCCCGATCGCATTCAGCCTCCCTGCCCCCTCGTGGGCATCTGCGGCGGCTGCTCGTGGGGCAATCTCTCACGCACGGCACAGCTCGCCGCCAAGGAGCAAAACCTGCGCTCCACGCTCGCGCGCATCGGCAAGTTCACTCCTGAGCAGGTCGATGAGTTGGTACAGCCCATTTGCCACACTAAGGACGACTGGGGCTACCGCAATAAAATCGAGCTCGAACCGACCGTCGTCAACGGTCGCGTGCGTCTTGGCATGCACGGTGTCGACCCCAGCAAGATCGTGACCGTCGATTCGTGCCCGCTGTTCGATAAGCGTTTTCCCAAGGCGCTCAAGTCAGTCGTCGGCGCACTCAACTATCTAAGCGGCAGCCATGACTTGGGGCTCGAACGCGTGGGCATTCGCGCATCACGCCGCACCAAGGCACTCGAGGTCGCACTCTGGACGCCCACAGGCTCTTTTCCGCGCTCGCAGGTCTCCCGCGTGCTGGCGGACGCCGCTCACCCCACGAGCATCGTGCGCGTGATGAGCAAGGGCGAAAAGAAGGCCCGCCGTGTCTCCAAGGTCGAAATGCTCGCCGGAGAGGGCTCATGGACCGAGAATATCGCCGAGGGTCAGATGCGCTTGTCTGCCCCGTCTTTTTTCCAGGTCAACACCAAGGGTGCCGAGATTTTGATCGAGCTTGTCATGGAAGCACTCGACCCGCAGGAAGACGAGCTTGCCGTGGACCTGTATTGTGGTGCCGGCACCTTTACCCTGCCGCTCGCCCGCCGCTGCGACTTTGTCGCCGCCGTCGAGGCCTACGGCCCCGCCGTGCGCGACCTGCGCCGTAACCTGGAGATCAACAAGCTTGATAACGTCGACGTCATCGGCGGCGATGCCGTGCGCGAGTTTCCCGACCAGGACGCCGATGTTCTGGTGGTCGATCCGCCGCGCGCAGGCCTCGCCCCAGAGGCTATCGACCTCATCGCCAGCACCAGCGCCCGCGACGTCGCTTACGTGAGCTGCGACCCCGCCACCCTAGCCCGCGACCTCAAACGCTTTGTCGAGGAGGGCACCTTCTCCCCCGTCAAGATCACGCCGGTCGATTTGTTCCCGCAAACGTTCCACTGCGAAACCGTGGTGCACCTCAAGCGCAACTAGCTGCCGGCCCAAATTGAACTACCCGGAAAATGTTTGGGGAATGGGGCGTGGCAAGTGGGGGTCTTCGGGGTATAAGACGGCTAATTGTATGCCGCCTTACGAAAGGATTCCTCATGCCCAGCGTAGCCGTTCTCGCCGCCGATGGCTTTGAAACTATTGAATGCCTGACCATGGTCGACGTTATGCGTCGCGGCGGCGTGCGCGCCACGCTCGTCTCGATCATGCCCACGCGCGAGGTCGTGAGCTCGCTGCAAATCCCCGTGACCTGCGATGCGCTCTTTGACGAGATCGACTTTGACGAGTACGACTGCGTCGTGCTGCCCGGCGGCCTGCCCGGCGCCACCAATCTGCGCGCCGATCAGCGCGTCTGCAACGTGGTCTGCGAGTTCGCCGCGACCAAGCACGTCGCCGCCATCTGCGCCGCCCCGTTTATCCTGGGCGAGCTCGACCTGCTCGAGGGGCGCCACGCCACGTGCTTCCCCGGCTTTGAGAAGAGCTTCCCCGAGGGCGCCTACACCGGCGATAAGGTCACGCACGACGGCAACATCATCACTGCCAGCGGCATGGCCCAATCCCTCCCCTTTGCGCTTGAGCTGCTGCGCACGCTCGCCGGCGACAAGGCTGTCGAGAAAGTCGCCGAGGGCATTCAGCTATGATTTTGGCTTCGCAATCACCGCGCCGCATCGAGTTGATGCGCGAGGCGGACTATGACATTCGCATCATTCCTGCCGATATCGACGAAACGCCGTTTGATGGCGAGGCCCCGCTTACGCTCGTTGAACGCTTAGCACGCGCAAAAGCCGCCGCCGTTGCCGCCGAGCATGCCGAGCCCAATGAGCTGACGGTCGCGGCCGACACCATCGTCACCTTTGACGGCAAGATTCTGGGCAAGCCGGCAACCGAGGACGAGGCGCGCACCATGCTCCGTGAGCTTTCGGGCCGCACGCACCAGGTCGCAACCGGCGTCTGCATCGTTAAGGCATGCGATACGGCCGCCCCGCATGCCGCCGAAAGCCTGTCCTTTGTCGATGTGACCGACGTGACGTTCTACGAGCTCAGCGACGAGCAGATCGAGCACTACGTCGCCTCGGGTGAGCCCATGGACAAGGCCGGCGCCTACGGCATTCAGGGCACAGGCGGACGCATGCTCGTGCACGATATTTCGGGCGACTTCTATAACGTGGTGGGCCTACCCATCGCCCGCGTCGCGCGCGCGATTCAAAAACTCTCGTAATTGCATCTGGCGCTGGGTATTCCCCAGCGCCTACAATTTTGGCGTACCGTACGGATCCCGACCGGGCACAAGGCGCGGCGGAAAACCGATAGGAGTTAAACATGGATACACTGCTCGGGGCCATTGACGTCTGCGATGTCGATGGCTTTTGCTATGGCAACTATACGGACGAGGAGGCCGGCACCGGTTGCACCGTAATCGTGGCGCCCGAGGGCGCCACCGGCGGCGTTGACGTTCGCGGCGGTGCCCCGGCATCGCGCGAAACCGACCTGCTGCGACCCGAGAACACCGTCGACAAGGTCCACGCCGTCTGCCTTTCGGGCGGATCGGCCTTTGGCCTCGAGGCTGCAAGCGGCGTCGCCCGCGAGCTCGAGAGCCGCGGCATCGGCCTTCCCGTCGGCCCCACGCAGGTGCCTATCGTGTGCTCCAGCTGTATCTTCGACCTCGCCTTTGGTAACCCCACCGTGCGCCCCGACATTGAGGCCGGCATCGCCGCCGTGCGTGAAGCACTCGACCACACCCCCACCAAGCTCGAACAGGGAAACGTAGGCGCCGGCACGGGCGCTACCGTGGGTAAGCTCATGGGGCCTGCCACCTGCATGAAGGCCGGCCTTGGCGCTGCCGCCGTGGCGCTCGGTCCCGTTAAGGTAGGCGCCGTGGTCTCGGTCAACGCTTGCGGCAATGTCGTTGACCCCTTCACCGGCGAGTGGGTCGCCGGTATGCGCGCCGCAGCCGACAGCAACCAAATCGTCGACATGGAACTCGCAGCCTTTGCCGCCGCTGGATCCATGCAGATGCCGCTCGACCGCACCAACACCACCATCAGCTGCATCGTCACCAACGTGGAACTCACTAAGGCACAAGCAACCAAGGTCTCCCAGATGGCCGCAGACGCCTACGCACACGCCATCCGCCCCACACACACCACCAACGACGGCGACACCATCTACACCCTCGCCAGCGGCAAACTGGGCGCCCAGGCAAGCTCCGCCGTTCCCCTAGACCTGCTGGGCATGCTCGCAGTAAGGGCCCTGGAAACTGCCATCGTAAACGGAGCCAAAACCGCCAAAACCTCCCACGGCATCCCCGGCGCCGCGAAGTAAACTAGCTCGTCCGGTTGCCCGGTGGGGCTTGGTGATGTTTGCTGCTCTACAGTCCTGGCTCGCACGAAGAGCACATTAAGTGCTCTTCGGCTCGTGCGGAACTCGCGACAAACATAACCAAGCTCCACCGGGCAACCTACCAACCAGATTCTTTTCAGCCCAGGCCCCTGTGTACCGCGCGTCGAAGATCTTCAAATTCACCTATCTGACAATCGATTTATAGCAGAGGCCCCTTGGCCTTTAGTTTGATACAAGTTCCGCACGAGCCGGAAAGCACTTAATGTGCTTTCCGTGCGAGCAGGACTGTTCGCAGTATCAAACTAAAGGCCAAGGGGCCCAGTCAACCTATCAGCAGCGCTTACTCAGCAGCTAGTTGAATTTGAAGATCTTTGAGGCAAGACGGTATAGGCCGAGTGTGGTTTTGTCTCCGGCCCGTCCACGCAGGTTGGTAAAGAAACCGACCACGCCGTAGCGAGCGCGACGATACATGCGCTCGTCGTACTCCTTCAGGTCCGTCCAAAGCGTCTTCAGGCGCTCATCGGCACAATCTTCCTCGGAAAGCTTGGTGAGCACCGAGCAAATCGCCATCATCATGGTGAAGTAGCCCATCATGTACGAACGCAGACGCGAGGACTCAACGTCCTGGTACAGGTGGAACGATTCCATCATGATGCGCGTTACGCGGAACTGCTGACCCAGGCGCTTGACCATCGTGGCCTCATTGACGCTCTGGCCCTCGCGACCGATAAAGTAGCGATAGAGGTCGATGTCGGCGTAGTACATGGTCTTACAACGCGGCAGCGGCACGTAGGCGTAGATGTTGTCCACATAGAACGTGTGCGGCGGCATGGGAAGGTTGGACTCGCGCAGCACATCCGTGCGATAGCACAGGCTGTGCATGAGTAGGTTCTGGTCCAGGCGGAAATGACCGATCTGATCCCAGGAAAAGATCTTTTTGCGCGGCAGGGCAAATTTGTAGCCAATAGCGGTATGCGTTCCCTCGTAAACCTTCTCGTACACGTAGTTCGAGATAAACAGGTCAACGCGCTGATCGCGCTCTTCAAAGCCACGCAGAATCGACAGCATAGTCGAAAGAGCCGCAGCATCGAGCCAGTCGTCCGAGTCGACGACCTTGTAGTAGGTGCCCTGCGCCTCGCGCAGACCCGAAAGGACGGCAATACCGTGACCGCCATTCTCCTGGTGCACCGCGCGGATGATTCCAGGATAACGGGCCTCCCACTCGTCGGCCTTGGCGGCCGTCTCGTCCTTGGAGCCGTCGTCCACCACGATAATCTCGATATCGGTGGCGTAATTGCTCCCCTCCAAGATGGAGGTGATGCAATGGTCCATGTCCTTGGCGGCGTTATACGAGGGAATACCGAATGTTATGACTTTATGCATGGCAGGCGATAATCTCATCCGAAAGATCGAGGGCGGAATTGGTCACGGCGTCCATATCGTAGTAACGATACTCGGCCAGACGACCCACTGGGTGGAAGTTCGTCAGGTTCTGGACGCGCTCAAGATAGCGCTCATAGAGCTCACGATTCTCGGGCTCAAGAATGGCGTAGTACGGCGTCTCGCCCGAGCCGGGCGTATAGGCCTTGGAGTACTCCTTCATGATGGTGGTCTTGCCGGACAGGACCTGACCGGTCATGTTCTTGAACTCGGTGATGCGCGTGTAGTCCTCGCTCGTGGTGTAGTTGACGGTGCCCACGGGCTGGAACTGGTCCATATCGAGCGTCTCGAACTTCATATCGAGCGTGCGGTACGGCAACGCGCCCAAGTCGAGGTTGAACAGCTCGTCGAGTGGACCGGTGTAGACGATCTCGCCGCCGTAGACCTTACCGTCGACCTTGACGGTGGTCTCGTCGATCTCAAAAAGATCGCGGGCGTCCACGTCGCAGAACACGTCAATCAGGTCGTGGTCGAGCATGTGCTCAAAGAGCGCCGTGTAGCCCTCCTGCGGCATGCCCTGGAAGGGAGCTTGCGGGAAGTAGCGATCGTCATCGCCCACAAAGACGGGGACGCGACCAGTGATCGAGGGATCGATCTGGTCGGGCGTCTGACCCCACTGCTTCATGGTGTAATGCAAAAAGACGTTCTCGTAGACGTAGTCGGCGACCTCGGCAAGGTCCGGGTCATTCTTCTTGCGAAGCTCCATGATGGGCACCTTGACATCCTTGCCAAAGGTCTCCACGAGCTTTTGATACAGCTCCTCGCCGCGCTCATCGCCAAAAGCAAGCTTGAGGCTCGCGTGGTTGAAGGGCACGGGCATAAGGGTGCCGTTGATGTTGGCAAGCACCTTGTGCTGATAGTCCGTCCACTTGGTAAAGCGCGACAGGAAATTGTGCACGCGCTCGTTAAAGGTGTGGTAAATGTGCGGACCGTATTCGTGGACCAGGATTCCAGCCTCGTCAGCGCAATCGTAGGCATTGCCTGCAATGTGGCTACGACGCTCCAGAACGGCAACGCGATAGCCGATAGTCTCGGCAAGACGGCGGGCGCAAACGGCACCAGCGTACCCGGCACCGACAACGATCATGTCGTACGCACCGGCATTAAAGCCTTCAGGCAGGCCTGAGGTAATCTGCATCGATACTCCTTGTCAAAAGCCACACGCTTTTTAACTGGGCTTTTTCTCGAACATACGTCGAGACATATTTATCAGAGCGATTATAGCGCTAATGCGTCCTATAATGAGCTTGCCACACAAGGAAAGCTCAAGCACCGTGGCGTACATAATTGAAAGGTAAACCCGCTAGCAGCGGGTTTATTCGTGTACAGCCGAGGGCCTGGAGCTTAGCGGAACGCTTGTAAGGAGTAACATGAGCGATTTCCTAAACCGTATGAAGTCTGCCGCCAAGGCCGACCTTAAGACCATCGTCCTGCCCGAGGGCGAGGACCCGCGCACCATCGTCGCGGCGAACAAGATCATCGAGGAGGGCCTGGCCAACATCGTCATCCTGGGCAACCCCGATGACATCAACGTTCCCGGCGCCACCGTCATCGACCCGCGCAACGCCGAGAAGCACGAGGAGTACGCGCAGAAGTTTGCCGAGCTCCGCGCCAAGAAGGGCGTCACCATCGAGCAGGCTCGCGCCCAGGTGATGGACGCCACCTACTTTGGCACCATGATGGTCAAGATGGGCGATGCCGACGGCCTGGTCTCCGGCGCCTGCCACTCCACCGCCGACACCCTGCGCCCCGCGCTGCAGATCCTCAAGACCGCCCCGGGCACCAAGCTGGTCTCGGCCTTCTTTGTGATGTGCACCGACACCCCGCAGTTCGGCACCGACGGCACGCTGATCTTCGCCGACTGCGGCCTCAACATCAACCCATCCTCTGACGAGCTCTCCGAGATCGCCATCGCCTCCGCTCACTCCTGGTCCACCTTCATGGGCAACGTCGAGCCGCACGTGGCCATGCTCTCCTACTCCACCATGGGCTCCGCCGGCGGCGAGGTCGCCAAGAAGGTCCAGGAGGCTGTGAAGTTCTGCAAGGAGAAGGCTCCCGAGCTCGCCATCGACGGTGACCTGCAGCTCGACGCCGCCATCGTCCCCACCGTCGCCCAGCTCAAGGCTCCCGGCTCCTCCGTTGCCGGCAAGGCCAACGTGCTCGTGTTCCCCGACCTCGAGGCCGGCAACATCGGCTACAAGCTGGTCCAGCGCTTCGCCGGTGCCGACGCCTACGGCCCCATCCTGCAGGGCATCGCCAAGCCGGTCAACGATCTGTCGCGCGGCTGCTCTGCTGACGACATCGTGGGTGTCGTGGCCATCACCGCCGTCCAGGCTCAGATGGCTGAGTAGCG
>JAXJPE010000055.1:0-7415 GCA_036426035.1 Collinsella sp.
CGATTGATGGTTTTCATGCTGCCTCCCTATGCCGGCTGACGGTCGAGGCACGCGTCCCACATTTGGTCGCGCTCCTCCTGGCTGACACCCTTGAGTGTCTTGTCGATGAGCTTAAGCAGCTTGTCCGAGCCCTTGCGGCAGCCGACGTTTGCCGCGACCTCCTGCTTAAAGCCCTCGCCCTCGGCAAAATGAATGGGGACAATGCCCGGGTTTTGGGCCATATAGCCCTTCTCGTTCTCGGTGTTGTAGGTCACGGCGTCGCACGTGCCCTGCAGCAGATTCGAGAACACCGTGGGGACCGAATCGACCGGGTTTTTGTGCACAACGCCCGGGATCTCGTCGATGACGGTATCAAGCATGGTGTCCTTTTGGCCGAGGACCGTGGCGCCGCTAAAGTCGCTGAGCTTTGTCGCATTTTGGTAGGGCGAGCCCTCTTTTACGAACAGGCCAAAGTAACCGATAAAGTACGGGTCGGAGAAGCCGACCGACTCCTCACGCTCGGGCGTGGCGCTCATACCGGCGATGATGAGGTCGATCTGGCCGTTGTTGAGCGAATCGATGAGGCCCGAGAAGCTCTGCTTGACGGCAACGGGCTCGCCACCGAGGGCCTTGCAGACGATCTTGGCGATCTGCACGTCGTAGCCATCGGCATAGGCGCCCTGCACGTTGTCGATGGGGATAGTGTACTCACTGGCTTCGGAAACCTGCCAGTTGTACGGGGCGTAGGCCGCCTCCATGCCAATGCGGATCTTGTCCTTGCCGATCACGGAATCGGACAGGTCGTCGCGACCGCCGCCCGTCGTGGGCTGAACCACCTTGAGCGTGGACGGACGCTGACAGCCGGCGAGCGCGCCGGCGACGACGGAAGCGCTCGCAGCGAGAGCGCTACCCAAGAAGATGCGACGGCTGCACACCGGCTGTGGATGCGCGTCGCGCTGATGGGGAGAATGCATAATCTGCCTTCCCTGTTGAATCGTATGCTGACGACTTAACAGGATATACGCCAGCGACCAGCAGTGCAGCACAAGCTCGAAAAATTAATAGACACATGGTAGTCATTGGGGACGTCGATGTTTTGGCAATGCCGGCGAGCGACGTCCAGAGCGAACAAGTGGCATGAAAAAGACAAGGCATGACCAGAAGGTCTATGCCTTGCCTTTTGAATGACAAATTATCGCTCTGGACGGCACGCAGCATCGACCGAGCGGCGGAACCTCTAGAGCAAGGTGACGCTAAAGCTGCGTTTATCGGTAGCGCCGGGGGCCAAGGTGATGGTGTTGACCTTGTGCTCAAAGACGTCGTCCTCGGTGGACATGGTGGTGTGACCGGTCCAAGGCTCGAGCGCCACAAACGGAGCGTCGTTGGCGGCAGACCACACGCCGATGTACTTAAAGCCCTCAAAGTCGATCTTGACGCCGTGGCCCGACTTGCGACCGCGCAGCGTGAGCGTGGAGCCCGGGGTATCGGTGAACATGATGGCGTCGTTATCGAAGCTGCGGTGCGTGATGGGCAGCACGTCCGAGTTATCGGGCGCCCTGTAGCTGCCTTCGAACGTCATGAGGCCATCGGGCGTGATGATGGGGGCCTCGTTGGTCCAAGCCTCGGTAAATGCCAGCTCGTAATCCTCGAACGTCTCGTCCTCGGCACCGGGGGCGGGCACGTTAAATGCAGGGTGGCCGCCCACCGAGAACGGCAGGTCCACGTCGCCGGTGTTGGTGACGGCAAAGGTCTGGGTAAGCGTGGCGTCGCCGGTTAGGGCATAGGTCATGTTGAGCTTAAAGTGGAAGGGGAAAGCCTTGAGCGACTCGGGCGTGTCGGTGATCTCGTAGGTGACGGACGAGCCGTCCTCGGAGACCTCGACCAGCTTGTGCTCGACGATGCGCGCGAGGCCGTGGCGCGGCATCTCGCAGGTGCCAGCCGCAGATGTTGCCGTGTTGTTGCGCAGTGAGCCCACGATGGGGAACAGAATGGGCGCGTGCTTGCCCCAAAAGACCGGGTCGCCCTGCCACAGATACTCGTTGCCGTTGAGGGCAAGGCTCGTGAGCTGGGCACCCATGGAATCGATGGCCGCGGTGAGGCCGCCGCGCTTGATGGTAGTGACGGTGGACATGCTACTTCCTCCAAAAATAAACAACAGTATCGAGGGCTATTGTCCCACTCTTGGCGGCGGGGTTGAGCGTCAGGCGCAGTTATTGAGCAATAGCGTAAAGGTCAAACCCGCCCTGCGGCGTGCTATCGACCGTATCGGGCGCCCGTGAATTAAAACTCACCGGAACCATGCGCTTTGAGGCGCGGTAACGCGTGCCGTCGGTGGCGACGGGCGGCTCATCAACCGTGAGCTCGTAGTCGCCGGGCTTGAGCTCGATACCGTCACCTTCGGAATTGACGTATTGATACTCGTCGATTGCTTGTCCCCTGAGCGTGCGGCCCACGATATGGACGAGCATTTGGCTATCGCCGCGCGCGGTATCCCACGTCGCGCCGTCCTTAACCTCGACCGACACATGCACCGAGCGCGTGCGGCTGAGCGATTGCTCGACGGACATCTCGACCTTGGCGGCGTCTTTGCGCTGTTGCTCCACGTGGCTCCAGACATTTCCGATCGCCGAGCAAGCGATGACGCCGGCCATAAAGGCGATGAGAATGGGGCCGAGCGGAGAGCGACGGCCCGCGTCTTCCTCGCGAGCCAGGTTGGGGCGATAGGTGGGGGCGGGCGCCTGGGCACCCTGCGCGGGCACGTCGAGTATGCTGAAGGATGCCGTGCTGCCGGGGTCGATGTTATGGCGCGGCTGCGGGGTCTTGGCCGGCGAGATGGACATGTCCGCCGGCTCACCGAGTGTGGCCGTGGCATCGGCCTTAGCCTCATCGGCCTCAGCTTGGGCCCAAGCCTGCTCAAAGGTCAGGGGCTCGGCGGCATCGGAGGCGGCTTCAGGCTCGACAGCGGTATCGTTGCCGGTCTCGTCCTCGTCGCTCGACACGTCACACGGAGCGGGCTCGTCCCACTCTTCGTCCGGAGCCTCGCCCTCGCTATACCACCATTCAAAGTTATCGATATCCATACGGGGCGCCCCTTAGGCCTCGCAAATAAACACTTGCTAGCCTTATACCCCCAGATAGCGCCGGAGCTCGCCGGCACAGACAGGAAAACCGTCACAACATTCGGCGCTTTTCCTCGTTTTCGAGATTTTCGCCGAATGTTGTGACGGCTTGGGCGACTGGCTGGCAGAGCAATGTGACAAAGGAGCTGCCCCTTTGTCACATTCTGCTAGAGTTGCAGGGATTGAATCCCGCCTATTCATGCGACATTGGAGTGACAACCTTGACCGCCGCAACCACGCCTAAAAGTAAGCCAACCGCCGCCGCGCTCTCCCCCGCGCGCACCAAGCTCTGCCTGGCGCTGCTCGTGCTGTTGGGATTCTCGCTCGGCTGCTCCGAGTTCGTGGTCATCGGTATCGAGAGCGACTTGGCAACGGAACTCGGCGTATCACTTGCCACTGCGGGCCAGCTCATCAGCGTGTTCGCGCTCGTCTACGCTATCGCTACGCCGGTGCTTGCGCTTGGCACGGGGCGGTTCCGCCGCTACCAGCTGCTCGTGTGCTATAGCGTCGTCTTTGTGCTCGGCAACCTGGTCATGGCGTTGGCTCCCAACTTCCAGGTGCTGTTTATCTCACGCATTGTCCTGGGCTCTGTCTCGGGTGCGCTGCTCGCCGTGGGCGTGACGTACATCCCTGAGCTGCTATCCCCGCAGCAAACCTCACTTGCCATCTCGGTCGTGTACGGCGCGTTTTCCGTGGCGATGGTCTTTGTGACCTCGATTGGCAAGTTTGTGGCCGACACACTCGATTGGCACGTGGCCATGTACGGCACGCTGACCTTTGCCGTTTTGATCTGTAGCGCGCTCGTGGCGTTTATGCCTCGCGCCGGGCAGACCGATGAGCCCGCCACCTTCCGCGAGCAGGCGGGGCTACTACGCGAGCCGAGTATCATCACCGGCATGCTCATCTTCTTGTTTGGTGTGGGCTCGGTCTACGTATTCTACGGCTACGTGACGCCTTATCTGGAGCAGGTGCTGGGCATGGATACCGTTCAGGCGAGCACCACACTTATGGCCTATGGCGTGTTCTGCCTGATCTCGAACATCCTGGGCGGATGGATCGATGCGCGTTTTGGCATGAAGGCGCTGCTGGTTACGTTTGTGCTGCAGGCGGCGGCACTGCTCGGGCTGTTTGCCGTGGGCGCCGCCATGCCGCTCGCGCTGGTCTTTGTCTTTAGCCTGGCGATGCTCATGTACCTGTTCTCGGTCTCATGCATCACGCACTTTATGGACGTGGCACGCAGCCGCCATCCCAAGTCGATGGTACTCGCAAGTTCGGTTGAGCCCATGGCGTTTAACGTCGGCATCTCGTTTGGCACCGCAGTGGGCGGCGCCGTGGTAAGCAGCGTTGGCATTGCGTACGTGGGCGCAGTGGGCGCCGCGTTCTCGCTTGTGGCCTGGGCCCTCACGCTGGTGACGATTAAGCTGGCTCGCTGGGAGCGCCGTCGTCAATCAGCACGGCCCTCAATACGGGCATAGGGGCAAACATAGCCCAAGGTGGCGAGTAACCGGTGAAAACCGCCCAATATGAGTATGTTTATCCGCCTGGAAGCTTCAGCAGTGCAATTTCGTGTATTTGAGATACACGCTTTTCTATTATTTCGTGTATTTCAAGTACATGAAATCGTACTAAACTATGTATCTGAAGTACACGAAATTGGAAAGGCGGCCCCATGCGCAGATCAATCGAGTCCGTTATCGAATCATGGGCGACAAAGGACGCCTCACGCCCCCTCCTCATCCGTGGTGCGCGACGCGTAGGCAAAACGTACGCTGCCGAGGAAATCGGCAGGCGAATCGCCGGCGATGCGTTTGTCAAACTCGACTTTCAGACCGATCTTGAGCTGATCGCTCCGCTGTTCGATTGTCCCACCGACGACGTTGACACCATCGTGGCGCGGATTTCAGACTATAAACGCGCCCCCATTCGCAAAGAAACCACCTTCATCCTGTTTGACGAGGTGCAGCTCTGCGAACGGGCGCTCAACTCGCTTCGCTTTTTTTCGGGTTCGGGCTGGCGCATATGCGCGACCGGCAGTCAGCTCGGCGTCGCCACGCGCAAACGTAAGCTGCCTTTTCCCAGCGGCGTTCGTCAAGAGACCATGCATCCTATGTCGTTCGAGGAGTTTCTCTGGGCGCTCGATGAGGAGCAGATGGCCGATGCCATTCGTACCCACGCCGGCACGCTCGAGACCTACGCCGTGCACCAAGCCGCGCTCAGCCTGTTTCATCGATACCAGATCGTGGGCGGCATGCCCGCCGCCGTCAACGCATATCGCAAGACGTTATCCATCGAGGATGCGCGCGTCGAGCAGCGCGAAATCAACGAGACCTATACCGCCGATATGACCGACCCCGAAAACGGGATCAGCGGCGTGGCGGCACGCAAGGTCTGGCGCTCCATTCCGTCCCAGCTGCTGAGATCGTCCACAAAAAAATTCAAGTACTCCGAGGTCGAACGCGGAGGCCGTCGCGCCAAGCTTATCGAGCCGCTCGACTGGCTCGAAGGCGCCGGTATCATATCGGTCAACAACCTGACCGAAGGCATCGAGCCTCCCCTCGTTCCCTTCGACGACGAAGATGGAAGTTTCTTTAAGGTCTATCTTCTCGATACCGGCCTCATGTTCTACAAACTCGGCATCAACCCGAGGCTCTGGCTCGACCTCAAAGAAGATTCCGCCATAGCGCTATCTTCCGACTTCCGAGGCGCCCTGGCGGAAAACTCGGTCATGCAAGCATTTTCGGGTAACAGCTTGCAGACGTATTACTGGGTGCCGCCGTCGTCTTGGAAGACGACCGGCGAGCTCGATTTTCTACTTCAGACCGACCGTATGGAAATCGTGCCCGTCGAGGTAAAGTCCGCACGCAACGTGCGCGCGAGAACCCTCGGGTCGTTCATGGACAAAGCCCGATCGCCATATGCCTACATTTTGTCCGAGAACAATTTTTTCCGCAGCGAAACCGATGACGGGCGCGAGCTACGCCACCTCCCCTTGTACGCAGCGGGCTTTATTGAAGCAAACTGCCTCAAGAGCAGTCTGTAAGCCCTGCACGACCGCCTAGAAAGGAAACCGCTCATGCAACGCATACTGTTTATCTGCCATGGCAACATCTGTCGCTCGACGATGGCTGAGTCGGTGTTTACCGAGCTGGTGCGGCGCGCCGGGCGCGCGGGCGAGTTTGTCATTGACTCCGCTGCGACCTCGACCGAGGAGATCGGCAACCCGCCACACCACGGTACCGTTGCCAAGCTGCGCGAGGTCGGGATTCCCGTCGTCGCACATCGTGCACGTCAGGTGCGTCGCGCGGAGTATGGCGACTGGGACCACATTGTCTATATGGACGACGAGAACGCGCGTGGCCTGCGTCGCATCTTTGGCGACGACCCCGACGGCAAGATTACGCGCATGCTCGATTGGACCGAGCGCCCCGGCGACGTGGCCGACCCCTGGTACACCGGCAATTTCGATGCCACCTACCGCGACGTACTCGACGGCTGCACCGCTATGCTCGAGCAGCTGTAGGCAATCGAGGTCGCGGGCCACGCCTTTGTCGCATCGGGGACTGTCCCTAGACCGGCTTGACCTCCAGCTTTATCCCCTCGGCACAGGAGTCACCCAAAACATCCGAAAGGGCCCAGGTCGCATATAGCGGCAAATAAAGAACAGCTCCGCTGCGTTCAACGTTGCCTCTCGAGAAAACAATCCCGAGCCTTACGCCATATTCGGCCGTATCAAGCACATGACCGAGCGCGGCGTGCGCGTGGTAATAGGAACCCGATTTAACCTCGATCGGAACAGCCGTTCCATCCGGTCCGTCGACCACAAAGTCCACTTCGCCGCGCTTCTTTGTCTGATAGTAGTAAAGCTGGCGATTTTGGGCAGTCAGCTGCTGGGCCACCACGTTTTCGTAAATACCGCCCAGATTGGGTTCCTTGCTATCAAGATACGCCGCCTGGGCGACGCCAACGGGGTAGCGCGCCATCAACATGCCCGTATCCGATTGGTATAGCTTGAACTGCGATGGCCGTGCCGTCTTGAGCAGGGGCGATTTTGGCTCGGTTACGATATCGGCCTTGAGAGCAACGCCGGCATCGACGAGCCAGACAAAATCTCGCTGGTACTTGTCGTAATGCGCCTTGGGGTCAATGGAATTGAGCACGAAGCGTTTGTTTTCGCCCTCGAGCATAATAGGGAGCTGATCGTAAATGCTCTGCACCTGAAGGGCTCGCCCGCTTGCATACTTGGAGATATCCCGCCGGTACTGTTCGTTGAGCTCTGACTGCAGCTGACGAACAGAGGCAAGGTCGCCCTGCGTGTCA
>JAXJPE010000056.1:0-5036 GCA_036426035.1 Collinsella sp.
CCGCGCCCGCTAAGGAGCATTCCATGTCCAATCATCAGCACACGCTTATCATCGACGGCACCTCGGGCATCAGCGGCGACATGACTGTCGCGGCCCTGCTCGACCTGGGCGCCAGCGAGGAGCACCTGCGCGAACAGCTCGCTACGCTGCCGGTCGACGGCTTTACGATCGCCGTCACGCGTGCAAACAAGCATGGCATCGACGCCTGTGATTTTGACGTCCAGCTTGCAGAGGAGCTCGAGAACCACGACCACGATATGGCCTGGCTCTACGGCAACGAAGCAGCTGCCGAGCATATGCATGAGCATGAGCATGAGCACCACCATCATGGCCATGGCGAGCACGAACACGAGCACACACACGACCATGACCATGAGGCCCACGGCCATGGTCACGAGGGTCACCATCACGCCCACCACCATCACCACCGTTCTTTGGCGGACATCACCGCCATCATCGACGGCTCACAGCTAAGCGATGGCGCCAAGCGTCGTGCGCTCGCCATCTTTACCGCACTTGCCGCCGCCGAGGCAAAGGCCCACGGCAAAACGCCCGAGACCGTCATGTTCCACGAGGTAGGCGCCGTCGATTCCATCGTCGACGTCTGCTCTGTCGCCATCTGCCTCGATGACCTAGGTATTGAGGACATCGTGGTCGAGTCGCTCTCCGAAGGCCACGGAACCATTCGCTGCGCCCACGGCCTTATGCCCATTCCCGTCCCCGCTGTCGTCAACCTGTGCCAGGCGGGCAATATCGCCCTCACGCCCGCACCGGTCGCTGGCGAGCTCGTGACGCCCACGGGCGCCGCCATCGTCACCGCGCTGCGCACGTCCGAGCACCTGCCGGCACGCTACCACATCGAGGCCGTCGGCTACGGCGCCGGCAAGCGCCCCTACGAGGGTTGCTCCGGCACGCTCCGTTGTCTACTCGTTGACGTGGATGCATAGCCATGGATGCCCGCAAAGAAAAAAGCCGCGCTGCCATCGTTGCAGCGTTCTCCGAGCTGCTACGCGAAGAGGATTACGGCAAGATTACCGTCGGCGACATCATCGCTCGTGCCCATGTTGGTCGGGCCACGTTCTACGGCCTCTTCAAGAGCAAAGACGACCTACTGTCCGAGCTCGTGAACGACATCTGCACCCACGCCCTCGACGACGATGGTACGCCGCTCGACGACCCACTCGTGCAAGTCGAGCATATCCTCAACAACCTCTGGGAACGCCGTCAGGGCGTTCGAGCCCTCGTAGCCGGAGCCGGCTCGCGCGTCTTCGCCGACTGTCTCCGCAAGACCATCATGTCACGAGCAGCCGAAACCGTCCCCGCCGACCCCACAGGCCCCGCCGGCACCATGGACCGCAGCTTCTTACTACACCACATAGCCTCAAGCTTCGTAGCCACCGTCCAATGGTGGGCCTGGCACAACTTCCAAGCAGACAAAGCCGACGTAGCCAAAGACTACCTCTCAGCCATAAAACCCCTCTTCAACTAAACGCCCCATCCCATCCCAAGGCGTCGCCCCTTCCCAAAGTACCGCTTGCATTTCAAAGCACCCAACAGCCAAGCGCCCACCACATCCAAATTCAGATATATATGTTGGGTTGCTTGTTCGAACACAGCCAAGAATGCCCAGGGCTCGGTAGGGGTTAACTTTCCAACGCACTCCGCAGGACGCAAAAAGGCTCGCCGCACGAAGTGCGCAGCGAGCCTTTTTGCATGTCCGAGGACGCGTTGGAAAGTTAACCCCTACCGAGCCCGGACCTTATAGAGCCGTCCTTTGACTAGAACATGCCCAAGAAACCATGCACAAACAGCGCGGCCACAATAGCACCGACAAACGGAGCGATGCCAGGAACAAGCAGGCCGTACTTCCAGTTGTTGTCAGCCTTGTTCTTGATCGGCAGCACCTGATAGGCCATGCGAGGACCAAGGTCACGAGCCTGGTTCATGGCGAAGCCGGTGATACCGCCCATGCCCATGCCAACAGCCCAAACGATCAGACCGACGCAGATGGCGAGCATCAGGACGTTCTCGCCAGCACGGTTAGCAGCAGCAAGGATGGCGCTGATGAACACAAAAGTGCAGATAGCCTCGCAGAAGAAGTTGCGGGCATAGTTCGTACCCTCGGTGGTGGGGTTGGTCGAGAAGATATTGCGCTGGGCAATGGGATCGACGACACCATCGGAAGCCTTGAACTCATCGGCATACATAAGCCACGCGATCACGGCACCCGCAAAGCCGCCGAGCATATCGGCAATCATGAAGGGGATGCAGCTGCTCCACGGCACCAGGCCGACGATGCACTGGGCAAGCACCATGGCGGGGTTCATGCACACGGCGCCGCCAAAGATAAACAGAGCAACCGAGATGCCAAAAGACCAAGTGGTGATGGCAAACATATGACCAGAGCCCTGAGACTTGGTGCCCTTGAGCACGGTATCGCAGTGCACGCCCACGCCAAAGATGATCATGAGGGCCGTTGCGCCGAATTCGCAGAGGAGTTTGGTAAGCATAAAACCTTATCTTTCTTGTCGGTTATAAACGATTCGTTTAGGCCGCGTACTAGTGCTGAGCGACGACAACGCCCAGGCCATCGGGAATGACGGCCACCTTGGCATCGGCACCCTTCATCTCAAAGGCGAGCTTGAGCGCCTCATCGAGGGTGTTAACCGGCGTCATGTGCATATCCTTGATCATCTGGTGATCGCACAGGTCGGTAACCATGATCACAGGGTGATGCGCCAGGATGCGGGCAAAGATCTGGCTCGTCCACTGGTCGGGCAGGGTCTCGTCCTTAGGACGGTCGATGCAGGCGCGCTCAAACTCTGCCGGATCATTGTCGGCGATGTTGTGATAGAAGCCCTCGCCACCGTGACCGTCGGCACAACCGGCGACATCGATGATCACGCCGCCCTCGGGAAGTGTGGCCTCTGCAGAGCACATGCCCTTCACGGCCTGATAGATGTTCTGGTCGAGCGGGTAGCCGCCGTTGGTGGTAATGGCAATCTCGCACTCGACGGGCTCAACGCCGGCAAGGCTCTTCACGAACTCGCAGCCAGCCTCGTGCGCCTTGTGGATGTCGCCGGCAAAGGAGCCGATGACCTCGTGCTTGCCGTTGAGCACCACGTTGAGCACAAAGGCAAGGTGAGCCATCTCGGCAGCGGCAAACATGTCCTCGCTCACGTGGTTGTGGCACAGGTTGCCGGCACGCGAATGGGAATCGTTCACAAACTGACCGTTGTGGTTGTACATGATGGTCTTGTAGCTGGCGATGCCAGGCAGGACGGACTTGCGGCTACCAGAGAAACCGGCAAAGAAGTGCGGCTCAATAAAGCCCTCGGCAAGCAGCAGATCGCAATCGGCAGCAATCTTGTTGATGATGCACTCGCCGCCAGAAGGCAGGGTGCCGATCTTTTTCATCATGCTGTCATCGGTCGCGACGTGCATAACGATTTCCTCGTTGGCAACGATCTCCTCGCCGTACTTGTTGACGAGCTCCTCGTGCGTCGACGGACGATGCATACCCGTAGCAACCAGAATACGCACGCGAGCCTCGGGCGCAGCAGAATGGATGTGATGCAGCAGAATAGGCATCGTCACACGCGAGGGAACGGGACGCGTATGATCGGAGCTAATAATGACGATATCCTTCTTGCCAGCACAAAGCTCCTCGAGCGAAGGCGAGCCATAAGGATTGGCAAGCGACTCCTCTACCAGCTCTTCCTGCGATTTTGTAGTCTTAAACTCGTTTTGATGACCTTCCATCACACCCGCGAAGTTCTTATCCTCGAGCTCCAGATGCAACGTCTTGTGGTCAAACGGCAGTTCACATTCAAACAATGACGAGCGCCCTCTTCCTTTCAACTGACACACTAGATAAACCGTTGGAAGGATACGCCGCTCACCGAAAAACACCACCGTCCACCGACTCATTAACACAACGTTCATATTTGACCCACAACAAAACGGCCGCGACCCCAAACGGGACCGCGGCCGCCTGTCAAAGACACTATAGACAGGATGACTTACGCAGCGCCGAGGCAAACATCTACCCCGAGACGTACGCACGTAAGCCATTTTGCATAAATGCGTTAATTAATTGCATAAAATGGCGCATGGATTTCTAGCCGTAACAGGGTAGTACCCTCCGGAGCGTGCATTTTTGCGAGTATTCAGCATCGCGGGATAAGATTTTGGTGTCAAAAGTCTTTCAAAAAGTAGATAGTCCTCATGACTCGACCCATCTGAATAGCATGCGGCGAGAAACCAGCCATATATGAATATCACCAAAGCCCAATCGTCGTGCAAAAGCATCAACAGGGGCCGCGAACGTCACCCACAGCCTTATGCACCAATCTTTGGCTGCTGAAAACTCCGTTTTTTGCACGTCGCCCCAAGCACCACCCTCACCCAGCGGCTGATCCGCCGAAGAGCAGACATCGCAGGGTCCGCCATTAGTTTACTTTTAGGCACACTCCGCAGGACGCAAGAAGCCCTCGCCACACTCCACATTAAGCGCGAAGCGCGCCATTCTTCTCCTCAGCTTTAATCCCCGAAGACCGAGGACGAAGGGACCCGACGGGTTTCCCTCTGAATGCATTCCGCAGCACGAAGCCCCCTTATCCGCAGCTCCAGAGGAGCAGGATAAGGGGGCTTCAAGTGCGAGGACGCATTCAGAGGGAAACCCATCGGGTCCCGGTGAGAGCCACAGGGCTATCGATTACCCCGTGTTCTGCAGTCCTGCCGAGACGCCGGTCACAGTCGAAAGAATCAGGCTCATGTACTCGGCCTTCTTCTCCTCGGCCATCTCGTCCTGGTTCATACGCACCTCACGAAGGGCGCGAACCTGGGCGATGGACAGGGCGTCAACGTAGGGGTTACGCACGCGAACGGCGCAGCCGAGCACGCGACGACGCTGCAGCGGCCATTCATCACCGACGATGGCAAGGACCCACTTACGCGTGAGCTGCATCTCGGTAAAGACCTTCTTGGACAGATCATCGCGGTCGCCCAGATGCAGATACATCTTGGCGATGCGC
>JAXJPE010000057.1:0-4677 GCA_036426035.1 Collinsella sp.
CGCATAACTATTTGCTGGGCCAAGATGGCAACATCGGTGGCAAGACCGGCACCACCGACGATGCAGGCTATTGCTTTACGGGTGCCTACAACCGCGATGGCGACGAGATCTACACCGTCGTTTTGAACTCCACCACCACCGACCAGCGCTTTACCGATACCGCAACCCTTGCCAATTGGTACTACGGTCACAAGGTGACGGTCGCAATCGCCAACACGCAAGAAAAGACCGCCAACGGCAACCCGCTTATGGCGCGCATTAGTCAAACCGACTGGACGGATAAGACAATCGACGCCACGCTCGCCGATCCCACGGCGCAAGCGACCGTGTTTTCTCTTGCCGGCGAGGTGACCGAAAAGGTTAGCTACGACGATCTTTCGGGCACGGTGCATGTGGGCGACAAGGTGGGCAGCGTTACACTCAAGCAGGACGGCACCAAGATCGCCGTCATGGACCTGGTTGCCGACGAGGAAGGCGCAGGGCCGAATCCCATTGAATGGCTGCTCGTGAAGCTCGATCGCTTGGGCCGCCGCATCGACAACCGCCCGCTCACAGCCGAGAGCGAGACCGTAGCCAAGGCGCCCAAGGCGTAGGGCCGGAGCGATATCACATCGAACCAAATGAGGCGTCCAACGGGGCGCCTCATTTTTGAGGGTTCGAATCCCCAGCGCCCTTTCTCGATAATAAAAAAGGGCCCCCGATGGGACCCTTCTTTAAAGTTAAACTGGCGGAGAGCTGGGGATGTCCGGACATGCTACGCATGCCCTCCGGCTTCAAAGCCTGGCGGCTTTTCGCCCACGGGCTACAAACGCTTTCGCGTTTGCTTAACGCCCGTGCCCTCTCGGGTTCGAATCCCCAGCCTCCTTTCTCCGCACAAAAAAGGGCCCCAAATGGGACCCTTCTTCAAATTCGTACTGGCGGAGAGCTGGGGATTCGAACCCCAGATGCCCTTTTGGGGCATACTCGCTTAGCAGGCGAGCACCTTCGGCCTCTCGGTCAGCTCTCCGTAACAGCCGTTCTATAGTAACCAAACAGCCTAAGATGGGCAAGAGGAAATTTTCTAATTGCCTAGCATCCTTTCCTCATTGGAAGCTTCGCCTACCCCAGCGAGCGGTTGAGGGAGCCGAGCTCGTCGTTGCCCATGGTGCGCCACATTTGGAAGATGCAACCGCGTGCCAGGAAAAAGAAGCCGTTGTCGACCAGTTGAACAGCGGCATCTGCCAGCTGATTCGTCACGGCGGACACTGGCGGCAGCTCGAGTCCAGCCTTGCGAATGGTCTCGACCGCTTCCTCGAACGTCGGAGGCTCGCTGACGCCCATCTCGTTCATAAGGCCCTGCATTTCTTCCAGCGCGCTGCTGCCCGACTCCTCGCCACGTGGCACCAGACGGTAACAAGCCAGCGCAAGGTCGAGCTGATCGCAATTCCAATAGGCAAACGCCAGGCGATAGAACAGGTAGCCGATTGCAGAGCGATCGCTGGCAATACGTAGGCCGTGGCGCGCCACCTCGATAATCTCGTCAAAGCGCTCCAGACGCGCAAGCACGTTGATGAGCGCAAAGTGCGATTGCATGGACGAACGCGCCAGATCGTAAAGATGGCGCACCTCGGGCAGCGCTCGTTCAAAGTCCTCTTGCTCGACGTAAAAGCTGCAGATCTCGTGCTGGGCAAAGTACAGCGCATCGGGCGCACGAAGGATTCGCACAGAGCGGTCTTCTTCCAACACCGGTAGCACCATGCGCACCAGCTGGTTATCGCAAAACTGCGTTTGAACCGGACCTGTCGCCAAAAGCTCGGCAACGGCGCACTTAGCCTCCAACTCCTCAACAAGACGGGAAAAGCCTTCAAAAGCACCTGTACGGTCGACTTTTGCCTGCTCGCGCAATTCAACAACACGGGCCACGTATGGGTCGTCGTCCTCTTCCATGACCTCCAACTCGTCAGCCGTATCGGCAAGCAGCAAATCGCGCAGCGCCGGCGGAAGCGTGCGATGGTCATCACGCGGACGAGCATGAACCTCCGCAGGTTCAATCGTCTCCGGAGCAGTTGACTCATACGCCTCAAGTACACGCTTGCACGGCATATCGTCCATGTCCATGCTCTCAAGATCCTTGGCGACAGGCACGCAATCGGCCAGATAGGCCGCGCGCCCAAAGAAATACGTTGCGACAACGCGCTCGCCCTGCTCACTGTCGGGAGCAGCAATCTGCACATAGCAGCGCGTGATGCAGGTGCCCGCGGCAAAACACGCTGCCGCAAGCGTGAGTGCCACGCGCGCATCGTGCTCCGCGGCCCAGATCGCGCGCGTGTCCTCGTCCAGCTCGCGCCAGGCGTCATCCTGAGCGTCGTATTCACGTTGCGGCATGGCATCAACGACAGACTGCCCAAACCGAACGAGCATAATCCCCTCGGCAACGTTTGCCCGATAGGTATAGTCGAGCCGCGTGACCACGTTGAGCGCCTCAACGATTCGCGCAAAACGGGTGCGCACGTCCCACTCGCCGCCCGGCTGGCAAGCCACCGTACCCGGCTTGCCCCACGGGTTATCGCTCGAAGCCGTATCGAGCAGTCGGGGAACATCGTTGGTCGTCTTGGCGATATGCCACGCATCAAAGAGCGCGCAGCCCTCAAGGCTCGGCGAGGATGCCGCAGGGACCAATCCGGCCCCGATGCGCTCAAGGATGCCGGAGAGGCGGTTGAGACGGCACTCGATGGCAAGCAGCATGTCAATCTCGTCCTGGTCCAACAGGCTACGATCAAAATTGAGATAGAAAATCTTTGAGCGATCAATGCGAGCCAGGCTCATCTCGGACTTGGCAGCGATGGTGCGCAGGCGGGGCAAGTCAATTTCGCTCATAAGGGCGGCGGCATAGCGCTCGATACCGCTCGGATTCTCGGCATGGTCAACGCGGTAGAGCAGCGTCTCGATAGCATCGGGGAGCGGTGCCGTGTTAAAGCCCAAAAACACCTCGACCGGCTCGGGCAACTTTACGAGCTTGATCTTGTCGACAACGTTTTGCATACCCTCGTCGAGTCCGCCGGCGTCCGCCGTGTTCACAATAGCGCTTTCGGAGTTGGCAAATATCACGTAGCGCAAGAACATCGAGGCCATGAACTCGCCGTAAGGAAGGGCGCGGGTCGAATTCCATGTCTCGTGGTCGGACTGCTCGCGCATGGGGCCTTCGGGAGAGCCGGCAGTTTGCGCACACGCGCGCATTGCACCGTTGGCTTCCCTTACCATAATCTCACCAATGCTGGAATCCGACTCGTCAAGGACCAGTTCCATGTCGGGATCGTTGGGCAGCGGAGCCTCGCTGACGGGGCGGTCCACCTTGTACACCTCACCCGAAACGCTTACGTAGCCCAAAAGCGACACATGACTTTTGCCAACGAATTCGACGACATAACAAGATTCAAGCTGATCCTCGCCAAAGAGTTTCCAGACCACGCCATATGAGCGTCCCGCAGGCTGCTCGGGCATCGCCGGAAAGCGCTTCTTGGGATCGAGAAACCTGAGCTTGTATGTCGGACGCTCTGCCACGAAGTATCACCCTGATCGGTCGCTTGAAGAAGGAGTGGTCGCGAATAAGTCGCGACATCTACTCGGAATCTTACACGAGTCGACAGGAAATCGTCCGCTTCACGCTCGCGCCTCGACCGAGGTTCGAATCCATGCAGCGGCGACATAAAAGAAAAGCCCCCGTTGCCGGGAGCTTTAATCTCAAATGGTGCGGCGTATAGGATTCCGCGCATCCGCTGCGCGGATCCGCACCGGCTTCGCCCGCCTGCCGGCGTGCTCGCCCGCAGGCTAAAAACGCTCCGCGTTTTCTTTACGCCCGCGCCTCGACCGAGGTTCGAATCCATGCAGTGCTTACATAAAAGAAAAGCCCCCGTTGCCGGGAGCTTTAATCTCAAATGGTGCGGCGTATAGGATTCGAACCTATGACGTTCTGATTCGTAGTCAGACCCTCTATCCAGCTGAGGTAACGCCGCGACTTGTTGATTATTATGCACATCGACTGAATAAAGGTCAAGCATTTTTCGAAAAAAGTTATCAAATTTGATTTTTACTCATTTTGACCACCTGATGCGATCTTCGACGCATCGCGATATAAGAAAAGCCCCCGTTGCCGGGAGCTTTAAAATCAATTGGTGCGGCGTATAGGATTCGAACCTATGACGTTCTGATTCGTAGTCAGACCCTCTATCCAGCTGAGGTAACGCCGCAGCGCAAGGATTATTATGCACGTGACCCCTCGATGGGTCAAGCGACAATTTGGAAAAATTTTACGAAGTGATGATTGAGACGCCCGCGCCTCGACCGAGATTCGGATCCATGGGATACCGCCATAAAATAAAAGCCCCCGTTGCCGGAGGCTTTCAATTTCGATTGGTGCGGCGTATAGGATTCCGCGCATCCGCTTCGCGGATCCGCACCGGCTTCGCCCGCCTGCCGGCGCGCTCGCCCGCGGGCTAAAAACGCTCCGCGTTTTCTTTACGCCCGCGCCTCGACCGAGGTTCGAATCCATGCAGTGCCGACGTAAAAGAAAAGCCCCCGTTGCCGGAGGCTTTCAATTTCAATTGGTGCGGCGTATAGGATTCGAACCTATGACGTTCTGATTCGTAGTCAGACCCTCTATCCAGCTGAGGTAACGCCGCAGCGCAAGACATATAAAAC
>JAXJPE010000058.1:0-11203 GCA_036426035.1 Collinsella sp.
ACCAGCTGCTGCACCAGGGCACTGTGGTGGTCCCGGCCGATTTCATCGCCTTCGCCAATACCGCCAACCCTGCGACCGATAGCGGCCAGGACGTGCACGAGCTGTTCCTGGGCAACTTCCTGGCCCAGACCAAGGCGCTCGCCTTTGGCAAGACGGCCGACGAGGTTCGTGCCGAGGGCACGCTCGAGCAGATCGTCCCGGCCCGTTGCTTTGAGGGCAACCGCCCGACGACCTCGATCTTCGGCGACACGCTGACCCCGTTTGCGCTCGGCGAGCTCATCGCCCTGTACGAGCACATCACGTTTGTCGAGGGCACGGTCTGGGGCATCGACTCCTACGACCAGTGGGGCGTCGAGCTGGGCAAGCAGCTTGCCAAGCAGATTACCCCGGCCTTCCACGACGACGCCGCCAAGGCCGAGCAGGACGCTTCGACCCAGGCGCTCATCGAGTTCTACCGCGCGCATCGCAAGTAGTCGCTGCTGTTAACGCATCGCGCCTTATAGCCAGGGGCCCGTATCCTATCGGATGCGGGCCCCTTTGCTTTGCCGTGGTCCCGGGGCGCACGGCCTTTGTGGAACATTGCCGGGGCGCCGCGCGCTGCGAGAACCCTGCGCCTAGATCTCGGCCTCCGCATGGCCTCGCTGCGCCTCGGGCAGCTCCCCGTAGAGCGGATGGTCTTCGAGCCTAAAGCGCTCGACCTGTTCGGGAGTGCGACCGCGTACAAAGAGCCACGAGCGATCAATCGGCGTCGCCATGAGCGTGCTGGGCAGCGCGTCGGCGCGGTCGGAAAACACCCGGGCACTCTCGGGATCCTGGAACGCCAGCACCAGATGCGTGTCGCAGTTGCCCATGATGGAGCGTGCGCGTGCCTCGCCATAGAGCGCATCGAGCTGGTTGGTCGACTGCAGCAGCAGCGTTGCCCAGATGTTGCGGCTTCGGATAATCGAGAGCACGTTGTCGATCTGGGGGATCTGCAGATTTGCGAAGTCATCGAGCATAAAGCGCACGGGCACGGGCAGGCTGCCGTCGGGCTGCCTATCGGCCTCGCGAATGAGGCCCATAAACGCCTGCGAAATAAAGAGGCCGGTCAGCGGATCGAGATTGCGGTCAATATCGCTCACGGTTACAAACAGGGCGCAGGGGGTGTGTCCCATGGAAGCGAAGTCCACCTGATGGCACTCACGATAGAGCTGTGCCGCACCGTCGAACCCCAGACACATGACCTTTTCGGCAAGGATGCCGACGATGCTCGCGTGCATGCGCTCGGCATTTTGCGTAATGGCGTAGCGCCGCCATAGCGAGAGGGCATAGCTTTGGGGGTCGGTCGTGATCAGATCGTCAAACAATCGACCCGTGGCACCGTCCTGCAGGTGCTCGATCAGCTTGATGACCGAGCTGATCGTCTGCTCGTCGGCGGGTAGCTGTTCGGTGACGTAGGCGATAAGACACGACAGCAGGTTTGCCGCCGCATGATCCCAAAAAGGCTGGTTGTTGTCCTCGATGGGGCAGATGGCCTTTGCCACCGAGAGGATGTCCTGCTGGTTGGGCCTGCCGTCCGCCTTGCGGCGAATGTGCCTCAGGGGGTTGTAGCCGCAGCGCTCGATGCCGGGCGCAAGGGCCGGGACGGTGTTGAGGTCGGCGAAGTTGAGACATTGCACGCGGTAACCGTGGGCTGCCAGCACGGGTCCCACTTCGCGACAGAGCGTGCCTTTGGTGTCGAGCACGATGTAGCTTGCGTTCATTTGCAGTAGGTTGGGCTTGAGAACGTTTCGGGTCTTGCCGGCTCCCGAGGGGCCGATCACAAGTGCATTGTTGTTGAGTCCCGTTTGGCGGGTGTCGCAGGAAAGCGTTCGATCCTTGGCGAGGATGGTGGACAATGCGGACTCAGATGCGGCGAGGCGGCTGGCGAGGTTAGACATGGGCGACCTCCTTGGTGGTCGAGAGGATTTCGTGGGCAAAGCCGAGCTCGACGGCGCGCTCGGCCGAAAGGTAGGTGTCTTTTGCGGTGAGGGACTGGATGCGCTTGGGCGTGAGGCCGCTGCGGTCCGAGAGGATTTGCGTGAGGGTCTTGCGGGTCTGCATGAGACGCCGGCTGGTTTCCTGCAGCGCAAGTGCCGAGCCGCCTGCCCCCTGGGGGATCAGCGGGTCGTGAATCATGAGCTCTGCATGGGGCGCCATACGGCGATCGTCGCCGCCCATAAAGATCACGGCGCCCATGGACGCGGCGAATTCCAGGCAGACAGTGCGGATGGGGCACGATGCGAGGCACATGGCGTCATAGATCGCAAGACCCGATCGCACGCTTCCGCCGGCGCTGGCGACAAATATGGTGATGGGGCGGCTGGGGTCGGTGGCATCGAGCAGGCGGATCTGCTGGCATAGGTCGTGAGCCATCGGGGTTTCGATGTTTCCCATGACGGAGAGCTCGCGACGGGCGAGCATCTCATCGTAAATGCTGGTGAGCGTGATACCTTGGGCGGATTCACGCATGGTGAGGGGGCTGATGATGGGGGAATGATTGGTGTCCATGAGGACTCCTTTCTGTTGGTTGTGTTGTGGAATAGGATTGTTGCCCGCGGAGGGGCTGGCGGGCTACAGGGTTCGTCCGAGCCTGAGATCGAGCTCGGTTGTGGGGCAGGCTGCCTGTTCGTGCGGCTCGCAAGCGCAAAGGGCTCCAAAGCGATAGAGCGTTGCGGCGGGCGTGGTGTAGGCGAGCCGCAGCTGATGCTCGACAGGGGCACATCCGTCATTTTTGTAATGAGCCGCGTAGTACTGTGCGATGCTGGCGTTCATCTCGCTGCCATTGCGATGGCGCTCAAACTGGCGTCTGCAGGTCTCGATGATCTTTGCTACCGACTTGGGTGCCGTCGCGGGAACAAGGGCGAGATAGCCCTCAAATAGCTCGTTGATGCTTAGGAGGCACAGCAGGTCGATCAGCGTCCTTATGGCTGCTCCCTCGGCGGAAAAGTGCGCGGTCATGCGGTTATATCGGTTGCGGTCGACGATGGCCGCATGGGGTCTTGGAGTTTTCTGCCCTGTGGTCCCGGGCTTTTGCCGCGCCTGTGTATTGAGCTCGACGTTGCAGCGCTTGAGGCCGTCCAACGGAAGGAACAGTGCGGTTCGCAGGGTGTTCCGCTTGCTTTCGAGTTCATGACGCTCGTCGGGTTCCCATTCGAGCTTGAGTTTCGTGTCGAGTGCCGTAAGCATATGGGCTAGGCAGCCTACGGTAAGAACGTACGAATCGTTGTCGCGTTTTGGGGCATAGGGGTCTGTCAGCTTGCGAATGTCGGGGTCGCCCATGATCTTTGTGCAGCGCTTCAGCAGTTGAGGGTGGTCGGCCAAGATCGTCGCGAGCGGTAGCGACGCGTAGTTCTTGATGGTCGCGGCGGCAAAGGCGGCGTCATATTCGTTTGCATATGCTCGCTCAATGCGGGCATCCAGAATGCTTTTCTTATCGCCGTTTTCAGCGTGGTGGTTTGTCATAGCTTCTCCAATCGGTTGATGTTCGTGCTGTTTGTTGATGTGTTGGTTGTCGTGAGTGATGTGCTTGCCGTGGGTGATGTGCTGACGTTGGGGTGCTATGCGGTTTTCAATGAGCCTGTGAGGCAGTTGCTGCAGGGGCGGGATGGAACGGCCCATGCAAGGCGGAAGGCATCGTGCTCAAAATCGAGACAGCAATGCCCTGGGTGCCTCACATGTGGCAGTTACCTCATTAAGTTGTCATTGCGTTTGGGGTTGTACTTTGCCGATCTTCCTTCTCTTACACGCTAAAACTCAAACTTCATATGCTCGATCTACTTAAAACCGCAACGGCGGTCTTTAATCAACTTATATGTCGGAACGCGTCTTTGCAAGTACTTTTTTGCGTTTGTTTCAAATGGGGTGGTTTTGCAACTGTCACGCGCCACGCTATGCGAACGTGCCCCGGCTCGGATAAGATAGTGCGCGATAAAAACGATGCAAGGAGGCATATATGGCAATCAAAGCCATCGCGATGGATATCGACGGTACGCTCACCAACGATCAGAAAGTGATTAGCCCGCGTACGCGCGAGAAGCTGCTCGCGGCGCAGGAGTCGGGCATTAAGCTCATTTTGGCTTCGGGCCGTCCCGCATGGGGGCTGCACGCCTTGGCACAGGAGCTCGACCTTCAAAACCATGACGGTCTGCTGGTGGCCTTTAACGGCGCTCACGTCGTCGATGCCCAGACCGACGAGGTGCTGTTCGATCAAGCTATGCCTGCCGACGAATTGCATTGCCTGATTGATCACCTACGTAATTTTGACGTGATCCCTATGATTTCGCTCGGTCGCGATTTGCACGTCGAGGACTCGTACCATTGCATGATTACGCTGCCTGACGGCTCGCAGAAGAATATCGTCAAGTATGAGCGCGACGCGTGCGATCTTAAGATTCGCGAGGTGGAGAGCCTGCATGAGGTCGCTGATGCTTATCCCGTGGACAAGCTACTCACTGCGGGCGACCCGGCCTATTTGCAAGCGCATCACGAGGAGATGTACGCGCCCTTTAAGCAGACGCTTTCGGGCATGTTTACGGCTGACTGGTACTTTGAGTACACGGCGCCCGGTATCGACAAGGCCCGTGCGCTCGAGGGTGCCCTGCCCAAGCTCGGCATCGATGCCAGCGAGGTCGTATCGTTTGGCGACGGCCAGAACGACAAGTCCATGATTGAGTGGGCCGGCACGGGTGTAGCCATGGGCAACGCCGTCGATGAGGTTAAGGCTGTGGCCCAGATGGTGACCGCCAATAACAACGAAGACGGTATTGCGGTGGCGCTGGATAAGCTGCTGGGTTAGAATCGCCGATAATGCATGGTTCGGGCGCCTGCTTACAGGCGCCCTTTTTGTTAGGGAGGGTGCCGTGTCCGCATTTCCGTTCGACGCCGTTATCTTTGACATGGACGGCGTGATTGTCGATACCGAGTATTACTACCTGGGCGAGACTGCCGCGTTTGCCAAGGAGCTTGGGCTTAATCTGACTCAAGAGGAGTTGAATGGGCAGGTCGGTACCTCGCATCAGTTCTTCCTGCATATGCTGGTCGATTGGTTTGAGCGTGCCGGTAAGGGGCATTTTACTGGCGAGGAAGCGTTGGCCCGTTGGGACGAGTGGGCGCATAAGCGTCCGCGCGACTATCAGGCTTTGATTAACCCAGGCGCCGTGGATACGATTCGAGAGCTGCCGCGCCGTGGCGTTCGCGTGGCGCTTGCCAGCTCGTCTCCCATGGATAGCATCGAGGAAGTACTCAATGCGTGCGGGCTGTCGGATGCCTTTGAGTATGTGGTGAGCGGCGAGCAGTTTAAGGAGAGCAAGCCCGAGCCCGACATCTACCTGCATGCGCTGGCCCTGCTGGGGCTGCCCGCGAATCGCTGCTGCTGTGTTGAGGATTCCGTTCCGGGTATTACCGCGGGTAAGCGAGCCGGCCTGACGGTCATTGCCAAGCGCGAGGAGCGCTTTGGCTTTAGCCAGGACGCCGCGGACAAGATTATCGACCAGCTGCCGGAGCTGCTCACGCTTTCTTAGGAGCGCGGTAGTTGCGCGTTTTTCGGGTCTGATGAGTAAATAGCCGACATTTTGGTGCGACACCTAGCATACTTTAAGCTAATGCGGGCTTAAGGACTTGTTGAATGCCCTTAAGCCCGTTTTAGACGTAATTGTGCTGGGAGAGGGTATATGCCACCGACTGAAGGGCTAACTGACGGTAAAGCAGCGATACCGCTGTACCAACAGGTTATCGATATCATTAAAAACGAAATCAACTCCGGTGCCTACAAGGCGGGCGCGCGGATACCCAACGAATTTGAATTGGCTGAGAGCTATAAAGTTGGCCGCGTTACCGTGCGACGCGCTATTGAGGAGCTCGTCCAGCAGGGCTATCTAACGAAGCGACAGGGGAAAGGCACGTTTGTCAATGCCCCCAAGCTCAAGCGCAAGATTCGCCAGAAGGATGATGTCCAGAGTTTTTCGGACGCATGCCGCGTTAATGGAATGGAACCGGGGGCGCGCGTCATTTCGAGAAAGATACTGCCGGCGGATTCCACCGAAGCGCAGTTCTTTGGTGTTCCCGTTGGAACTGATTTGATTTGCGTTGAGCGTGTGCGTACTGCCGATGGAGTCCCCGTCATGCTCGAGAACAACATATACGTTTACGAGGACAACGCCTATCTATCAACAGCACCTCTATCTAACCAATCCATTTTTGAGTTCGTGCGCAACCGGACGGGGCGGACGCCTGCGTTTACCGACCCGTGCACGCTCGAGATCGCGTGCGCATCGCCCGAGGTCGCTCGGTTGCTGGCGGTTCCCGTTGGCGAACCCTTGTTTTATATGGAAGCCTTCTTTTTCGATGAGCAGCGACGGCCGTTTATCATCGGTCGTCAGCGGATCGTTGGGTCTCGCTACGTCTTTGACATCTAGGACATTGCGAATGGAGACGCCCGGTTGATCATCTCACCGGGCGTCTCCATACCGTTCACGGCGCGAACGCAACCGTTCAACCGCGTCGCGGCAATCAGTTTGAAATTATCTTGATGACGGGAAAAACTGCTGGTAATCTATGGAACGTCATAGAACGTTTGCCTTGCGCAGGCGTTGAAGCGAGATGCGATGCAGTCTCGAGTTCTTTGGAGGTATCTATGTCAGATACGAAGGCGAAGAAGACAAACAGACGTTTTAAGTTCAAATTACCGCATGTCTATACGATCATGTTCTTACTGATCGTTGTCTTTGCGGTCCTGACTTGGATCGTTCCCTCTGGTCAGTATCAGCGCAAGACGATTTCGACAGCGGCGGGCGAGCGTGAAGTCGCCGTTGCTGGAACCTATGAACAGGTTGATAAGAACTACACCGATTCCGAGACCGGCGAGACCATCAATCTGGGCCAGGATATCTTTGCGGTCCTGCAAGCGCCTACTAAGGGCATCCAGGAGGCTGCCGACGTCGTTGCGTTCGTCTTATTGATTGGCGGATCGTTCGCAGTCATCACCAAGACCAACGCTTTGAATGCCGGCATGAGCCGTGTGATTAAAAAGCTCAAGAACAAGGACATCCTCATCATTCCCATCACGATGACGTTGCTGTCCATTTGCGGCACTACGTTTGGTATGTCTGAGGAAGCCCTGCCGTTCTATGCCATCTTCATTCCCATCATGATGGGTATCGGGTATGACTCGATGACGGCGTTTATCATCTGCTTCCTTGGTCCTAACCTGGGATATTGTGCTTCGACCATCGACCCGTTTAATGTTTTGATCGCCCAAGGCATCATTGGTATCGAGGGCAATCCTCAGCTGTGGCTGCGCGCCGTTTCTTGGGTCATCTTCACTGCCGTTGGTATCGCATGGGCCATGCGCTACGCCATGCGTGTCAAGAAAAATCCCGAGTCGTCCATTGTGTACGAGGACGATAAGCTCAAGCGTGTTGAGTTTTCCGTGACCGATGCCTCCATCGAGGAAGAGTTCACTACCCGTCAGAAGCTCGTGCTTATCGATTTTGCCTGCGGCATGGGCATTATCGTCTGGGGTCTTGTTACCCAGGGCTGGTACATGAATGAGATTTCCGCCGTGTTCCTTGGTATGGGCTTGCTTGCCGGTATCCTGGGCGGCCTTGACCAGCAGACGATCGCCGAGGAGTTCGTTAAAGGCATTGCCGACTTTGCGTATGCCGCTATCGTCATCGGCATCGCTCGCGGTATCTTGGTCATCGCAGAGGGTGGCATGATCATCGACACCATCCTCCAGGCGCTCGCTACTGCACTGGCCGGTGCACCTGCCGCCGTCTACACCACGTTTATGTATATCGTCCTTGGCCTGCTCTCTTTGCTGGTTCCCTCGAGCTCTGGACTTGCGGCGCTCACCATGCCCGTCATGGGTCCGCTGACCGAGCTTATGGGCCTCAATCCCGAAGCCGCCGTTACCGCGCTCCAGTTTGCTAATCAGACCATCAACACCATCAGTCCCGTGGCGGGCATGACGGTTGCCGGTCTTGCCGTGGCAAAGATCTCGTTTGGTCAATGGTGGAAGACCATTTGGAAGTTCTTCATTTTCATGGTCGTCTTTGGCCTGATCGTAACGGCAATCTCTGGCATGCTTCCGGCGTAGGTGGTTGTGATGTCTGATCGTTTGACGGTCCTGACGTCTAAGAGCGTCTTTACCGGTACGGGGGACCTGCCGTTTGAAGGTTTCGTAGCGGTCCGTGGCAATCGAATTGAGGCTGTTGGCACCAAGTGTGAGCTAGCTTCGTATTTGACCCAGGCGGACGAGGTAGTTGACCTGGGCGACCGCACCGTCATGCCTGGCCTGATCGATGTGCATACCTTCTATACAGGCTGGGCGCTGCGGACGTTGGGGCCTGATCTGTCCGGCATCGCTGATGCCAAAGAGGCCGTGTCGCTCTTGCGTGCATGGAAAGAAGATCGTCCGGATTGCGCGGCGGCTTTTGGCCACAACCTACCCGAAACGTTGGCATCGGATGCCGAGAACGCAAATACAGCAGCTGTGTTTGACGAGTGTTTTGGCGATATCCCCGTCGTCTGCTTTACACCGGGCGCGGATACCTGTGTTCTCAATGCTGCCGCCAGTGCGCGATACGGCTTCACACCCCAGGCGTGCTATGCCGAGAAGATCTGGCGCATGATGAGCGATTTCCTCGCGCTGCCCGAGGTGCGTGCAGGGTATTCGGACTACATGAGCATGCTTAACGAGCGCGGCGTTACCGCCATCAAGGAGATGGCGTTTGATGACTACTACGGCTTTGCCGACGAAATGGCTCGCCGTGAGGAATCTGGTGAGCTGACGGTTCGCGTCTCTATGATGTCGCAGCCGGTGGGTGCCGGTGCAAATCTTGCATATGCCCGCGAGGCACGAGAGCGCTTCCGGGGACCGTTCGTTCGTTTTTCTGGCTTCAACCGTATGACCGATCGCGGCGTATGGGCGGGGCTTGCCGAGATGATAGAACCCTATGAGGACTCGGCCGATGCGGGCGCTGCCGGCAAGACGGTCGTCGAGGAGCCAGAGTGGGATCTGATTGAGAACGAGCTGCGTGCAATTGATGCTGACGGATTCCGATATTCCTTGCATTGCCAGGGCGATGGCGCCGTTCGTCGCACCGTGGCGCTCTATGCCTCGCTGCCTCGAGACGAGCATGGACGGATGCTTCGCCGCCATGCGATTACCGATCTCGAGAACTCTGACCCGACCGATCTTGTCGAGTTTGGCAAGTTAGGTGGAATTTGCGAGGTCTATCCGCAGATTCTGACGCTGGACCGACGCGAGGATTGCCTGTCGATGATGCGTCGACAAATTGGCGAGACGCGACTTTTGCACAGCTGGAATCGCCGCGGCATGGAAGATTCCGGATGCACAGTGTGCTGTGGAACGGATTTGCCGCTGCTGATTCCGAGCCTGGGCGAGTCAATCTACAGCGCGTGCGGCGGATTCTTCGCCGACGGACTGCCTGTGAATGAGGTCAACACGCTGACGCTTGTCGAGCTCTTGCGCGCTTGGACTGCCGGGGGCGCGTACGATCTGATGCGCGAAGACGAGCTGGGTACGCTCGAGGTCGGCAAGCTTGCCGATATCTGCGTGCTCGATCGGGATGTGTTTGAACTCGATTATCGCGACGCACGCGATCTTGCGGTTGATATGACGATGTCGGACGGACAAATCGTGTTCGATCGAAATAAGGAGGCATAAGATGTCTGAATCCAAGCCGACGCTGCGCCGCGAACAGATTGCGGGCATGAATATCCACTACATCATGTGGTCGCTCGATTACTTCCTTGATGTGCAGCAGCGTTTGGGCTTTGAGTCCATTGAGCTGTGGTGCGCAGAGCCGCATGTGACGCTCGACCATACGGGCTACTTTGAGGCTGAGGTCCTGGCGAAAAAGGCTGCAGACCGTGGGCTTAGGTATCGTACTCTGTGCCCCGAGAACGTTGTCTATCCTTGGCAGTACTGCGCACGCAAGCCGCTACATGAACAGCGCAGCCTGGCGTACTTTAAGCACGGCATTGAGCTTGCCGAGGTACTTGGGTGCGACCGTATGTCCATCAACTCGGGCTGGGGCGACTGGGACGAGGACCGCGAGGAAGCCTGGAAGCGCAGCCGCGAGCACTTGTCCATTCTGGCGGAGTATGCCGGCGAGCACGGTCTGGTGCTCACGATGGAAAGCCTGCGTCCCGAGGAGAGCAACCTTGTGACGACGGTTTCCGATGCGAAGCGCATGATTGACGAGGTCGCGAGCCCGTACTTACAGCCCATGGTTGATACAACCGCGATGGGCGTTGCAGGCGAGACGCTCGAGGACTGGTTTGCCGCCTTTGGTGATGGGGCAATTCACGAGATGCACTTTATCGACGGTGACCCGTATGGCCATCTGGTGTGGGGCGATGGCAAGCACGATATGGACGCCTTCGTTGCCACACTCAACGCCCATGGTTTCGACGGCATGCTGGGCCAGGAAATCACGGACGGTCGTTACTACGATGACCCGGCGGCGGCTGATGCCAAGAACATGGCCGCATTCGAGAAATATCTGATTGACTAAAACAACTATCGGCCACGCAACCAACGTCATTGATTGCGGCCCAAACAAGAAAGGAACTGGATATGAACGCACACGATCTGATCAAAGAGGCAATTGCCGAGAAGGGCAAGTTCGACAGCGTCTACTGGATTGCTTGTGGTGGCTCCATGATCGATTTGATCCCGGCTCACGAGCTTCTGCAGCGCGAGGCAACCACCTTCACTTCGTATATCTATACGGCTCGCGAGTTCGATATCATGCGTCCGCGTCGTCTGGGCGAGAAGTCCCTGGTCATTGCTTGCAGCCACAGTGGCAACACCCCCGAGGTCGTTGAGGGCTGCGAGATTGCCCTTGCCGCCGGCGCTACGGTGATCGCCCAGACCGACAACGCTGGATCTAAGATCGACTCCGGCAAGTGGACCACGTGGGTCTACCCATGGGGCGAGGGCGTGCCGCAGGCTGAGGTCCCCGCTGGCATTTCGCTGTCGCTTGCGGCCGAGCTGCTCGATCAGCAGGAGGGCTACGCCGATCTTGCCGATATGTATGCCGGTATCGCCGAGATGGATAAGATTCTTCCCCCGGCACGCGAGAAGGTAAATGCCGAGCTGGGCGATCGCTTTGCCAAGCTTTGCCAGGAGCACGAGTTCTTCTATATTCTGGGC
>JAXJPE010000059.1:0-3396 GCA_036426035.1 Collinsella sp.
CTTCCCGTATGCTCGGTGAAGCGTTGTTCGCACCGTCGATGGCTTCGTACCCGTCTCCCTGGCAATTTCCGCCGGCGTTTTCCCTTTGAGCAGCAGTCGAACAAACTGCTCTTCTCGAGGCGACAGGGCAGGGGAAAACACCCCCGCATCGAATGGGTCGGACGTGCGAGGGGTATCCGAATTGTTGTCCCGTTTCTCCCTTAGCAATGTGCATACGAAGGCGGCAACAGCAATAGCGGACCCCATCGACAGTGATGCAATGACTGCGGCATCGCTTGCAAAGTATGCCACCTCGACAGCCGGAACAAGGCCAATGGGAACTGCTACAAGCACAGAACGGGCAAACACGTCGCCCTGCCCCCGACCAAAGGCGCGGGGACAGCAAAGCAGCGGGACCGCAGCCAATACGAGATAGACCAGCGGAATTAAAAGCACGAGGCCAATTGATGCGGCCGTTACAGAGGGCATCCCCCATGGCTCGGGAACGACTCTCCATGAAATTCGACAGCAAAACAGCAGGCAAGACAGGACAACTATTGTTTCTGCAAAAAGCGTGCTCTGCGATCGGCGGGTCCCCCTTTCGCCGTCCCGCGCCGCCCCCCGTATCAAAGGAGAGCCCGCCGTATCCCAAATTACATATGAGAGGAGCAACGACCCAGTGAAGCACAAGGCACACGAAACACGATGCAACAACCAGATTGGTGCAAACACGATTGGAATAGAATCTCCGCGAGCATAGAAGACCAAGTCGACCCATTCGGGAACCACCGCAATAGCAGCAAGGAAAACACCGAAGACGCCAAGGCGACCCGGCCGTCTTATTTCTCTCCCCTTGCGGAGCGCAACACCATGACCAAACGCCGCGAGGCATGCGCCAAGGATAACGAGCCAGGTCATTGCACCTGATGCCAAGCCGATTGAAGATGAAAACCGGTGATAAGGGGTAACCGCCATTACGACGAGCGCAATGGCGAAAGCAGATGTGGCAGAACAGCGGGAAAAGAGCATATGACCTCCATAGCGTGTCATTATATCGCTCGGGCTGCTCGTTTATCTCCACGCCCACACCAGCCAGCATCAACGATTCAGGCGAACTCCAATCCGAGCCAGATCACGGTTCAGCTTTTGTCCGCAGTCCCCGCATCAAAGCGGGATGCGGTTTCCTTTTGAGCGTCGATCTGGAAACTGTATCCCGTTCTGAGTCAATATTCTGGGACGCAGTTTCCGCAGCACACCCCATTCGGAAAGCGTGTCCCAGTATTTGGCCGCAAACTGGGGCGCGCTTTCCGGATGGGTCGAGACGAAGGCCAAGCCAGACAGGCAGCCTCGCATCCCGCCATCCTCGCCATCCGCCTGAGCGTGCTACACTAGCAGCATCTATGCCACCGCGAACGGCTCGGCCCCGCGCCCGCCGCTCGCAAACGAACTTTAAACGCACGAGGGTTGGCCATGCCGCTTTTCTCGCAACATACCGCCCGGTTCTCGCCGGACGTTCCCTTGGAGGGCACTAGCTCTCGCGAGCTGCTCAAGCGGTACCAGCCGCTCGAGACGCTTGCGACCGGCGGTTTTGGCTCCATCGAGATTTGCCGCGACACGCATCTGCGCCGTCGCGTGGCCATTAAGCGCATCCCCCTTATCAACGGCGCCGGCATGCCCGCCAGCGACATCATGGACGTGCTGCGCGAGGCGCATACCGCCGCCATGCTTCAACATCCCAATATCGTGCAGGTTATCGACTTTACGCACGACACCGCCTATGCCTACCTGGTCATGGAGTATGTCGACGGTATGTCGTTGGCCGAGTTTTTGCATCGCGTGGACGGCCACTCGCTCACCTTTGACGAGGCCGCGGCCATTGCCGACGCGCTGGGTCAGGCACTCACCTTTGCCCATGCAAACGGCGTGCTTCATCTGGACATAAAGCCCGCCAATGTGCTTATCGACCATTCGGGCAATGTAAAGATCACCGACTTTGGCATGGCGCGGCTGTCGTCCGCCGGCGGCTTTGGCGGATCGCGCGGCGGCACCATCGGCTACATGCCGCCCGAGCAGCTCGATATCGAGACCGGCACGGTCGACGAACGTGCCGATGTCTTTGCCCTTGCCTGCGTGATCTACGAGGGCCTGTGCGGCAGTGCCCCCTTTATGGCGGCCACGCCTGCCGACTCGCTCGACCGCATCATCGGCGGCGCCACCTATCCCAGCGAACTGATCCCTCACTTTCCCCCGGGGGCCGAGGCGGCGCTCATGAGCGCTCTCTCCCCCATGCCGCAAGACCGCCCCGATAGCATCGAGGCATTCTGCGACCGACTCCTTGCCGGCTTGGGGAGCGTGCGCGAAGGCCGTCGCAGCTTGGAGCAGATGGTAGGCGAGCTTTCGAATGACGAGTGCGCGGCAGATGATATCGAGCCATCGAGCTACGAGGATGACACCGTCGAGGTCGACCCCGCACTTGGCTGGGCGGGCACGCGCTGGGGCCGCGCACGCAATTACACCATGCGCGGCATCTCGGCGCTCTCATGCGGAGCCTTCAGCTTTTTGCTTATGCAGACAGCCGGCGTCGCGGCGCTTCCCGGGCTGGTCGTGGCGGCCGTCGCCATTGGCGCGGCGGCAGGCTTGGCCCCGCAGATTGGCTCGGCCATCTCGGCCGTGGGCTTTTTGGTGCTCATGGCCAACGCCACCATGCAGGCGCAGGGCATCCTGTCGATGCTGCCGGTCGCGGTCATTTTTGCCGCTGCCATGTCCGGTTGGTGGATTGCTTGGGGACGCACCGAGGCGGCTGCGAGCGCGACGCTCACCTGCGCGCTTGCGCTGGGTTGCCTAACCGGCGACGCCCTCCTTGCCGCCGGAGCCGCCGCGAGCATCGCGGCGTTTTGGCTCGGCCCGGCAAGCGCCGCGGCGGCCACGGGCATGGGCGCGCTCTTTGCCCGCCTTGCTGCAGCGGCTCTCTCTGCGGGAGGCGTACTGGGGCTTAGCAATGTCGCCGCAGCGCTGGGAGACGCGCTCCTTCTCGCTGCAATCGTGCTGGTTGCAGCAACAGCCGCGGCAACATCGCTGCTGCTCAATGCTCATGTCAAGCGCGCCGAGCAGGGATCGAACCTTGCCGCCATCGTCGCAATTGCCGTCGCCGGCATCGGCTCGGCCGTATCGTTTTGTCTTGCACACCATATGGAAATTGCCAGCCTTGCGGGCCCGGTCGTCGCCAAGGCGGCGGTTACGGGAATCCTATCCTCTATAATCGTCGGGATATGCCTTTATTTGCTCGGATACCAAAGAACCTATACGGAGAGTGATCTTTCGTGAACTTCCTGAACATCTTCGAGGACCACGTGGCCGGCATCTTCGGTGCCACCCGTGCCCCGTTCTCCTTTAAGAAGCTTGCCAAGCAGGCCGCTC
>JAXJPE010000060.1:0-7159 GCA_036426035.1 Collinsella sp.
ATATAGAGTTGACCCTTGGTGTCGCTGGGGTAGTGGATGCGCAGATGCGGCATAAGGTTGAGACGCGTGGCCTCGGATACCAGCGAGAACGAGCCGGTGATAAGCGCCTGCGAGGCGATGATGGCCGCTACGGCCGATAGCACGATGGCAAAGGGGCGCAGGGGCTCGGGAAGCATCATGTAGAACGGGTTGACGATGTCCATCGCGAGCATCTGGGGATTGGAGTTGTTGGCGAGCAGCCAAGCGCCCTGACCCAGATAGTTAAGGATGAGGGCCGCCTTCACGAACGGCCAGGATGCGTAAATGTTAGCCTTGCCCACGTGACCCATGTCCGAATAGAGCGCCTCGGCACCGGTCGTCGACAGAAAGACAAAGCCGAGCACCATGATGCCCGAGTGGTTGATGGGCGAGAACAGGAACATAATGCCGCGGATGGGGTTGAGCGCACGCAGGATGGATAGGTTGCCGAGCATGTTGAACAGGCCGGCGCCTGCCAGGAACAGGAACCACAGCGTCATGAGCGGGCCGAATAGCTTACCGATCGACGAGGTGCCGGCGCGCTGCATGGCAAATAGGCCGCAGATAATGATGATGGTAATAATGATGACGTTGGTTTGTCCGTCACCCAATAGCGCGTGGCCCCACTCGATGGTGCGCAGGCCCTCAATGGCTGTGGTGACCGTGACCGCGGGGGTGAGGATGCCGTCGGCGAGCAGTGCCGCGCCGCCGATCATGGCAGGTAGGATCAGCCATGGTGCCACTTTGCGCACCAAGCTAAACAGAGCGAAGATGCCGCCTTCGTTGTGGTTATCGGCCTTCATGGCGATTACCACGTACTTGACCGTGGTCACGAGCGTCATGGTCCAGATGACGAGTGAAAGCGCGCCCAGGATCATGTCCTCGCTGACGGTACCGATGCCGCCGTTGTTGGCGACGATTGATTTCATGGTGTACATGGGGCTCGTGCCGATGTCACCATAGACGACGCCGAGCGTTACGAGCAGCATGCCAGCGGAGAGGGGAATTGCTCCGTGCCCGCCCTGCCCATGCTGGCCTTGGAGGTTTGCCTCCAGTTTGGTGTGTGCCACGTGGACTCCCTTAGACATCTGGCCTCTGCCAAGGGCAGTAGACCTTTATGCCATCTTTATACATATAAGAGCAGTTTGGCACATCGGGGTGTTTTAGACAATAATCCTCAGCTGGGGATTATTCATGTACGCAGGTGGCATTTCAAAGCAGGGCATATCCGTTAAATAGCTTGCTGCAATGTGATAACCGCAGATGCGCTCCTGCTTCGAAACTGAAGAGGGGCTTTTAAGCACGTGCCGCCTGGGCGATGCCCGCTTTGGCGCCTGTGCGTTTGCCGGCGAGTTCGCAAAAGATCGCGCCGCCGATGATAAGTGCGGCGCCCATCAGGCGGACCGGTGTTATGGCTTCGCCCAAAAGGACGGCCGAGAACACGACCGCCGAAAGCGGCTCGAGGTAGCCGACGACGGCGACGGTCTGGACTGGCAGCTTGGCGACAGCACTAAAGTAGAGCAGGCAACCGATGCCGGTGTTGACGACGCCGAGCATGACGACGGCGCGCCAATCAATACTGGCGGCGGCACCGGCGGACAGGAATGAGGGAACGCCCTGCGTGATGAGCGTGAGAACTAGTGCGGTCACAAAGGCGGCGCTCACCTGGAGCGTGGAGTTCTCGAGGCCTTCGATGTGTGGCGCACCCTTGCTAGCGATGACCATCAGCGCGTAGCAAAATGCCGAGGCGATGCCGCAGGCGATACCAGCAATGGGCATATTGCCGCCTAGACCTTGCGCTGCAATGAGAAAAGCACCGCAAGCGACGGCGGTAAACCCGGCGATTTTGCCGCCGGTCAATTTCTCGCCAAAGATAAACGGCGAGAGGGCCATGACGATGATGGGGCCGCAGTAATACAGCAGCGAGGATACGCCGACGCCGATCGTCTGGTAGGCTCGGAACAGAAAAATCCAGCTGGCGCCCAGCGCGGCTCCCGAGAGGAGGAGGGCTGCGGCTTCGCGGGGGCGGGATGGCGCCTGCAGCTTATTGCGTTGGGTGATGGCGAGGATGGTGACAAGCGAGAGTGCGCCCAAAAACGTGCGCAGTAGCACGATATCGGAGCTCGGCAGCGCAATGGCAGCGGCGATGATGCCGTTGGAGCCAAACAATAGCAATGCTGCTAAGTACGTAAACAGTCCGTTGTTCATGCGCTGACATCCCCTCTATATCCGAGCATGTTCACTATGGGTGAACTGGCTATAGAAGAAAAGCGAATATAATTCATGGATGACATGACAAAAACTCATGTAAAGGTGGAGGTGTGCCGTGGAGACCAATATCCAAAAGATGCAGGTGCTGCTGGAGACGGTGCGCGCCGGAAGCTTTACGCGTGCTGCCGAGCGCCTGAGCTATTCGCAGTCGGGCGTGAGCCGTATGGTGGCCGATCTTGAGGCCGACTGGGGTTTTAAGGTGCTCGACCGCAGTCGCGAGGGCGTGGCTCTTTCTGCCGACGGGCGGCAGGTCATGCCGGCTGTCGAGGCGCTCTGCGAGGAATTCACTCGCTTGCAGCGACGGGTGGATGAGATGCGTGGACTCATGCGCGGCAAAATCTGCATCGGTACGTTTTCGAGTGTGGCGACCCACGTGCTGCCGCCGGTGATTGCGCGCTTTCGCGCCGATCATCCGGACGTCGATTATGAGTTGCTGATGGGCGATTACTCAGAGATTGAACAATGGGTGGCGGAAGGTCGCTGCGACCTGGGCTTTATTCCGCGCGAGCCACGCGGCGCCGGCATGGCGTCGCGACCGTTGGTGCAAGACGAGCTGATGGCCGTGGTGCCAGCGGACTCCTCGCTTGCCACCGCGGAGGTCGTTTCCCTTGCCGATTTGGCCAACGAGCAGTTTATCCTGCTGGAACGCGGTAGCGACGACGAGATTACGCCGCTGTTTCGCCGCGCGGGCCTGGCGGTGCGCTCTAAGCTGTCGACCTGGGATGACTATGCGATTATGGCTATGGTCGAGGACGGCCTGGGCGTTAGCATTCTTCCCGCGCTCATCTTGCGTCGCTGTCAGTTCGATGTTGCCGTGCGTCCGCTCGAGGGACATCCTCATCGGCAGATCAATGCGATATATCGAACGGCCGATGTTTCGCTTGCCGCCGTCCGTTTCCTCGAATACCTCTAAACGTGTGCGCGTCATTGCCCACTTTGGGCAAATCTCAGAGTCTGGTGCATTTTCTTATGAAATTGAACTTTCGAATGAGGTGCCGCGTTATACTGCTGCCTAAATTGAACCTTGGTTCAATTCGTATTCTATAAATTGAACTTTGCCAGCAAGGAGGTTCTAGTGGCCCAAGAGACGTTTAGCGATCGCCTGCGACAGACTATGTCCGATCGCGACGTTCGCCAGTCGGACGTGATCCGCGCATCGGAGATGCTCGGCAAAAAACTCGGCAAGAGTCAGATGAGCCAATATGTGAGCGGCAAGACGATCCCGCGGCGCGATGTGGCTGAGCTGCTCGCCCGTATTTTGGAGGTCGATGTTACCTGGCTGCTTGCCGGCGACGCCGATCAAGGCGAGGCATCATCACCCCGCAACGATTCCAAGCCCGAACCCCATCCCTCAGCTCAAATTGCAAGGAGCACCACCATGCGTACTTTTTCTAAATCCACCAAGCTCGATAACGTCCTGTATGACGTGCGCGGTCCCGTCGTCGACGAGGCTGCCCGTATGGAGGACGAGGGCGAGCGCATCCTCAAGCTCAATATCGGCAACCCGGCGCCCTTCGGTTTCCGCACGCCCGATGAGGTCATCAAGGACATGCGCCAGCAGCTGCCCGACTGCGAAGGCTATTCCAACTCGCGTGGCCTGTTCTCCGCGCGCAAGGCGATCATGCAGTATTCGCAGATCAAGGGCCTGCCCAACGTTCAGATGGAGCATATCTACACGGGCAACGGCGTGTCCGAGCTCATTCAGCTTTCGATGAACGCGCTGCTCGACAATGGCGACGAGATTCTGATCCCCAGCCCTGACTATCCGCTCTGGACGGCGTGCGCAACCCTTGCCGGCGGTCATCCCGTACATTATTTGTGTGATGAGCAGGCGGATTGGTATCCCGACCTGGAGGATATGGAGTCCAAGATCACGAGCGCGACCAAAGCCCTCGTCATCATCAACCCTAACAACCCCACGGGTTCCGTCTATCCGCGTGAGGTGCTCGAGGGCATCGTTGAGGTTGCGCGCAGGCACCAGCTCATGATTTTTGCCGATGAGATTTACGACCGCCTGTGCATGGACGGCTATGAGCACGTCTCGATTGCCTCGCTCGCTCCCGATCTGCCCTGTGTCACCTTTAGCGGCCTTTCCAAGTCGCACATGATTGCGGGCTATCGTATTGGCTGGATGGTGCTTTCGGGCAACCAGCGCTGTATGAGCGATTTCATCATGGGCATCAACATGCTCTCCAACATGCGCCTGTGCTCCAACGTGCCGGCTCAGTCGATCGTCCAGACGGCGCTCGGCGGCCATCAGTCGGTTAACGACTACATCCGCCCCGGCGGCCGTGTCTACGAGCAGCGCAACTTTGTGTATGAGGCGCTCAACAAGATTGACGGCATCTCGGTGGTTAAGCCGCGTGCGGCGTTCTACATCTTCCCCAAGATGGATGTTAAGAAGTTCAACATCACCGATGACGAGCAGTTTGCCCTCGACCTGCTGCACGAGAAGAAGATCCTGATCACGCGAGGCGGCGGTTTTAACTGGGCCGAGCCCGACCACTTCCGCATCGTGTACCTGCCGCGCATGGAAGTGCTCAAAGAGTCGCTCGAAGATTTGGCCGACTTCTTCGATCACTACCGCCAGAACTAGTGGGATAGAAGCTCCGCACTATGAAAAGCTCCCTGTAGTTGTTTTGCTGCGGGGAGCTTTCTTGAATCGTCGGAACTATATAACGATTCCTTGGCAGTGGTCGATTTCGTGTTGGATGATCTCGGCGGTGTAGCCCGAGAAGTTTTTGATGCGGTGGACGAAGTTCTCGTCCAAATACTCAACCTTAATGCGGCGATAGCGGGTACAGGGACGCTCGCCGATCAGCGAGAGGCATCCTTCGCTCGTCTGATAGGCATTGACCTGCTCAAGAATTTGAGGGTTGTACATCAGGAGCGCCCTGTTGCCGTCCTTTACGCAGATGATGCGTTTGCGCACGCCGATCATGTTGGCGGCGAGGCCCACGCACTCGTGCTCATGCTCGTGGAGCGTATCCAGGAGGTCCTGCCCGGTCGCGGCATCGTCGGGTCCCGCGTCTTCGGAAGGCAGGCGCAAAAAGAACTCGGATTTCATGATGGGCTTAATCATGGCGGGCTCCTCGTGTCTTATGCTTTCGTGGACTTTTAATAATAGCGCGGAAGGAAAGCTACGCGTCCGCGTTACAATCTTTCGACGTTGGACCATGTTGCCAGATTCGTCGTGTACGGCGTCTGGTGTAAGTCTAGGGCTCATTTTCGCCCTGGACTGTTCCTCTGGGGCGATGCGATTGTCGTTCTAAGAGGAAGGAATTTCATGGGGACCAAATCCCAAAAGCAAACTCAATCACCGTCGACAGCCTCGGCGATTCTCGTCGTAATGTATGTTGCAGCCTTTGTTGCCGCGTTTAACGAGAACATCATTAACGTGGCGTTGCACGACATTATGGCGGCCTTTTCGGTGGGTGCCACCACGGCGCAGTGGCTCGTTTCGGGCTACATGATCGTGACGTCGATCTTTACGGCCATTATGGCCTTTCTGTCCGGCCGTTTCTCGACGCGCAAGCTGCTGTTTTTCGCATGCGGATGCATGGTCGCCGGCGAAGTCCTGTGCCTGTTCGCTCCGTCGTTTAGCGTTTTGCTGCCAAGCCGCATTTTGCAGGCTGCGGGATCGGGCATCTTGTTCCCACTCATGATGAACGTGGTGCTGTCTTGCGCTCCGCGCGAGAAGCTCGGTCTGTATCTGAGCCTGGGCGGTGCCTGCATTACGCTGGGGCCGGCGTTTGGACCCGTGATCAGCGGTCTCATGTGCACGTTGTTTGGCTGGAGGGCGGTGTTCGTAGTGCCGCTGGTGGGCGGCATTGTGGTCGCTGCGGCGGGCGTAAAGCTCGTTCAGAATGTCGGAGAGCGTTCGAACGCCACGCTTGATATTCTGTCGGTTGTTTTGCTCGCCGCCGGTATTACGGCATTTGTGTATTCCGTAGGCGAGTTCTCGACCAATCTGATTGCCGGCATCGCGACGCTCTTCGCCGCCATTGTGCTGCTCGGCCTGTTTGCGGTCCCCCAGCTCAAGCTCGAGCATCCGGTGCTTAACGTGCGTCCCATGGCGAGCGTTCGTTTTTGGCCTGCGTGCCTGCTTGTGGTGGTGTCGATGATGACGACGTTCTCGATGAGCGTTTTGTTGCCACTCTATTTTGAGGGCGCATACGGCATGACCGCCCTTGTTGCGGGCTTGCTCATTTTGCCGGCGATTGCCTGCAATGCCGTGACCTCGATTGTGGGCGGACGCGTGATGGACGCCCGTGGCGCATGGCCGCTGCTGCCGGTCGGCTTTGCCCTGATCGCCGTGGGGCAGACTGTCATCTCGATGACGGCCGCAAGCATGAACATCGGCGTCGTCGTGGCGCTGACTGTTGTTGTGTATACCGGAGTCGGTTTGGTGCTGAGCCCCTCGCAAACGGCCGGCTTGGAGACGCTGCCTGTCGCCGAGCATCCTCACGGAACGGCATTGCTCAACACGTGGAACATGATTGCCGCATCGTTTGGCCCGTCGCTGTTTATCGGCCTGCTCTCGAGTTCTGCGGCGACTGCCGGCGCCGCTGGCGTTGCGACCGACGTTGCCCAGGCGATTGGATTTGCGGCAGCCGTGCGTGTGGCGGCTGTGATTGCCGTGGTCGGGTTCGCGACGTCGCTGGTGTACGCTCGTCGCGAGTCGCACATGTCGCATTAATGTGTGCACATAGATTCTGCAGCTAGATTTGATGGCGACACCATAAACTAATGGACGTTTTGCCGAGAGGCATGAATGTTTAAAGCGCAAAGAGTGCGCGACGGGCCCCGCGAATGGGGCGATGATGCCCGAGAGGGCCAAGAAGGAGTCTCATGTCCGAGAACGAAGAGA
>JAXJPE010000061.1:0-9221 GCA_036426035.1 Collinsella sp.
GATGTGCCACATCGAGGACGAGACCGGTTCCATCGAGGCCGGCAAGTGCGCCGACCTGCTGGTCGTCAACGGTGACGTCGCCGCCGACATCCACGTGCTCAACACCGACAACATGGACGTCATCATGAAGGACGGCTGGATCGTCGAGGCTGGCACCTTTGGCGAGGCCAACAAATACAGCGCCTAAGCTACCGTTTGTCGATGGCTGGATGTAAAACACAGTTTTTGATTGCATAATGCAATGGAGAGGGTCGCTTGCGGCCCTCTTTATTGCTATGGGTGCTACGGACAAGAGGGGATGACGGTGGATTTAAACAGGCTGATTCTGGGCAAGAGCTACAACTCTACCAAGGTCTTTCGTACGGCCCAGCATGTGGTTCAGGCCATCCTGCTCGGTGTTGTCGTTCCGGCGCTTATCCTGCTGCTTATCTGGGATTTAACCGATAATCCCAATCCCGTTCCGGGCGTTGTCGTTATTGCCGGCCTGGTCATGCTGTGTTTCTTTTTCTCGTATGTCTTTGTGGTCCCCGACGACCTCACATCGAGCGCAACCGACCGTACGCTCGCCATCGCATCAAAAATATTCGCCTACACGTCGCGCGGCCTTACGCCCGAAGCGGCCCAGGGCGCCTCTAAGATCATCCTGTCCGAGACCATCGCCTCTGCCATCTGCTTTACCGATGGCAAACAGGTGTTGGCAAGCTGGGGCGAGGACTCGGCAAGGTGCCCTGCCGGCACCCCGGTCGTGCTCAAGACCACGCTCAACGTGATCGAGTCCGGCGAACAGAGCGTATTTTCGCGCGACGCCTCCAATGAGACGGGCGGCTATTTTCCCCGTCTGCGCGCCGGCATTGTCGCGCCACTGACCGTGCGCGGGCATTGCGTGGGCACGCTCGAGCTGTATTACCCCCGCCTGAGCAGCATCGATATGCGCCAGACGGCGTTGGCCTCGGGCTTTGCCGATCTCATTTCCACGCAGCTCGCCAGCTTTGAGCTCGAGCGCCAGGACGAGCTCACGGCCCGCGTGGAGCTGCGTGCCCTGCAGTCGCAGGTCGACCCGCATTTTCTATTCAACACTATCAGCACCATCGTGTCGCTCGTTCGAACCGAGCCCGACAAGGCGCGATCGTTGCTGATCGATTTTTCCAATTATTACCGTCAGACGCTTTCTGACTCCGATACGCTCACCACGCTCGAGCACGAGGTGGAACAGGGCACTCGTTACATCAACCTTATGCAGGCCCGGTATGGCGACGGCCGTCTGCGCGTCTCGGTCGATATCGACTTTGAGGTGCGCGACAGCTTGGTGCCGCCGTTTATCTTGCAGCCGCTGCTCGAAAACTGCATCAAGCATGCGCAGCGCGAGACCGAGCCGCTTTCTATTCGTGTTAGGGCTTTCGAGACCGATGACGGCTTGGAGATCATCGTCGAAGATGACGGCATCGGTATGAGCGAAGAAGTCTGCGCGCATCTGTTTGAGCAGCATCGCCTGGAGGAGCCCGAGAGCATTACCGCCGACGGCTCCATCAAGCGAGGTTGCGGCCTGGCGCTCTTCAACGTGCTTCAGCGCATCCATTTCTTTTACGGAGAAGATTCCGGCATGCGCGTGAAGTCCCAGGAGGGCGTGGGAACGCAGGTCATCGTCGAGCTGAACGGCGAGCCGCATGAGCCGGCGCCGATGACGGCGTAGCGCGCGGTTGGATTGAGAGAAAAAGAGGGGAAGCGCATATGTCCGAGGGATGGAACATCTTGGTGGTTGATGACGAGCCTCCTATTAGGGCTGAGCTACGCTATCTGTTGGAAAAGGATACGCGTGTGGGTCAGATTGCCGAGGCGGGCAATGTCACCGAAGCCGTGGAGTCGATTCTGTCGAACAAGCCCGACGTGCTGTTTTTAGACATTACCATGCCCGGTCGCTCGGGAATTGAGCTTGCCGAGACGCTGCAGAACCTAAAGACGCCGCCGGTCGTGGTGTTTGTGACGGCATTTGCCGAGTATGCGGCCGATGCCTACAACCTCGATGCTGTCGATTACGTCGTCAAACCGGTCGAGGATGCCCGCTTGTCAAAGGCGCTCGACAAGATTGAGACTGCCCTGGGCGCTCGCCGTGTCGTCCATGCTCCGCACCAGCCTTTGCGCCTGACGGTGGATCGCGGGGGCAAAAAGGTGTTCATTCCCGTGGCGGATGTCTGCTACTTTGAGGCGCGCGCCGATTTTTGCAACGCCGTCTGCGCTGAGGGGACGTATCTGATCAATGAGTCGATCTCTTCGCTCGAGCGTCGCTTGGGCTCCGAGGGCTTTATTCGCGTTCATCGCAGCTATCTGGTCAATTTGGAAGACGTGCACAATGTTGAGATTGGCTCCACGGGCCTGATGGAGCTCAGGCTCGACCGCGTGAGCTCGACGGTGCCGGTGTCCCGTCGTCGTGCCGCCGAGGTCAAGTCGCACCTGGGGCTTGCGTAAGAGGCTTGCGTGCCGTCGTTTACCATCGCAGGTTTGGTATGGGCGCGCGGTGGGCATAATGGGTGGCATCGAATGAAATCGAAAGGATCATTATGCCCGCGCTTATCACCCATCATCTGTTTGGCGAGGAAAGCATCGACCGTCTTCCGCAGGGCGTCATCACGTCCGATGAAGAGCGCATTGCCTTTATCTTGGGCAACCAAGGCCCCGACCCGTTTTTCTTTCACATTCTGACACCGCGTGTTTCCGACTGTACGCTGCTGGCGCAGGTCATGCATCGCTCGCGCATGTCTCGCCAGTTCGCGTGCCTGCGCGACGGCGTGTCGCATCTGCTGCCGCGCGACGCCAGCTTGGGTCGCGCCTTTGCGCTGGGCCTGCTGTCTCATTACGTGCTCGACCGCAACGCCCACCCCTTTGTCTATGAGCAGCAGTTTGGCATCGTGGAGTCCGATTCAGAGCTTGAGGATTCGAGCAGTCAGGTCCATGCCGTGATCGAGAGCGACCTGGATGTACTGATGCTGCAGCTTAAGCGCGATGGCGCTACGGTCGACGATTACCCGCCGGCGGGCGAGATCGTCACCACCGACCGCATCAACCGTGTGGCCGGCGTGCTGATGAGCTACATCGCCGGGCGCGTGTACGGTATCGACATCCCGGCGGGGGAGTACGCCGGCGCCGTCTCGGACATGCAGATGCTCTATCGCACCATTGAGCCGGCCGGCTCGGTAAAGACGCGCGCGATTGCCCTGGTTGAGGGCTTGGTGCATGACTACTCGCTGCTCGACGGCCTTGCTCATCGCGTGACGACGGAGCTGCCCGAGCGCACCGGTAACCTGGGCCACCTGACATGGAAGAATCCCTTTACCGATGAGGTCTCGACCGAGAGCTTCCCCGAGGTCTTTGAGCGCGCGCTGACCGATTACGAGCTCACCGTTGCCCGCTTTATCGAGACCGGTGACATGGATGCCGTGACCGGCCATATCAACTATAGCGGCCGCGTACTCGACGCCGACGAGGAGTTCGACCGCGAGGAGTAGGGCCCGTGCGTGCCCCTTTGCCGAATCCTTACCAGCGCTTCTGTGCAATTGGGGTACGATGAACTAACTGCATATCGGGCGAATACGAAGGGGCCCTGTCCATGAAATACACCAAGCTCGAGCGTAACTGGGTTATGTACGATGTGGGCAATTCGGCCCTCGTGTTGCTCAATACCTCGGTGGTGCCCATCTACTTTAACGCCATCAATACCGGTGCTTCCTCGGCAGACCTGGTGGTCGCTTGGGGCAACGCTCAGACGATCGCCTCGCTGGTCATTGCCATGCTCATGCCCATTCTGGGCGCGCTTGCCGATTACGCCGGCAACAAGATTAAGTTCTTCTTGGGCTTCTTCCTCACGGGCCTGGTTCTTTGCCTGGCGCAGGCTATCCCAATGTCCGCCATGGCATTTTTGACCGTGTACGTGCTGTGCACCATCGGCCTTAACTCTTCTATGACGTTCTACGACGCCATGCTGCCCGACATTACCACCGACGAGCGCATGGACGCCGTGTCCAGCTCGGGCTATGCCTGGGGCTACATCGGTTCCACCGTGCCGTTCATCATCTGCCTGGCGCTCATCATGGGTGGCCCCGCTCTTGGCGTCCCCACCATGCTGGCAACGCGTCTGTCGTTTATCATCACTGGTGCCTGGTGGCTCATCTTTACCCTGCCGCTCATTCGCACCTATAAGCAAAAGTACGGTCGCGAGCGCGGTCCCGAGGACACCATCGGCCACATCGTGGGCGGTGTGTTCTCCGAGGTCGGACACACCATGCGCGAGATCGCCCACAACAAGACCGTGCTGGTCTACATGATCGCGTTCTTCTTCTATATCGATGGCGTCCACACGGTCATTTCCATGGCTACCAGCTACGGCTCGGCTTTAGGCATCGACTCGACCCAGCTGGTGCTGGCGCTGCTCGTTACGCAGTTCGTGGCCTTTCCGTCCGCCATCATCTACGGCAAGCTCGCCGGACGCGTGGGCACGCTCAATATGATCCTGGTGGCGGTCGCCGCCTACATGGGCATTGTGCTGTTCGCCGCATTCTTCCTAAAGACCGCCTTTGAGTTCTGGGTGCTTGCCATTATGGTCGGTCTGTTCCAGGGCGGCGTGCAGGCGCTCAGCCGTAGCTACTTTGGCCGCATTATCCCTAAGGAAAAATCCAACGAGTACTACGGCTTCTTTGACATCTTTGGTCGTTATGCAAGCGTCATGGGCACCTTCCTAGTGTCGGTCGTCACCTCACTGACCGGCAACCCGTCGCTAGGCGTCCTTTCCATTGGCGTGCTGCTGGTCGTTGGCTTTGTGCTGCTGGTCCGCCTGTCTCGCATGACTCAGGCGGCAGAGCGGGCCGCATAGAAGCGAGCGGCTATTGTGCCTGTCCGCGGTACTCTTTTGGGGTTATCCGCAATAAACATTGCGACTTGCGAGCAATGATTTGCCCAAGTGGGTATGATGGAATCAGCTAGGTCGCGGGGCGTCGCCTGTGTTTGGCGGCGCCCCGTTTTTGTGTTGCAGGGAGGGAAGGCATGAACGCCACGGTTGTGATTCCAACATACTGGGCGGGCGATGATGCCCGTGCAAACGCTCCCGGCGTCTATGACCACTCGACGAAGCTCAACGCCACCAATCCCGAGCTCGACCGCTGCCTGGCCTCGCTCGAGCAGGTGCGCGACATTCCGAGGATTATCCTTTTGGTGGTCTGTCCCATCTCGGCCACGGCTGATGTGTCGAAGCGTGTCCACGAAATCGTCGACGCGCACCCTACGCTCAAGGTCACCGTGGTTACCAACACCCAGGCATCGCGTATCGCCGACCGTGTGGCGCAGATTGCTCCCAAGGGCTCGGGCGAGTGCGTGAGTCTGCGCGGATACGGCGCCATTCGCAATATGGGGCTTGCCTGCGCTGCGGTGCTCGGCCACGATGCCGTTGTCTTTTTGGATGACGACGAGACCGTTATCGATGCCGACTTTATGAAGCGCGCGACCTATGCACTGGGCCAGCAGACGCGTCAAGGCCTGCCGATTTTGGTTAAGAGCGGTTACTTTTACGATCGAGACGGATCGCCGTTGGCGCCCACAGACAAGGTGGGCATTTGCCATCGTTGGTGGACCAAACGCATCGAGTTTAATCGCTGGATGAAAAAGGCGCTCTCGGGCACCCGTATCTCTCGTTCAAACTACGTGTGCGGCGGCCTTGTGGCGCTTCATGCCCGCGCCTTTACCCGTGTGGCGTTTGACCCGTTTATCACCCGAGGCGAGGACCTAGATTACCTCTTTAACATGCGCATGTTTGGCTACGACGTGTGGTTTGACAACGAGTGGGTCGTTCGTCACCTGCCGCCCGAGTCCGAGAAGCGCTCGCCGCGCTTTATGCAGGACGTGTACCGTTGGTACTACGAGCGTGCCAAGCTGACATTTGCCGCGCACCAGCAGGAGCTCGTTCCCGTCACGGCCGCGTCACTCATGCCCTATCCGGGCCCGTGGATTTCGCGCGAGCTCGACGACCGCGTGCGCAAGACCGCCATGGTCCGCAGCATGTTTACCCGCGAGCACGAGGGATACCTGCGCATTTGGCGTCACGGTATTGACGAAGCCAAGACCTACGCGCGCCAAAACGCCGCAAGCTACCTGCGTTTCCAGAGCTTCTGGCCCAAGATCATGGACGGGCTCTGGCGCGACGCACAACTGACCAGCATCCTGGAGGGGACTGAATGATCGACCGCCGCGCCCAGCGCGATAATTCAATATCAATCTTTCGCGTGATTGCCGTTGTCTGCGCCATTTGCGTGCTGGTGTACTTTATTTTTGCCCTGGCGACTGGAATCGAGCCGATCGCGACCGTGGTCGCCTGCGCACTGCTGTGCATCTTTCTGTGCATTTTTATCTATTTGACGCTCAATCCCGATTCGGTGCGTTCGCAGTACACCGAAGAGACGCTCTCGGTGGCCTCTGCCATGCTCGAGGACATCAAAGGCGGTCTGACGCAGGAGTCGGCGCGTCTGGTGTGCCAGCGCATTTTGCCCGAGACGCGTGCCATGACGGTTGCCATCACCGACGAGAGCAACGTGCTGGCCTGCGCGGGCGAGTTTGAGGAAAAGCTGCTGCCCGATTCGCCCATCCACACACTTGCCACGCGCTACGTCATCGAGCACGGTATCGTCCAGTCGTTCAACCGTGTGGTGGACGTGGTGGGTTCGGATGGCTCGCACAACCATGTTCCCGCCGGTATCATCGCTCCTATCAAGGTGGGTGACCGCACCGTCGGCACGCTCAAGTTCTACTACAAGACCCCGCGTGCCGTCGACCGCACTCAGTACGCGCTTGCCTCGGGTTTTGCCGAGATCCTGTCCACGCAGCTCGCCATCCACGAGCTCGAGGTGCAAAAGGAGCTCACGGCCCGTGCCGAGGTGCGTGCCCTGCAGGCGCAGATCAACCCGCACTTCCTGTTCAACACGCTCAACACCATCGCGTCGTTTACGCGTACCGATCCGCTGCGCGCCCGCGAGCTGCTGCGCGAGTTCTCCTCGTTCTATCGCGCCACGCTCGACAATTCGGGCTCGCTCATTCCCGTGTCGCGCGAGGTCGCGCAGACCAAGCGCTACCTGACGTTTGAGAAGGCGCGCTTTGGCGAGGATCGCGTGCTGGCGACCTTCGACGTGTCCGAGGACGTCGAGGACACGCTGGTGCCGGCATTTGTAATCCAGCCAATCGTCGAGAATGCCGTGCGCCATGGTATGGGCGACGACGATGCACTGAGGATCGACGTGTCGGTCCACAGGGATGGCGAAGATGCGATTTTGATTGTGGTCGCCGATAACGGCGTGGGCATGGACGAAGGCACCGCTGCCAGACTGTTTGACGAACGCTCCGCCCGTCCCGACGCCAGCTCCCCGCAGGGCGGCGGCGCCGGTGTGGCCATGCACAATATTTCGGAGCGCATCCATCGCTTTTATGGACCGCACTCTTATACACGCGTCGAATCGGCCCCGGGCAAGGGCGCTAAAGTGCTCCTGCATCTCGATTTGTCGGAGAGCATCTTCGACATTCAAGAGTAGAATGATAGGTTACGGGTTTAACGCTAGTTGGCGGATGCCCGACGTAGTTAGTTGACGAAAGGTTTTATCCCTATGCTGCGTGCGATGATTGTGGATGATGAGGCCCCGGCCCGTTCGGAACTTCGCTTCTTGCTCGAGCAGACGGGCAAGATCGGCACGATCACAGAAGCGTCGAGCGTTCGCTCCGCTATCGAGATGCTTATGGAGAGCCGCGTCGATGTTGTGTTCCTCGATATCTCGATGCCTGGCGCTTCGGGTCTGCAACTTGCCGAGGCACTGCATAAGCTCAAGAATCCGCCGGCGATCGTATTCGTAACCGCGTACAGCGATCATGCGGTCGAGGCGTTTGATGTGGATGCCGTCGACTATCTGATGAAGCCGGTCGAGGAGGCTCGCCTGGATCGAGCGATCGATAAGGTTATGCAACGCGCCAAGCCTGTCACGGACAGCAAGGTGACCATCGAGCGCATCCCGGTGGAAAAGGGCGGCCGCAAGGTCCTCATCCCCGTGGACGACATTCGCTTTATTATGGCCAAGGACGATTACTCCTGTATTTATACGGTCGATGACCGCTTTTTGTCCACGACCTCGCTGGCACAGTTCGAGGCCAAGCTCTGCGACTTTGGCTTCTTCCGCGTTCACCGCCGCTATATCGTCAACTTGGCGTGTGTCACCGACGTCGAGACGGTTCCCTCGGGCGCTATCCAGCTGGGCATTACGGGCGTCGACGAACGCGTACCGGTTTCGCGCCGTCGCGTCGTGCCACTCAAAAAGGCCCTGAGCCTCTAGTACACCGGCCCCGCAGCCCTGTAGACCAAAATCGTCTGCGGAGCCGTGGGGCTTTTTGCATGAATGCACCAAATCTTTTTGCGGAAGGGATCCCATGAACAGTGCAAGCGCCAAGCGTATCGACATTATCTCGGACACCCACGGCTATCTTTCGCCTGCGCTCTTGGACGAGCTTAAGGGTGCGGATCTGATTATCCACGCCGGTGACCTTACGTCGGAGATGGATTACGAGCATCTGCGCACCATCGCCCCCGTGCGAGCGGTGCTGGGTAATAACGACTACTACCGCGACTACGGCCCCGATGTGGACCGCTTGGCGCTCTTTACCTACGAAGGCCTCAAGTTCGCCGTAGCCCACTACCGTGAAGACCTTCCGGTGGGATCCGTGGACGTAGCCATCAACGGTCACACCCACGTAACCAAAGAAGCCCAAGTAGGCCGCTGCCTGGTCCTCAACCCAGGCAGTGCCAGCTATCCAAGAGGCACCCGAGGCCCCACCATGGCCAGAATGCTCGTCAAGGACGGCAAGATTCTGAGCACCAAATTTATTGACCTAGAGTAGGTGCAACAAAAACGGGGGATGCAGATCGCATCTCCCGTTTTTCTTTGAGCCAAAGGCCGAAGTTCAACAACAATCTTAGACAACCCTGCCGAGGAGAACGGGGACCTCGAGCCGCGGAAGCGGCGAGGAACAAAGTCTTTGAAGCAAGTGACGGCAGGGAGGGTCTCCGGGGCCGGCTGGCGCGGGTTGAGTTTGTCGCGAGTTCCGCACGCAAAGGAAAGCACTTAATGTGCTTTCCGTCTTGCGCAGGACTGCCCGAGCAGCGAACTAAACAGCCAGGCACGCCAGGAGGACGCACATGATCAAGATCA
>JAXJPE010000062.1:0-2489 GCA_036426035.1 Collinsella sp.
GGGCAGGGCGGCGACACCGGCATCGTTGCCTTCGAGCAGCTCGGGCGACCCAAAGGCATCCAGAAAGACCTCGTCGATAATGCGCTTCATCATCTGCCCGCCGGAGCCGTGGCCCAGCAGGACAGTGCTATCGGTGACGCTATGGGACATATCGAAAACTCCAATCGTGGGTGGAATTATATGGGTGAGGCGCAGCGTCGACTGGTCCGCCGTTCGTTAGAACGGCGGAACTGAGGGCAGCGTCGAGCTGTTACGCGGTTTGGTAAAACCGCGTAACTACCTAACTACATCAAGTTGCAGACAGCCGCCGCGAAGGCCACGGGGTCCTCGGGCAAAATGCCCTCGACCAGCAGGGCCTGGTCATAGAGCAGGCCGGAGTACTGCTTGATCTTGTCGGTGTCGCCCGCCTTCTGGGCAGCGACGAGCTTGGCAAAGACCGGGTGCTTGGCGTTGAGCTCGAGCACGCGCTGGCTCTTGGGCATACCGTCGGGCGCGCCCTCGGGACCCTTCTGGAGCACCTTCTCCATCTCGAGCGAAAGCGGGCCCTCGGTGGTGATGCACGCGGGAGCATCGGTCAGGCGCGCAGAGACGGCGACCTTCTCGACCTTGTCGCCGAGCGCCTCCTTCATGGCGCTAAAGAGGTCCTCGTTCTCCTTGGTGGCGTCCTCGGCCTCCTTCTTTTCGTCCTCGGTCGCCAGGTCAAGATCACCGGTCGCGACGTTCTTGAGCTCCAGATGACGATCCTCGACCTCGGGCTCGGCACCGTCGGCCACAGCCTTCTCGGCAGCCTCGCGGGCAGCGTCGTCCTCGTAAATCTTGGGCATATCGGCGGCAATGTACTCACGCATGGCCTGGAAGGTGAACTCATCCACATCCTGCGTCAGTAGCAGCACGTCATAGCCGCGGTCGAGCACGCCCTTTACCACGGGCATCTTGGCCAAGCGCTCACGCGAGTCGCCGGCGGCGTAGTAGATGGCCTTCTGATCCTCGGGCATGCCCTTGGCATACTCGGCTAGGGTAATCATCTTCTGCTCCTTGGCAGACCAGAACAGCAGCAGGTCGGCGAGCTCATCGGCCTTCATGCCATAGCTCGAGTAGATGCCGTACTTAAGGCCGCGGCCAAAGTTCTCAAAGAACTTCTCGTAGGCCTCGCGGTCGTTGTCACGCATATCCTCAAGGTCAGCGGTGATCTTCTTTTCCACACGCTTGGCGATGGCCTTGAGCTGACGGTTCTGCTGCAGCGTCTCACGCGAGATGTTGAGCGACACGTCGGCGGAATCCACGACACCGCGCACAAAGTTGTAGTAGTCGGGCAGCAGGTCGTCGCACTTCTCCATAATCAGCACGTTGGAGCTGTAGAGCGCCAGACCCTTCTCGTAGTCCTTGCTGTACAGATCGAACGGCGCGCGTCCCGGCACAAACAGCAGGGCGTCATACTCGAGCGTGCCCTCGGCGTGGAAGCTGATGGTGCGCGCAGGATCGTCAAAGTCGTGGAACGTGGACTTGTAGAACTCGTCGTAGTCCTTCTGCTCGACATCGGAGCTGCGCTTCTTCCAGATCGGTGTCATGGAATTGACGGTCTCGAGCTCCTGGTAGTCCTCGTACTCGGGCTTGTAATCGTCGCCGGCGTCCTCGGGCTTGGGTTTCTGGCGGCTCTTGGACACCATCATCTGGATCGGGTAGCGCACATAGTTACTGTACTGCTGAATCAGGCTCTTGAGACCCCACTCGGTCAGGAAGCGATCGTAGGTCTCGGCCTCGCCGTCGGCATCGAGCTTCTCGTTCTCGCGCAGCGTCAGGATGACATCGGTACCGTGCTCGGCGCGCTCGCCGTCCTCGATGGTGTAGCCCTCAAGACCGTCGGATTCCCACACATGGGCGACATCCTCGCCATAGGCGCGGCTGACGACCTTCACATGGCTGGCGACCATAAAAGCCGAGTAGAAGCCCACGCCAAACTGACCGATGATGTCGACATCGGAGCCCTGCTGCTCGGCGTTCTCGGTCTTAAACTCCTCAGAGCCGGAATGGGCGATGGTGCCCAGATTGCGCTCCAGCTCCTCGGCGGTCATGCCAATGCCGTTATCCGAGATGGTAATGGTGCGGGCGTCTTTATCAAAGGAGACGCGAATGGCCAGGTCGCCCTGGTCGATCTTAACGCTCGGGTCCTGCAGACTCTTAAAGTTGAGCTTGTCGACGGCATCGCTCGCGTTGGAGATAAGCTCACGCAGGAAGATTTCCTTGTTGGTGTAGATGGAGTTGATCATGAGGTCGAGCAATTTTTTGCTCTCGGTCTTAAATTGACGCATATGCAGTCCTTTCGCGCTACCCCCGTCCGCAAAAAACGGCCCGGTTGCCCGAGCCGCATCGCAGACCTGCTATGTTCAGACTTAGATTTTATAACCCATTAGCGCGCATATATACATACGGAACCGAAAAACTGTATGTTGCAATGCCCCACGCGCCAATTGTCGAGGAGTGTCCCCAAC
>JAXJPE010000063.1:0-6610 GCA_036426035.1 Collinsella sp.
ACCCGAACGCTCGCGCGCGTTGAGTTCGCGCTTGTTGCGGTCCTCAAGCTGCTTCAATGCTCCACGCGACAGGTAGTCGGCGTTTTGCTCGAGCACCTTTTCCTGCGTGGACTTGACCTCGGCGAGCGGCGCCTTAACGGCGACGATGAGCGACTTGGCGCGGCTGAGCACATCAGCCTCGTCGGCAGCGATGAGCGAATCGATGGCGCGGACCATCTGGCGGCGAGCGTCCTGGCGCTCGGCGCTCTTAAGAAACTCGATGCCGCGTGTGGGGCTTCCCGCCACGGCGACCGCCATGCGGCAACGCGCAGGGTCCTGACCGGTGGCGCGGCTCACGGCCTGCGCGGCGACGGCGGGCGATACCAGCCGAAACGGCACGCACTGGCAACGACTCACGATAGTGGGCAGCATCACGTCGGCCGAGGTACCCAACAGGATGAACATAACGCCCTCGGGCGGCTCCTCGAGTGTCTTGAGCAGCGCGTTGGCGGTGTTAGCGCGCAGTTGCTCGGCACGATCGATGATGTAGACCTTGGCCTTGGCACGGATGGGCGCCAGCGGCACGTCATCGAGCAGCTCGCGGGTCTGGGCAATGAGGTAGCCTGTGGCGCTCTCGGGCGTGTAATAGTGCACGTCAGGATGCGTATGCCGAGCAACGCGTACGCAGCTGTCGCATGCTCCGCAGCCGTCCTGCTCGCACAGGAAGGCCTGGGCGAGCGCCCATGCGGCATCGAGCTTGCCGGCACCGGGAGCGCCCAAAAACAGGTAGGCGTGCGATGCGCGGCCGCTGGCGACGGCGTTGGTCAAAAAATCGCGAACGCGCTCTTGGGTGTCGAGCTTGGCCAGCAGGCTTGCCTGAGCGGGGGCCATGTTACTCGGCCTCCTTGGCAAGCGCGGCGACGACAGCATCTTGCGAAATGACGAGACCGTACGCGCGAATCTGCTCGACCGTCTTCTCGAAGACTTCCTCGACGGTCGCAGTGGCGTCGATGAGCTTTACGCGGTTTGGCTCCTCGGCAGCAATGGCGCAAAATCCCTGGTAAACACGCTCCTGGAATGTCATGCCTTTTGCCTCCATGCGATCTGCCGCGCCACGGGCTGCCATGCGTAGCGCCGCCTGCTCGGGCGTGATGTGGTAGACGAGCGTGAGCGCCGGGTGTGTTCCCGCGACGGCCAGGTTATTGGCATCGCACACTATCTGGCGATCGAGGCCGTCGGCAAATGCCTGGTAGCAGGTCGTGGAATCGTAGAAGCGGTCGCACAGGACCACCTTGCCGGCCGCGAGGGCGGGAGCTATGACCTCGTGCACCAACTGAGCGCGCGCCGCCTCGTAGAGCAGCAACTCGCAGGTGTCTCCCATCGCCGTGTTGGCGGGATCGAGCAGCAGAGCACGGATCTTTTCGCTGATGGCAGTGCCACCCGGCTCGCGCAGGCTCACAACCTGGTAGCCAGCAAGTTCGAGCGCACGGGCGAGCAGGCGCGCCTGCGTGGACTTGCCGGCACCATCGACGCCCTCGAGCGTGATAAAGCTATGTTGAGCGGGCTCAAAAGCCATGGGCGCAGCCCCTTCCTACAAGGCGCGTAAATGCAGATATATCAACCAAGCCATGATACCCCAGGGGCAGGCGCACCCCAAATCGGACCTAGTCATTGGGTCATTGGGGACGTTCCTAAAGTGCCGGCAGAAAAGGAACGTCCCTAGCTGCCGACTTTTTTGAGCGCTGGGTATAATCGTCGTATTGATTTGAAATGTGGCGAAAGGAGTGGCAATGTCTCGGTATTGCGCCTCGTGCGGCAAACTTCTTGCAGATGATGCCAAGTTCTGCACCTCATGCGGTGCACCCGTTGAGCAGACAACCGCAAGCAATGGCCAACCCGCGTTTGAGCAGACCGGCTTCCTCGATACGCCGCAAGCTAAGCCGGACGACCCCCTCGCCTATCGCCCCGACCCCGCCGCCAGCCCCGCAGCGGTCGAAACGACGCAGCGCATACCCGTCGCGGACACCCCGCCCCAACAGCAACCGGCATCTACGTACGCGCCTGATTCACCGCAGGCCCCCGCCGCCAAAAAGAGCAGCACCAAGGCGCTTATCGCCGTTATCGTTGTGCTCGTGGCAATTATCATCGCCTTGGTCATCTTTTTTGTGATCAAGCCTTTCGACAACGCCGCCACGCAAACGACTGCCGAGATTACTAAGCTGCACCATGATGTTGACGATGATGACCTCAAGCCTCTCGACGACCCCAATAGCCTTTTTGACGATGACGACGATGATGACGAGGATGGCAGCCAGGCGACCCTCTCCGAGCAAAACCTCTACCGTCGCCTGAGCGAATACTACGACCTGCTCGAAGATCTCGATAACCAGGTCCGTGCCTGCGCAGAGGCGTTCAATGGCGGTTATCTGGAAGAGGACCGTACCGCCCGTCAAAATCTCGCCGACGTCGCCGAGCGCACGGAAGACACCATCGAGCAGTACTACGATATCGTCGAGGACCTGGACGTCCCCACAAGCTCTAAGAACTACAGTTCGTGGAAGGACATCATTGCTCTGTACGACGACCTGGATCACCGCATCGATGCGATCTGCGATGCCTGGGAGATCAGCTTAAAGTACGCAAAGCCCGCGGACCATAAGAACGAGATCGTGGCGCCGCTGTCGCGCGACAACGTGGCGGGCACCAATGACAATAAGTACCGCCTAGACTTTGAGGAGCGCTATCCCGGCGCCAAACCCGTCGAAGTGAACTAACGCCTTGTCGTTTCCGAGCCGGCAGTTAGGGACGTTCCTAAACTGCCGGCAGAAAAAGGAATGTCCCTAACTGCCGGTCAAAAAACGAGCGAGGATCATGGGACCCTCGCTCGTTTTTTGGGCAATGTTTCGACTGCGCCGTTACTTGTCGGCGGCAGCCTTCTTGGCAGTCGACTTCTTGGCGGTCGAAGTCTTCTTTGCTGCCGTGGTTTTCTTCGCCGTGCTCGCCTTGGTCGCAGTCTTGCGGCCGCGGGCGGGCTTCTTCTCCTTGGTCGGGCAGTCCATGTTGACGCAGATACGCCACGGACCGCGCGCCGTGTTGACCACCACGATGGGGGCGCCGCACTCGGGACAGGTCTCGCCCGTCGCCTCGAGTTTTCCACGCGCCGGCAGCGGATAGCTCACGCCGCAATCGTCATAGTTGGTGCAGCGGATAAAGCGCTTGCCGCTCTTCTCGCTCTTGTGTGCGATCAGGTCGCCATGGCGTCCGGCCTCGGCACACACCTTGCACTCACCCACCTTAAGGTCGGGCTCGTAGTTGGTGGGGCACGTGGGGTTCACGCAGATCTCGAAGGCCTTCTGGCGGAACGGCTGGCACTTAATGCGCGGCGCACCGCACTCGGGGCACACGGCGGCCTCGCCCTCGAGCGGGCTTACCTTGACGCCACTCGGCACCGGATAGGTCACGTCGCAGTCGGGCCATCCCATGCAGCCGATAAAGCTGCCACGGGTCTTGGCACTCGTCTTCATAACCAAATCCTTGCCGCACTTGGGGCAGGCGCCCACGCGCGCATCGGCCGTGACGGCGTCGCTGATGGCGTCGCCCAGCTCCTGCGTATGCTTGAGCAGCTCGTCGAGCACGCCGGCCAGCAGCGCGCGCGAGTGCGTCACGACATGCTCTTCGGTGTCCTCGCCGCGCTCCACGCGGGTCATGTCGCCGTCGAGCTCGCTGGTCATATCGGGGCTCGTGATGCGCGGGGCAAACCGCGACAGCGCATCGATGATGGCGATACCCAGCTGGCTCGGCTCCACGGGATCGTTTTTGAGATAGCGCACGGCGTACAGGCGCTCGATGATGCTCGCGCGCGTGGACTTGGTGCCCAGGCCGCGCTTTTCCATCTCCTGCACGAGCTTGCCCTGGCTGTAGCGCGCGGGCGGCTCGGTCTGCTTGGCCTCGAGCTTAATGTCGAACACGTCGACCGTATCGCCCTGCTCCAGCGGCGGCATCTGCTCGTCGCGCTTGAGACCGTACGGGTATGCCTCGCGGAAACCGGGGGTCACGAGCACATCGCCCGAAGCCACGAACGGCTCGCCGTTCACATCGAGCTCGAGCTTGGTGTTCTCGATGGTCGCAGGCCCCATGAGCGTCGCCAGGAAGCGGCGGGCGATGAGGTCGTAGAGCTTGCGCTGGCCGCCATCGAGCGCGGACGGGTCGCCCTCGCCCGTAGGATAGATCGGCGGGTGGTCGGTGGTCTCGACCTTGCCGCGCGTGGGCTTCATGGGACCGGCGAGCACCTTTTTGCACACGGGCGCCAGCGCCGGGTTGATCTTTGCCAGGTCGCTCACCACGGCGCCCAGATCGAGCGTCGCGGGGTACACGGTGTTGTCGACACGCGGGTAGCTGATGAGGCCGGCCATGTAGAGGGACTCGGCGATGCGCATGGTGCGCGCAGGCGAGATGCCCTCGGCCGCGGCGGCAGCCTGCAGCGAGGTGGTCGCAAACGGCGTGGGTGGCTGCTGCTTGCGCGAACGCTTGGTCACCGCGGCGACGGTTGCCGTCGCAACGCCGTCAACGTGGCCGTACGCCGCCTCAGCAGCATCCTTGTCGGTAAAGCGCGCCGTCTTGTGCGCGATCTTAAAGCGATCGTCCTCGGCTGCGCCCTGCGCGGCGCCCATGCCGCGAATCTGCCAATAATCCTCGGGCACAAACGCCATGCGCTCGCGCTCGCGCTCGACCACCAGGGCAAGCGTCGGCGTCTGCACGCGGCCGGCGGAACGCACGTTGCCAAAACCGCCAAACTTGGCGAGCGTTAGGTAGCGCGTGAGCACCGCACCCCAAATGAGGTCGATGTGCTGGCGGCTCTCGCCGGCGTCGGCCAGATTCTGGTCGAGCGAGACGAGATTATCGAAGGCCTGCGTGATCTCGGCCTTGGTAAACGAAGAATACTGGGCGCGGGCGACCGGCAGGTCGGGCGCAACCTCGCGCACCTTGTTGAGGGCGTCCGAACCGATCAGCTCGCCCTCGCGATCGAAGTCCGTGGCGATGATGACACTGTCGGACTTCTTGGCGAGGTTCTTGAGCGAACGAATGAGTTCCTTCTCGGCCGGTAGCTTAATGACGGGCGCCCAGGTGAGGTAAGGCAGGCTCTCGAGTTTCCAGCCCTTGATTGAGATGCCATCGGCAAGAAACGGCTTGCGCTTGGTGTCGTAGGGCGGACGCGCCAGGCCATCGGGTATGTCGGCCGGCAGCATCTCGCCGTCCTCGGTGACCGAATACCAGCCCAGCTTTTTATCGAACAGCACGCTGTCGCAAAAATCGGGCGCAAGGATGTGACCGGCAAGACCGATCGTCACGCACTCCTCGCCCTTCCACTCAAAACGGTAGATGGCGGTGTTGTACACCTTGTCCTTTTTGGGCTTGCCCGTGGACAGACGCTCGGCAATCTGACGCGCGGCGTCGTTTTTCTCGGCGATGATGAGCTTCAAAAGAGGCTCCTATCTCGTATCTCTGCGGCTACGCCCGCCCGTATGGCGGCCGACTTACGCCCTTGCTTGCTCAATCTGCCCGATGAGCCAATCGCACCAGGCATCCATGCCCTCGCCCTTGCGCGCGCTCACGGCAAACCGCGGCGCCTGCGGATTGAGGTCATCGAGTGTCTTAGTATACCTATCCATGTCAAAATCGAAAGCCGGGGCCACATCGACCTTGTTGAGCAGCTGCGCGCCGGCGTGCTGAAAGATGCCCGGGTACTTGATGGGCTTGTCGTCGCCCTCGGGCACCGAGAGAATCATGATGGACAGGTTTTCGCCCAGGTCAAAGTCGACTGGGCAGACCAGGTTACCCACGTTTTCGATAAAGATGACGTCGATGTTTTCCAGACCCACGGCCTGGTCGAACGCGTCAACGGCCTCCATGATCATGTTGCCCTCGAGGTGGCACAGGCCGCCCGTGTTGATCTGGATGGCAGGCATGCCGGCTTCCTTCATGGTGATGGCGTCGACGTCCGAGGCGATATCGCCTTCGATGACGGCGCAGCGCAAGCCGGCCTTGTCGCGCAGGCGCTCGTTGGTGCCCAGAATCGTTGTTGTCTTACCCGAGCCGGGGCTCGACAAGACGTTGATCACGTAGGTGTTTGTCTCATTAAATCGCTGACGCAGCTGATCTGCCAGGCGCTCGTTGCGCGACAGGATCGGCGACGCGATATCAATCGTTTTCTCAGCCATACTTAGCGCTCCTTAATTTGGCCCCTTTATACCCCATCACCAGATGGCTAGCGGGCTAATCGTCGGGGGTTTCGATTTCGATACTGGCGATGTCGAGCTCGCTTCCGTGCAGCAGGCGCACGTTGGCGCCGCCACATTGAGGGCAGCGGCAATGGAAACGGTCGTGATCGAAGACCTCACCGCAGTCCTGGCACTCGCTTTGTGGATGGACCTCCTCCACGGCAAGCTCGCAGCCGCGCGTGAGCGGGTCCTCGTCGCGAAACGTCTCCCAGGCAAAGTCGAGCGCCTCGCGCACGACCTCGGTCATATCCCCGATACGCAGCGTAACCAAAACGGCGCGCGAGGCCCCCGCCCCACGCGCCGCGCGAATCACTGTATCGAGTATGCCGTTGACAATGCCAACCTCGTGCATA
>JAXJPE010000064.1:0-2807 GCA_036426035.1 Collinsella sp.
CTGCCAAAGCGCGACCTTGAGAACGTGGGCCTGGGCGTCACGGGTGCGTGCGTAGCGCTCGTGACGCTTGTCGTTGCCGCGCTCATCTTTATGGTCGCCCAAAAGGGCCTCTCGGCTTTTCTCAAGGACGGCGTTTCGGTCGTCGAGTTCTTTACCGGCACCAAGTGGGACCTGGCCAACACGGCTAAAAACGGCCTGCCCTATACCGGCGCCCTGCCCCTGATCGTCACCTCGTTTGCGGTCATGGTGCTCTCCACGCTCATCGCGCTGCCCATCGCCATCGGCTCTGCCATCTTTGCGGTCGAGATTCGACCTAAGTTTGGTTCCAAGATCTTTCAGCCGCTTATTGAGCTTTTGACCGGCATTCCCTCGGTCGTCTTTGGCCTCATCGGCTTTCACGTGGTCGTCGGCCTTATGAAGAGCGTTTTCCACGTGAGCACGGGCCTGGGTATCTTGCCCGGCGCCATCGTACTGGCCGTCATGATTCTGCCGACGATGACCACGCTTTCGGTCGATGGCCTGCGCGCCGTGCCCGACAGCTACCGTCAGGGCTCGCTCGCGCTGGGCTATACCCGCTGGCAGACCATCTGGCACGTGGTGCTCAAGTCCGCCATGCCGTCGCTCATGACTGCGGTCATCCTGGGCATGACCCGCGCCTTTGGCGAGACGCTCGCCGCGCGTATGGTCATCGGCGGCATCGAGGCCATGCCGACGTCGCTGCTGTCGCCGGCGTCCACCATCACCACCACGCTCACCACGTCCATGGCGGTCTATGCCGAGGGCTCGGCCCAGGACGATGTTCTGTGGGCGCTCGGTCTGCTGCTGATGGGCATGAGCCTCATCTTCATCCTGATCATCCATCTCATTGGCCGCAAGGGGGCGAAGACTCGTGGCTAGTACGCGCATCCATATCGACGAGGCGAGACTCGGGCGCGTCCAAAAGCAGGACCGCATCGCCACGGGCGTGCTGACGGCAATCGCCGCCATCGTCATGCTCATCGTCGTCTCCCTGGTGACCTATATCCTGTTCGAGGGCATCTCGACGCTGTTCCAGCCGGGCTTTCTCACGCAGCCCGCGCGCGCCAACGGGACCCAGGGTGGCGTGCTCTATCAGCTGTTCGACTCGTTCTATCTGCTGCTGATCACCCTAGGTATCTCGGTGCCCATCAGCCTGGGCGGCGCGATCTTCCTGGTTGAGTACGCGCCGAATGGGCCCATCCGCGACATCGCCTCCACCGCCATCGAGACGCTGTCCTCGCTGCCCTCCATCGTTGTCGGCATGTTCGGTTTCCTGGTGTTCTCGGTGCAGCTGGGCTGGAAGTACTCCATCATCTCCGGCGCCGTCGCGCTCACCATGTTCAACATTCCCATACTGGTGCGCGTGATCCAACAGGCGCTCGAGGACGTGCCGCAGGCCCAGCGCGATGCGTGCCTGGCCATGGGCCTCACCCGCTGGGAGGCTACGCTGCACATCCTGGTCCCCGAGGCCATGCCCGCCATCGCGACCGGTATCGTGCTTTCGGCCGGCCGCGTGTTTGGCGAGGCCGCGGCGCTGCTCTTTACCTCGGGCATGAGCTCGCCGGTGCGGCTGAACTTCTTGAGCTTTAACCTGTCGAGCCCCACCTGCGCCTGGAACGTGTTCCGTCCCGGCGAGTCGCTCGCCGTGCACATCTACAAGATTTACGGCGAGGGCAGCCCCGAGGCCCAGCAGATCGTCTGGGGCACCGCGGCGCTGCTGATGATCTGCGTGCTGCTGTTTAACGTAGTCGCCCGTATCGTGGGCAAGCAACTGGCAAGGAGGATGACGGCCGAATGAGCAAGATAAATGCAACGCCCGCAACCGAAGCGGCATCGTCCGAGACCCAGGACTTCCTGTCGAGCGTGGGGGAGAGCGAGAAGCGCGTGCGCGTGAGCGGCAAGGCCGTGAGCGACGAGGTCGTGCTCTCCACCAAGGACGTCAACGTGTACTATGGCGACCACCATGCGCTGCACGATACGTCGCTCGACTTTCACAAGGGCGAGATCACGGCGCTCATTGGGCCTTCGGGCTGCGGCAAGTCGACCTATTTGCGCAGCCTCAACCTTATGAATCGCGAGATTCGCGGTTGCCGCGTGGAGGGCGAGATCAACTACCGCGGGCGCAACGTGAACACCAAGACCGAGAATACGTACGAGTTGCGCCGTTCCATTGGCATGGTGTTCCAGCAGCCCAACCCTTTCCGCAAATCCATTCGCGACAACATCACGTTTGCGCCTAAGCGCCACGGTGTCACCGACCGCGACGAGCTCGATCGCATGGTCGAGGAGAGTCTGCGCGGCGCGGCGCTGTGGGACGAGGTCAAGGACAAGCTCGACAAGAGTGCCTACGCGCTTTCGGGCGGCCAGCAGCAGCGTCTGTGCATCGCGCGCACGCTGGCGCTCAACCCCGACGTGATCCTGTTTGACGAGCCCTGCTCGGCGCTCGACCCCATCTCGACGCTGGCGATCGAGGACCTTATGTCGTCAATCGTTGCCGACCGTGCCATCGTCATCGTGACGCACAACATGGAGCAGGCGTCGCGTGTGTCCAACCGCACGGCGTTCTTCTACATGGGCGATATGGTCGAGTACGACGAGACCGACGAGATTTTCCAACGGCCCAAGGATAAGCGGCTGAATGATTACCTCACCGGCATGTTCTCCTAGTCCGGGACATGCTTGAGGCCCGTGGCGGCCACGGTTGCCGCGGGACTGATTGGAGAGGCGGGTCATCTCTTGCGGGAGATGGCCCGCCTTTTTGCTCTGCGACCGAAACGACCACCACAAAG
>JAXJPE010000065.1:0-5286 GCA_036426035.1 Collinsella sp.
CCGCCGGTTCGACCGGCGCGCCACGGGTCAAGATGCACTAGGCCTGGACGAAGTCCGGGCCCGCGCCTTTAGACGCGAGCCCGGGGCCCGTGGGTTATACCCTAAGAGCAAACCACCCTTTTTAAGGGTGGTTCTGATTTGGCGCCGAGATGCGCAATGCTGCCGGGCTGTCCACAGGCTATTGGGTTGTCGGTGCATGAAAAATGCCGACATCCCGCCTCGGGGAGGAGGCGGGAACACACCGAGTAGACGGAGGGGTGCGGAGCGCGGTCGCGTCTCGACTGACGACGTTGCCCATCGACAGGACCATTGTAACGCATGGCGGTTCTTGGTTTATCGTGTCGAGCGTTTGCGTTGTGCCATTGCCTGCGGCAACGGTGTGTTACACTCTTGCACTGCTGAGTGGGCCAGACGGTCGCGCGATGTGCTGCTTGCAGTACGCGTGAGGAAAGTCCGGGCTCCAGAGGGCGGGATGCCGGCTAACGGCCGGGCGGAGTGATCCGACGGAAAGCGCCGCAGAAAAGAAGACTCCCACCTGCGCCGTAAGGCGTAAAGGGAAAAGCTGAAACGGTGGTGTAAGAGACCACCAGCGTCGTGGCAACACGGCGGCTTGGCAAACCCCATCCGGAGCAAGCGCGAATAGGAACGCTATGGGCCGGCCCGGTCCGCGTTCGGGTAGCGTGCGTGGAGCTGCACGGTAACGTGCAGACAAGATAAATGACCGTTCACGACAGAACCCGGCTTATAGGCCCACTCAGCAACTATGTTGACGCTGCGAACCCGTCAGCGCGGCAATCTGCCTTTCAAGCCTTCGGGCATGACCATAAGGTCAATGCCCTTGTCTTTCAAGGCACTTTGCTCGCGCTGACGGGTTCTCGCTGTTGGTGACGGTATCATTGGCGTTTCCGTTCTATTTACCGAGGTTATCGGTACGGCCTTTGCCGTATTATTGAGGCTGTTTGTTGCTTTGCTTGTTGTTGAGGGGCTTTGTTGGACAGCTATTTTACTCTGCAGTCGAATATTGAGGCTTCGGGCGAGTTTGTGGACCGCAAGAGCCGGTTTATTGCCCAGCTTGTCCATATTGAGTCCGAGGATGAGGCGAATGCCTTTATCGAGATGGTTCGCAAGCGTCATTACGACGCTCGGCACAATGTTCCCGCGTGGATTTTGGTCGATGGACGCGAGCGCCAGAGCGATGACGGTGAGCCGAGCCGCACGAGCGGTATGCCGACGCTCGAGGTGTTGCGCGGCGCAGAGCTCAAAAATGTTTGCTGTGTGGTGACGCGCTATTTTGGCGGCACACTATTGGGGCCTGGCGGCTTGGTGCGCGCCTATACCGCGGCGACGCAGGCGGCGGTGGCTGCGGCTCAGGAGGCCGGGCAGATCGTTGAGATGACAAGCGTCGTGCCGGTTGACGTGCATGTGGCCTATCCGCAGTATGAGCAGGTGCTTCGTTTGGCGCAGGATTTGGGTGCCAAGGTTTTGGATACCGATTACGCGGATGCCGTGACACTTCACTTGGTGTTTAAGGCGGGGGAGCAGGAGCTATTTTGCGCCAAGATGCGCGAGCTTATGGCGGGGCGCGAGGAGATCGAGGTCGGCGCTCCCGAATTTGCCGAGTTCTAATGGCGACGGCCGGCGTGCTTTTGGATGAATCCCAAGCGCGCCGGCCGTCGTTTTCTGTTGCTGCCGTTTACTCGGCGAGCTGCTTTAGCACATCGCAGGCGATCTCGACGGCATCGTCGATGCAACCAGGGCAGCTGCGGAGCGGACCCTTATCCGATCCGACGCCCTTGAGCGTGCCGCAGACGGTCGTTGTGTTCTTCGTTTTAAAACGCTTGGCGATTTCGCGCGACAGCTTGTAGGTCTGGCCCTTGGTCTTGGGGTTTTCCATGCCGTCGCTCATTACAAAACCCATGATGGCCACGGCGCCCGAGATGGCGCCGCAGGTTTCGGTCATGCCGCCCATGCCGGCGCCAAAGCCCTCGGTGAGGGTAAAGGCGACCTGGGGGTCGAGTCCGACGGCAGGTGCGAGCGTGCAGGCGACGGCCTGGGCGCAGTTGAAGCCACGGGCATGGTATTCGGCAGCCTGAGCCTGACAGGCGGTGATGTCGAGCTGGGCCGTATCGATTTGCTTCATCGTTGTCTCCTTAGTCACGGTGTACCCGCCTATGGTACCCATGACGGTGCGTGTAATCATCGAGAGCTTCATGGATGCCTCATTTTTATCTATCGAGCAAATGCCCAAGGCTTGAGATAAATACCCCTGATCAATTTGTCCCATAACCTACCTTGGGGATGGGTTGAGAGGGGTGCAGGGTAGCGGTATTGTGAACCGAATAAAAACAAAACCCAAGTAAGGGAGTTGGATATGAGCGAGCAGACCATCGGTACGACATGTGTTCAGGGCGGGTATCACCCGGGAGATGCGGAGCCGCGCCAGGTGCCCATCTACCAGTCCACCACGTGGAAGTACGACACGTCCGAGCACATGGGCAAGCTGTTTGACCTGGAGGAGTCGGGCTATTTCTACAGCCGTCTGCAGAATCCCACGTGCGATTTGGTTGCCGCCAAGATCTGCGAGATGGAGGGCGGCACCGCAGCGATGCTCACGAGCTCGGGCATGGCCGCGAACTTCCTCGCGATCTTTAACGTTGCCGGCGCCGGCGATCACGTGGTCGCGAGCTCCGCCATCTACGGCGGTACCTACAACCTGTTGGCTCACACCATGGGTCGTATGGGCTTGACCTGCACGTTCGTTGCCCCCGACTGCACCGACGAGGAGCTCGAGGCAGCCTTCCAGCCCAACACCAAGCTTGTCTTTGGCGAGACGATTGCTAACCCCGCCCTTGCCGTGCTCGATATTGAGCGCTTTGCCAAGGCCGCGCACGACCACGGCGTACCGCTGATGGTCGACAACACCTTCCCGACGCCCGTGATGTGCCGTCCCTTTGAGTGGGGCGCCGACATCGTCACGCACTCCACCACTAAGTACATGGATGGCCATGCGGCCTACCTGGGTGGCGTGATCGTCGACCACGGCCAGTTTGACTGGATGGCCCATGCGGACAAGTTCCCGGGTCTCACCACGCCTGACGAGAGCTACCACGGCGTGACCTATGCCGAGAAGTTCGGTCGCGAGGGCGCCTTTATTACCAAGGCCACTGCGCAGCTTATGCGCGACCTCGGCCCCATGCAGAACCCGCAGGCGGCGTTCTTCCTGAACAGCTCGCTCGAGAGCCTGCACGTGCGCATGCCGCGCCATTGTGAGAATGGTCTGGCGGTCGCCAAGTTCCTGCAGAGCCACCCCAAGGTACGCTTCGTGAGCTATCCGGGCCTGGAGGGCGACAAGTACTATGACATCGCTCAGAAGTACATGCCCAACGGTACTTGCGGCGTCGTGAGCTTTGGCTTTAACGGTGGTCGCGCGGCGGCCGAGACCTTTATGAAGAGCCTTAAGCTCGCCCAGATCGCCACGCACGTGGCCGACGCCCGCACCTGCTGCTTGCATCCGGCAAACGCCACCCATCGCCAAATGAACGATGAGGAGCTCATCGCCTGCGGCATCTCTGCCGACATGGTACGCCTGTCGTGCGGTCTCGAGGACACGGCCGATCTGATTGCCGACCTTGAGCAGGCGCTCGAGCAGTGCTAGGCTAGCGTTCGCACGAGGCGCCGATGCTGGCAGAAAGCTTCGACGACCTTTCGTTCCGATTCCGTAGGCGGGACCCCAATCGCGACTGTTTGCAGGCGATCGGGGTCCCGTTTTTGCGTTGCGCCACTCGAAAGGATGGATATGGAGAAAACCGCAGAGCAGCTGCGCCGCGAGCACATTGCCCTTGAGGGCGACACCCATGGCAAGAACAAGTGGGCGATTCTGTTTACCGTGCTCATCATGACGTTTATGGTGTGCCTGGATTCGACCGTCGTGACCGTGGCGTTGCCCGTGATGCAAAAGGAACTGGGCGTGGGCCTCGATCGCATTCAGCTGGTGAGTTCGGTGTACCTGCTTGCGACATGCGTGGCTATGCTGCCGTTTGGCCGCCTGGGCGACGTGCGCGGCAAGGTGAATGTGTTCCAGCTGGGCGTCATCGTCTTTACGGTTGGCTCGCTGCTTTGTGGCCTTTCGGCCTCGCTCGAGGTTCTTATTCTGGCACGTATTGTTCAGGGCGTCGGTTGCGCGGCGGCCATGGCCAACAACATGGGTATCATCACCGAGTCGTTTCCGGCGCGCGAACGCGGTCGTGCTATGGGTATTCTCGCGACCTTCGTGGCCCTCGGCATGATGTGTGGCCCCGTGCTCGGTGGCATGCTGGTGGCAAGCTTTCCCTGGGAGAGTATCTTCCTCATCAACCTGCCCATTGGCGTCATCTCGTTTATCGTGGGGCTCTATACGCTGCCGCATGTTAAGCCGGAGGCCGGCGAGCGTCCCATGTCCCTGATCGAGGCTGCTCGTCGCTGCTTTGCAAATTCGGCCTTTACCATCAACCTTGCCTGCATGCTCATCGTGTTCGTTGGCATTGGCGCATCCGAGTTTATTCTGCCGTTCTATTTTCAGGACGCCCATGGCTTTAGCTCCGATATTTCCGGACTGCTCTTTTTGGCACTGCCGATGGTGAATGCCTTTATCGGCCCGCTTTCGGGAACGGTTTCGGACCGTGTTGGCTGCGAGGGCCCCACGGCGGTCGGCCTGGGCGTGTACGTGTGCGGTCTCTTTGCGGTAAGCACGCTCGACGAGCACTCTTCTATCCCTGTGATCGTGTGCTGTGCCGCGTTTATGTCGTGCGGCACGTCGATTTTCCAGAGCCCCAACAACTCGCTGTATATGGGTTCGGCCCCGCGCGAGGCGCTCGGTTTTGCAGGCAGCTTGGGTAGTCTAGCGCGCTATGCGGGTATGGCGGTGGGCATTACGGCGGCGTCGCATATCCTGTATGGGCAGATGAGCGTGGCGATGGGCGAGGCCGTGACCAGTTTTGTTGCAGGCCGTCCGGATGTGTTCCTGTTTGGTTTCCGTTCGGTGTTCTACGTGCTCATGGCTGTGGCCGCCGTGGGCTTTGCGCTTGCCATGGTGCGTTTGGTGAGGGTGCGCGCCCGCCATTAGCTTGTGGAGGCAGGCTTGCCACGAATCGGCCCATCTACTGGTCTTGCGGCTTTATGGTGCGATGCGGCTTGTGGGACGGGCGGGGGTCGGTCCGTGGTAGACTATCGAACAACGTTTATTAATCGCGCGGTATCGTTGCCGCGAGAAGGGGTTGCGCCATGCAGGAGCTTGAGGATCGTATTCGC
>JAXJPE010000066.1:0-36716 GCA_036426035.1 Collinsella sp.
CACAATCGGCATGCGTCGCCTCGATGGCATCATTGCGCATAGCGGCGCCCGTCACAAAGCGGTTACCCGTGGCAATCGTGCCGACCAGGAACTGCTTTGCACCCTCGTTCGAAGCGGTCTCATTTGTCGAAGCATCAACAAACCCACGCTCAGCAAGCACATCGGCGGCAATATCGACCAGCGCGGGCGTCGAGACAAACTCCTCGAGCCCCGGTGCAGACTCGGCGATAAGCGCGGTATCGGTATCTAGATAGCGCAGGCATTTGCCAATGACGACATCGTCGATATGGAGCTTGGGATTCAGGCCACCTGCGATACCAGAAAACACAACTGCCTGTGGAGCATACTTGCTAATGAGGTGCTGTGTTGCGGCGGAAGCGTTTACCGTGCCCATACCCGCCGTCGTGGCGACAATCGACAGGCCGTCGAGCCCGCCGGTCACAACGTTCAAGCCCGCCTCCTGTACCATGCAAACGTTGCTCAACTCTTCCTTAATCTGCATGATCTCTTTTTCGAGCGCACCGATAATCGCGATGGTAGCCATGCCATTCCCCAAACCTATACGAAATTCTCAACCACGGTATGGTACCAGCATTTTGTTTGACCTCGTCAAACGAACACGTTAGGCCAGCGCAGCTCGGGTATCAAAGAATGTCTTAGCAATCGCAGCCACCAGCTCGCTCGAGCGATCGCTCCATGGCATCGATGTCATGATACTCATAATGTAGGTGTCGCCATCGACATCGATGAGGCCCGCATCGCATGTCGAATAGCAACCATCCTCGCTAATCCAGCCGGCCTTGTTGCGCACCAGGGCTTGGTCGTCCGCAATGCCGTCGCGGATAAAGGACCGGGTCGTAGAGGCCAGAAGATCCGATAGCCATTGCGACGTCTCGGTATCACGGCTCAAATACTCGCTCATCTCGCGCCACAACTTGGCCGAGGTGCGCGGGCAATAGGTGGGAAAATCACTCATCGGATCGAGTGCGGTATCGTAATCGATGCCAAGACTGGCAATCCAATCCTCGTAACCGACACGGTCAAACGTCGCGCGTAACGCAATAAACGAATCGTTGTCCGAATTAACGATCGCGGCCTCGATCAGGTCGCGCACCGTCTGCCAACCCATGTTGTAGCCACCATAGGTGCCAAGGGAATCATCGAGTGAAACCTGACCCGTCTCGACCAGAAATTCGCAGATGTACAACGCATAGAGCGCCTTGTAGCTACTCGCGCCGTAAACCTCGACATCGGGGTTATACGTCACGCCCTTGCCGCTTGACAGGTCGTAGAACACCACGCCCACATCGCCTAGCTCCTGCGCCCGACTCAGGGCATCCTGGAGCAAGGCAAGGCTCTCATCCTCCAAGGTAGGAGTCTTGTTATCCACCAACGAGAAGGCCTGAACGGTATCACCCGAAGGGATATCGTTGAAGTCCGCCTTCGAAAGTCTCGTCTTGAGATCTGCCGACGCTTTGGACTTTGAAACCTTCTCGTTTTGCGTCTGTACCGTTGACGCATCTGAGTGTGCCATTCGCTCCGACGCGTAGGTTTTGGCGGTAATTCCGAGGATAATAATCGCCAACGTTAGCATCCCAATGGCGGCAATCTTCGTCACGCGGACGCGAGCGTCGGCAAGGCCACGCGAAGATGTGCCCTTCGTCTCATATCTGCTGCTATGCTGCGGCATATACTCGTCCCGCGATGCGTTATTTCGCACGTGGTCTCCTGACTGCTACCGTTCATATACGAGCAGCATAATACCGAGCAGGCATTTCTTTCCAAAGATATTCAGCGGCGTTTAAGGCGTCTTTAAAGAAACCACAAGCGTATTTATCCAAATGGCGCGATTCTGTTGCGCATCTCCGCCCAAAACGCAGTTGCGGTGGAATAGTTCCTATTTGGGCGGCATAAGCCGAAAAACAAGAACTATTCCACCGCAACTTGACGGAGCTCTTTGGCAATCAACTTGGTGCCCAGGGGCACTCATTTAAGTCTGTCCCCAATGAGTGCCTTTGGGGAGCGAAAATGGCTCGCTAGCCGATAGCGTTTTTGAGTTCCGCGCGGCGCTTTTTCATGCCCATCATGACGGCATTGCGCAGCTCGGGCATGCGCGCGGTATCCATCTGGGGCACGCCCTCAAGCTTATAGGGAATGCCCAGTTGCTCGTACTTGACGACACCCATCGTATGATACGGCAGCATTTCCAGGCCCACCACGTTGTGCCATGGAGCGATGAGGCGACCGAGCTTCTCGCACTCCTCCACCGTGTCGGTAATGCCCGGCACCACCACGTGACGGATAACGACCTTGATCTTGCGACGTGCAAGCTCATCGCCAAACGCCAGGATGCGTGCGGGATCGCACCCAGTCAGCTTTTTATGCTCGACCGGGTCGGCATGCTTAATATCGAGCAGTACCATGTCGGTCTCGTTGAGCACGGCATCGAACTTCTCGGGATGCGCGGGATCGAACGCATAGCCGCAGCTATCCAAGCAGGTGTGCACACGACCATCGGGGTTATTGTGCATGGCGTGGAACAGGTCGGCCAAAAACTCAGGCTGCAGGAGCGGCTCGCCGCCGGACACCGTAATGCCACCGCTGCGATAGAACTCGTGGTTACTCTGGAACTCATCCATCAGGTGTTCGACGGTCACCATGGTGCCGCCGTTGACCGACCAGGTATCGGGATTGTGGCAATACGCGCAGCGCATGGGACAGCCCTGAACAAACACCACAAAGCGGATGCCGGGTCCGTCGACCGTTCCCATCGTCTCGATCGAATGCACGCGGCCAAGGGCAAACGCAGAGTCCTCGGGACGAGCGTCCACACCCTCAAGCGTCATTTCTGCCATTCGCGCTACCTTGCCTCTCCTTGGATGCAACCAATTAAAATGCCAGAGTCATTCTAGCCCATGCGTTTGCGTTTAAACGTCTCGGACTAGAACGGCACGTTTTAATCTATCCCCCATCACCATGGCTGGGGGCTACGTCGAGATGTCAGGCTGAAGAACGCTCGCCTGCGGCCTTTACGCCTTAAGCGTGAGCACCGCACCGAAGGCGGTCGGGCCGCAATGGCTCGAGATGACGCCGCCGACCTGAGTCCAGGTAACGTCCTTAAAGCCCAGATCATGCGCATAGACCTCCATGTCATCGCGCAGCTCCTGGGAAAGGCCCACCGAATACGCCAGCCCAATGTGCGAGTAGTCAATCTCGCCCTTGGCGACCATGTGATCAATAAAGGCGCGGGCGCACTTGAGCATAGAGCCGCGAAACTTCTTAGTCGCCACGAACTTGCCGCCCGTTACCTCAATGCAGGGCTTGATCTTGAGCAGATGGGCACCGAGGAATGCCACGTTGGACAAACGACCGCCCGCCTTAAGGAAGGCAAGATCAGTAGGAACAAAGCCCAGCAGCACGCGGTCCATGACGGAGTTCGTAAATGCAAAGATCTCGTCGACGGTGGCATCGGGATGAGCCTCAATATACTTGGCGGTCTCGACGGCAACCAACGACTGACCCACCGAGGCAAAGCGCGTGTCCATGGAGAACACGTAGTCGCGCCCCTTAGCTGCAATCTTGGAGGACTGATGTGAGCAGGTCGTGACTTCGGAATACGCGAGATGCAAAATGGTCGCGTCGGGCTGCTCAGCGTGAATGCGGTCGTACACGTGAGCAAAATCCGCAGGCGCGCAGCCACTGGTCTTGGGCATCACGCCAAACTCATTGCAGCGCGAATAAATCTCGAGCGGATCGATCGAGCCGTCCTCGACGGTCTCGTCGCCAATCGTGACATGCATAGGCACGCGCACGATGCCGTAGCGCTCGCAGAGCTCCGGCGTTACATCCGACCCAGACTCAACCACGATTACGTACTTGCCCATTATTATCACGACCCATCTCAACATTGGCTTTTCAATACATGGCACGCGCCGCCGCACTGTTGCACAACGGCGTACAAGCGCCAAAGAGACGCCGCCCCTTGCACACAACAAAGGACAGCGTCTCCCTGGAAAACTCCGTGCATCCTGAGATTCTACACGGTTTATTAAGGAGTGTTACTTATTCCGCAAACGGTCGCTATACGCGATAAACGGTAGCTGGCCGCGGTAACTGCGACACATTCCGCCCAGCAAGTCCAATCGTACTCCATGCACGGTTAATGCACGAGGCGGTAGAAATTCATCGATACCGCACCCTCGGCGTGCAGCTCCATCGCCGGAACCGCCGGCGAATAGGTCCGGCTCGTAAGTGCTGCCTCGCCGCCATTTGCAAAAATCTCGACCATCGTAGTGTCCGAAAGCACGCGCAGGTCGCGAAGCTCGCTGAGCTCGATCGACCTCTGGTCGCGCCCATAGCCTTCGTCACCCATGTCGAGGGTAAGCATCCCGTCTGCATAGCGCACAAAGACACCCTTGCGGATTTCGAGCTCGATCACCTGGGCGCCCTCACAGGAAACCACAAGATCAAACAGGCGGCCCGGCTCCTCAACGGTTTCACCGCCTGTCGCGCAAACGCAGTCGCCGCGCATCCTCTCAATCTCGTGCACCGGCTGCTGACAGAGCTTACCATCGCGCATGCTCAGTTCTCTCGGCACCGTCAACGCGCACTGCCACCCGCGTGCCACCGTCGGGCTTTTTGCCGTCGCATCGGGGCAACCCGACCACCCGATCATCAAACGCCGACCCGCAGCATCTTCAAAGGACTGCGGTGCGTAGAAATCAAAGCCGGCATCGACCATCGGGGGCATGCCCTGCCCGGTGATCTTAAAGCTCGGCGCCTCCCAATCGGCCTCGATGGAGAACCACACGCACTGGTGCGGATTGCGGTAACGCCAACCATCGGCGGGCACGCCCTGCGGACAGCAAACGAGAATTAGCTCGCCATCAAGCTCAAATAGATCAGGGCACTCCCACATAAAACCAAACTTCTCGCCCAACTCAATGCGCGTCGTATAGCTCCAGTCCTCTAGATCGCTCGAGGTATAGACAAGCACGCAGCCGCAGTCGTCTTTCGTACGAGCGCCCAGAACCATGTAGTAGATACCATCGTGTTCAAGGATTTTGGGGTCACGCACGTGCATACCGATATCGTCGGGGTAATCGACCGGCCCAACAGCTATGCGCTTCTCGCCCAATTCGTCGGGGTTCTCGGTAACCATATGAATCTGGTTTTGCTCACGGCCCGTCAACACGTAGTCGTAATCATCGCGGTCAAAATGCTTGACGTTGCCGGTATAGAAGTAGTGAATCTTGCCGTCGTGTACAAAGGCAGAACCAGAATACGCTCCACTCGCATCCAAATTAGAATCGGGGAACAGCACAGGGCCGCGATTCTCGTACGTCACAAAATCCTTTGTCGTCAGATGATTCCAAAGCACTGGACCGCCATGCGCAGCATCGAATGGATCGTATTGGTGATAGATGTGATACGTATCACCGATCTGCACCAAACCGTTGGGGTCGTTGAGCCAGCCAAGCTCAGGCTCCACATGGAACAGGAGCCTATCGGGGTCGGACGCGATGCGACCTGCCGTCTCATCCTGTCCGGCACGCCACTGCTCATAGTCCGTGCGCGTCACCTTATTTTTTTGATTAAACATCGCCATTGGCTTTCTCGTCTATGGGGAAGGACGCTCGACTCACACGAGTCGAACGCCCTTCCTCAAATGGACTTATCCTCAGATTACGCTGAACGGCTCAACTAGAAGCTAACGTCGAAGCCAGCGCCAGCGCCCTCTTCATCGGTGGTCGGCACGCCCTTTGCCTTGTTGTAGGCAAAGATCAAGACGATCGGCACGATGAAGGCGATGAGATTGCCAGCCACATACCACACGAGGGTCTCGGGCGTGACGATGAGCAGGCCAAGCACGCCGGTCAGACCCTGACCGATAGCGCGCACCTCAAAGAGCTTGACGAAGGCACCGCCGCAGCCTGCACCGATGCATGCGCAGATGAACGGAATGATCGAATAGCGCATGTTTGCAGCAAAGATAGCGGGCTCGGAGATTCCGACCAGCGTCGGGATAAAGGACGACATGCAGATGTTGCGCTCTTTGGAGTGCTTCTTGTGAATGAGGTACATACCGATGGCGCCGCCGCCCTGGGCGATGATGGAAACCGACCAGATGGCCTGGATGTAGTTGAAGCCAGTCGTGGCAACAAGGTTTGCCTCGATACCCTGGATGAACTGATGCGTACCGGTAACGACGAGCGGCTGCAGGAACGCGGCGAAGACAAAGGCACCAAAGACGCCCATCCTGTTGTACAGGATATCGATTACGCCGGCGAGGACGTCACCGATCAGGTTGCCGAGCGGGCCGAACACGGTGAACAGGGCAACGTTAGCAAGAATCAGGGTAACGGTCGGGACAAAGACGAACGAAACGACCTCGGGGATGTACTTCTGGGCAATCTTCTCGACCTTGGCCATAAACCAGGCAGTCAGGATTGCGGGGAACACACCGCCCTGGAAAGCAACCATGGGAATGGATAGCGGACCGAAGTTCCAGTACTCAGCACCCGTCGGGTCCATAACGAACGTGTTGCGGTTCATAAGGCTCGGGTGAACCATGACGATACCGACGAGGATGCCCAGGATCGGGTTACCGCCAAAACGCTTGACCGCGCTGTACATAACCAGGACAGGCAGGTAGTCGAACGTGGTGGCGATAATGGCAAAGAAGCTTGCGAGGTTCTTGAGGAACTCGCTGTGATCGGCGAGGCTGCCCTCCATGCCAAAGAGGCCGTTGGCAACGATCAGCGACTTAAGGCCGATGATGATTGCAGCGCCGACGAAGGCGGGAATGATGGGGATAAAGATGTCCGAGAATACCTTGAGGACCGAGAAGAACTTGCCCTTCTTGTCCGCCTCGGCGCCCTTGACCTCGGAAGCACTGATCTCCTTAACGCCCGTCAGAGCCATAAACTCATCGTAAACCTTGTTGACGGTACCGGTACCGAAGATGATCATGAGCTGGCCGCTGTTGTACAGCACGCCCTTGACGCCATCGATGTTCTCGAGCTCGGCCTTGTTGTATTTGCTCGTATCCTTGAGCACCAGACGCAGACGGGTCACGCAATGCGTGGCGCCCTCGATGTTCTCCAGTCCGCCGACGTTGTCGACGACTTGCTGGGACACTGCCTTGTAGTCCATGTTCCTCTCCATTCCTTTTCTAAATCATAAAACGGTTCGTTGCCGCTACAGAGACGCGATCGTTGCGTTTGCGCACTTGAGCGCACCGTCGGTGACGGTAAGCGCCACACCCTGGCCCTGCTTGTTGCAGAAGCGAGCGTTGAGCGCAACATCATCGACAAAGATGGTCGCGATGTCGTCGTCGACGACCAGACGCACATGGTGAGTGCCCTCGCCCTTAAAGAACAACGGACGCTCGAGGCCCATGTTGTTGACCTGGAACCACGGATACTGGGGGGCCGCCGTAAACTCGAGCTTGCCCTCGCGCAGGTTGGCGCGGAACTCATAGGCAAGACCGGACTCGGCGTCCTCGGCAAGCTTCACCGAGAAGCCGGCAGCGTCACCGGCGAGCTCGATGTCGGCGTCGAGCATATAGGTGGAGCCGGCATCCGCGGCGAGCACCTGCTCGACCTTGCCCGACTCGCAGGAAAGCTCAAAGGCCTCGACTGCCTTAGCCTCGCCAAAGGCGCCAAGCATGCTGTCGGGGAGCTTGGTGCCGAGCGTTCCGTCGGCACGCTGAACGATCTCGAGGGGCATAAAGGTGCCACCCCATAGGTAAGAGCTGGGGTCGCCGCCCTCGTCACGCGTAGGAACCCAACCAAAGAGAACGCGGCGCTCGCCATCAAATGCGGTACGCGCGGCATAGTACGCGCGGCCATCGAAGGAATCGTCCGCAGGAGTGATCCAAGGACCGTTGATGGAGCGAGACATGCGGTAACGGGTCTTGTTGCCATCACTGTACTCGGAGAACACCAGATACCACCAGTCGCCCATCTTAAAGAGATCAGGCATCTCGAACATGGTGTACAGGCCCGGATTCCACCAGTCGCCCTGGAACTCCCAGGTATCCAGGTCCTTGGAGGTGAACTTGACCAGACGACCGGTCATCAGACGCTTGTCCTCGCCCACACGCGTGCCGAGGATGAGCATGTACTCTTCGTTCTCCTCATCCCAAAGCACAAAGGGATCGCGCCAGTTGCGGTCATCGTAACCCTCCTGGGGCGGAAGCAGCGTCTCGGCGATGTTCTTCTCCCACTTGACGGCGTCGTCACTCGTTGCGTGAAGAAGAACCTGCTTCATCAAGCGCGCCTTGACCTTATCGCGATTGCAACCAGTGTAGAGCGCATGGTACTTGTCGCCCACCTTAAACACCGTGCCGGCATAAACATACTGGTCGACTTCCTCGTCGCCGCCACGCTCAAGGCTCTCGCCAAAGTCTTTGTAATTGACGAAGTCCTTGGTTGTCGCGAGTGCCCAGCCAAACGGCTCTCCGAAAGGTCCGGGGTTTCGCGTGTCACGCTGATGATAGAGATAGAACGTGCCGTCCTCGCCGTACGGCATGATGTCGCCTACCCAAATTCCCTCAGGCTGGTAATACACCTTGTGCATCCGAGACTTCCTTTCTCACGAGATACTAACTCGGTACAACTGCAAGATATGTCAATCGTTTTCATATGTCAAACGTTTTCACACCAATACGTCTTTTCGCAGTTCCAGTCGTCGGCAAACGGTTGACATATGCCGGCGAACGGTCATCAGAGGTGTTTGAGGAATTCTTTTGGCACGGGATGAACTACGCGGTTTTACCCTCAATGAGTTCAACGGGGAGCTTGATATTCGATTCGGGCTTTTCGCCGTTAATAAGAGCAATGATGGATTGCGCCGCGAGCTCTCCGATGCGATCGATATCTTGGCGTACGGTTGTTAAGTCAGGCATAAACGTCATAGTGCGGCGGGCACCATCCGCGCCCACGACCTTAATATCGCCCGGAGCGCTCAAGCCTCGCTGCTTCATAACGTTGAGACAGATGGCCGCCATCGTGTCGTCTCCCGCAAAGATGCCGTCAATATCGGGGTTCTCATCGAGGATCTTCGCAACGACCGCGCTCTTTTCGTCGTCGGGCTTAACGAACTCGACCTCACGGACAAGCGCGGGCAAACCGGCCTGCTCAACAACATCGAGGTAGGCATCGGTACGCTTATTGGCAGGCATGCGCATGCGGCTATTGCTGCGCAGGCACAGGATGCGTGAACATCCGTCATCGATCAGGCGACGCGTGGCAAGTTCGCCGATGCTATAGCTGTCGCTCGCAATCTGAACAGAGGCTTCGCCAAGGTCGCAGTCGATACCAACCAGACTCAAGCCCATCTCGGCATACGCCTCGGCACCGATATTAAGCGAGTTGACGATGACGCCATCAACCATATTGCGTCGAAGCATGTCGATATAAGAGCGCTCAAGCTCGGGTCGATTGGCGCTATTGCACAGCAGCATCTTAAAACCGTTTTCGGCCAGGGTATGCTCAATGACTTGAACCACTTGGGCATGAAACGGACTGCTGACATAGGGGACGATCATACCGATAAGATTCAGGCGACCGTTGAGCATGGCACGGGCGATATCGTTGGGCGTATAGTTGATGCGCTTCATCGCGGCATGGACCTTATCGCGGGTCTCTTGGCTAATATAGCCGCGATTATTAAGCACGCGAGATACCGTAGTAGGCGAAACCCCCGCCACCGCCGCAACTTCCTTGATGCCAGGCTTAGCCGTATCCTTAGAACGAGCACTCTCGCGAGCCATAGCACCCTCCCCCATCAACAAGTCATACGTTTACATACGAACAAAGCATACCCCAACAACAGCGGGATGACGGTAACAGCACAAGTAAGTAGACGACTCATCCAAATAATTTGGAGAGTTCCGCCTAAAGGGTGACTCCAAAGGACCCCACATGGCCGGTTTTGGGTTATTTTCCAAAACATCCCGCAGGACGCAAAGAGGCTCCGCCGCGCAACGCGCGCAGAGGAGCCTCTTTGCATGTCCGAGGACGTTTTGGGAAATAACCCAAAACCGGCCCCAGTAATCCTACAGGAGTTGAACCCTTTAGAACTTGTCGTGGAAGGTACGCGAAATGACCTCGTCCTGCTGCTCCTTGGTGAGCGTGTGGAAGTTCACGGCATAGCCGGAAACGCGGATGGTCAGCTGCGGGTACTTCTCGGGGTGAGCCTGAGCGTCGAGCAGCGTCTCACGGTTGAAGACGTTGATGTTCAGGTGGTGGCCACCCTTCTCGGCGTAAGCGTCGAGCATGTGGACCAGGTTATCGGCCTGGGTCTCGGAAACTTCAGAAACCTTCATAATGTGTCTCCTTCGAATAATAGGCGCCGGCCGAAACCGGCGCGCTAATCAGTAATCGTTATTGTTAGTATAGCACTAACAATAGTTACTCGCCCAGCTGATCAAGGTCGATATCGCCAAAGAACACCTGGTCCTCCTTGCCGAGCGCACTCGGGATGATGGAGAAGGTGTTGGAGATGCCGTCCTGAGCATCGCGGAACGGGAGCTTGGAAACCGAAGACAGCGAAGCGATGGCGCCGTGGCTATCGCGCTTGTGCATGGGGTTAGCACCCGGGGCGAACGGCTGGCCAGCCTTGCGGCCGTCGGGCGTGGAACCGGTCTTCTTACCGTACACGACGTTGGAGGTAATGGTCAGAACCGAGGTCGTGGGCACGGAGTTGCGGTAGGTGTCGTTCATGCGGATGTACTCCATGAACTGGTGCACAACGTCGTGAGCGATCTGGTCGACGCGGTCGTCGTCGTTACCGTACTTGGGGAACTCGCCCTCGGTCTCGAAGTCGACGATGATGCCGTTCTCATCACGGACGGGGTGGACCTTGGCGTACTTGATGGCGGACAGGGAGTCAGCCACGACGGAAAGGCCAGCGATGCCCGTAGCGAACCAGCGGTGCACGTGCTTGTCGTGCAGAGCCATCTGGATGCGCTCGTAGCAGTACTTGTCGTGCATGTAGTGAATGATGTTCAGCGAGTTGACGTACACGCCAGCGAGCCACTTCATCATGTCGTTGTACTTGGCCACAACGTCGTCGTAATCGAGCGTATCGCCCTCGACGGCGCGATACTTGGGGCCGACCTGCTTCTTGGAGACCTCGTCAACACCGCCGTTGAGTGCGTACAGCAGGCACTTGGCCAGGTTGGCGCGGGCGCCGAAGAACTGCATCTCCTTGCCGATGCGCATGGAGGACACGCAGCAGGCAATGCCGTAGTCGTCGCCGTGATAGACGCGCATGAGATCGTCGTTCTCGTACTGGATCGAGGAGCTGGCGACAGAAGTCTTGGCGCAGAACTTCTTGAAGTTCTCGGGCAGACGGGTCGACCACAGAACGGTCATGTTGGGCTCGGGGCTGGTGCCCATGTTCTCGAGCGTGTGCAGGTAGCGGTAGCTCATCTTGGTAACGAGCGTACGGCCGTCAACACCCATGCCGCCGATGGACTCGGTGACCCACTGCGGATCGCCGGTGAACAGGGCCTGGTACTCGGGGGTACGGGCAAACTTGACCATGCGGAGCTTCATGATGAAGTGATCCACGAACTCCTGGATCTGCTCCTCGGTGAAGGTACCGTTGGCAAGGTCGCGCTCAGCGTAGATGTCGATGAACGTAGAGGTACGGCCGATGGACATAGCGGCGCCGTTCTGCTCCTTGACGGCAGCGAGGTAGGCGAAGTACATCCACTGGATGGCCTCCTGCGTGTTGGTAGCAGGGTTGGAAATGTCGAAACCATAGGTCTCAGCCATCATCTTGAGCTCGCCGAGGGCGCGGATCTGCTCCTGCAGCTCCTCACGGTCGCGGATGTTGTCGGCGGTCATGACCGTCGGGGTGGAAGCCTTCTGGGCCTCCTTGTCCTTGATCAGGTAGTCGACGCCGTACAGGGCAACACGACGGTAGTCGCCGATGATGCGGCCGCGGCCATAGCCATCGGGCAGACCGGTGATGATGTGAGCCGAGCGGCAAGCACGCATCTCGGGGGTGTAAACATCGAAGACGCCGGCGTTGTGGGTCTTGCGCTCGAAGGTGTAGCGCTCGACAACGTTCTCGTCGACCTTGTAGCCGTGCTGGCTGGCAGCCTGGCAAGCGATGCGGATACCGCCGTTGACGTGCAGAGCGCGCTTGAGCGGCTTGTCAGTCTGGAGACCGACGATGGTCTCCTTCTCGCGGTGGGCGTTATCGATGTAGCCAGCGGGGTGGCTCACGATACCCGTGACGGTCTTGGTGTCCATATCGAGGACACCGCCCTGCTCGCGCTCCTTAAGCAGCAGGTCGAGAACCTCGCCCCACAGCTCCTTGGTACGCTCGGTCGGGCCGGCGAGGAACGACTCGTCGCCCTCATAGGGGGTGTAATTCTTCTGGATGAAGTCTCGGACGTCAACCTCTCCCGTCCAAATGCCTTCTTTGAAGCCTTCCCATGCCTCCTGCATTGTGTAACCACGCTCCTAGTTACGTGTAATGCGGCGCTCTCTCACACCGCTGCTTATTGAATTCTTGAATTTTCGGTTTGCACTACCGGCTTCTTCCGTTCTTCATCACACGTTGGTGCAGGGAAAAACGTTTGTCCACCTTGGAACTGCAACCCAAAACCCAAGATTTCACCCGTTTGAGAAGGATAACATAGCGACCCTCTCCATCTGGGCTGTTATATGTTTCTTTTTTTATATCATAAGGGCGTTTTTTACAAACCCGCAGGAAATGCGAGCGCGAACAACTACCGTTCACCGATTTGCATGTTATTTTTCCTTGCCTTTGTACGACGTTCGCTCTAGCTGTTATGCCAGCTTTAGCAGGGTAAAGTGCCTCTGAGTGGGCTTTAGGACGTGCTCAGAGATCTACCCCTAACTTTGCTGATACCGACGGTGTACGGAGGTCGCCTAAAAGTTGTTTTCTAGGCATGTCCCAAAATCTACCGTATAGGGTGCGCGTGCGGGGGTATCATCTTTCACCGAAAATAGTTTCTAGTGTTAGGGGTTTTCGGTGGAAGATACCGATTTCCGTGAACTTGGGCGTCAGCTCCTTACCGAGTTCGGCAGCATGCATCAGCGCATTTCGCGCTTTGCGGACAAAGCCCTCGGCGGCGAGATGGCCGTCATGCGCGCCCTCATGCTCGCTGGCGGTTCGCTCACGCCGAGCGAACTCGCCGATCGCGCCTGGGTCTCGAGCGCCCGCATCGCCAATATCCTACGCGCTCTCGAAGCCAAGGGCTGGGTCGAGCGCGAGCACTCAAAGACCGACCGTCGTCGCGTACACGTCACGGTGACCGACAAGGGATTCCAGGATCTCGAAATCAAACGACGGGAATTCGAGGAGCGCACCGCGGCCTTCCTCGAGCAGCTCGGCGAAACAGATACCCAAGAGATGGTGCGCCTTCTAAGACGTGCCAACGAAATTATCGACCGCAATCAAGAAAGGAGAGATGCCGAGTGAGGATTCTCAAGCTCTTTAAAAAGCATATCCTGGCACTACTCGCAGCTATCGTACTCATCGTAATCAGCTGCAACGCCGATCTGGCGCTGCCTACCTATATGAGCGACATCGTCGACGTGGGCGTGCAGCAAGGCGGCATCGCCTCGCCCGTGCCCGACACCATTCGCGCCGAATCGCTCGACGACCTCGAACTCTTCATGAGCGCCAAGGACGCCAAGGCTGTGGAGGCCGTGTTTAGCAAGGCTGACAAAAACGGCATTCGAACGTACAAGGGCACCGAGGAAGAGCGTGCCGATGGAGGCAAAATTACCGACATTATGAGCCTGCCCGAGACCGTCGTCCTTTCGCTCAACCAGGGCATCGACGCCGACTCCATGGGAGACATGACCGGCACGTCCAGCGAGAAAGACGGCGACGCCGCTCAGGCCATGCCCACGCCCGAGCAAATGGCAGCGATGACGCCCGAGCAGCTCGCCGAGATGCAGCAGAAGGCCGCAGCGGCGCAGAATATGCAAAAGCAGATCGACGCCGACGGCGGCAAGATCACCATGAAGAGCCTGCGCCTGGGTGTCGAGGGCGGTCTGGTAGACCAAAGCAAGCTCGTCGAGGGCGCCAACGAAATGGCGGACAAAATGGGCTCCATGTCGGGCTCCATCGTCACCCAGCGCGCCGTGAGCTATGTACAGGACGAGTACAAGGCGCAGGGCATCGACCCCGCCGACGTGCAGAACGCCTACCTGGGCCGCATGGCGACCACGATGTTTGGTCTGTGTCTGGTGTCGCTGGTCGCCACCATCCTGACCGGTGCCGTGGCTTCGCGCACCGCCTGCTCCATCGCACGCGACCTGCGCCGCGAGACCTTCAACAAGGTTATGCACTTCTCGCCGGCCGAGGTGGGCAAGTTTAGCCAGGCCTCGCTCATCACCCGCTGCACCAACGACATTCAGCAAATTCAGATGGCCGCAACCCTGTTTATCCGCATGTGTCTGATGGCGCCCGTCATGGGCATCGTCGCCGTCATGCGCGTCCTGGCCAACCACACCGGCCTGGAGTGGACCATCGCCGTGGCCATCATCGCGGTCTCGGCCGTCGTCGGCGTGCTTATGGGCCTCACTATGCCCAAATTCAAAAAGATGCAGAGCTTTGTGGACCGCGTGAACCTTACCGCCCGCGAGCTGCTCGACGGCCTTATGCCTATCCGCTCGTTCAACCGCGAGGAGCATGAGCTCGAGCGTTTTGACAAGGCTTCGCTCGACCTGATGACCACGCAGCTCTACACCAACCGCGCCATGAGCTTTATGATGCCGCTCATGATGCTGGTCATGAATTGCATCACCGTGCTTATCGTCTGGTTTGGCGCGCAGGGCGTGTCCGACGGCGTGATGCAGGTCGGCAACATGATGGCGTTTATCTCCTACACCATGCAGATCGTCATGGCGTTTATGATCCTCACCATGGTTTCGGTCATCCTGCCCCGCGCCGAGGTCGCAGCCGAGCGCGTGGAAGAGGTCATCACCTGCCCCACGAGCATCAACGACCCCTCCTCGCCCAAACTGCCCGCGACCAGCGCGTCACGCGGTGAGCTCACCTTCCGCGACGTGAGCTTCCAGTATCCCGATGCCCGCGCCGATGTCATCAGCGGCGTGAACTTCACCACGCATGCCGGTCAGATGCTCGGCATCATTGGCTCCACGGGCTCGGGCAAGTCCACGCTCGTGCAGCTGATTCCGCGCCTGTACGACGTCACAGGCGGCAGCATTTCACTCGACGGCATCGACGTGCGTGACATGACCCTTTCCGAGCTACGCCGCCGTATTGGTTATATCCCGCAGCAGGGTCGCCTGTTCTCGGGCACCGTCGAGAGCAACCTCAAGTTTGCCGGCGATATGGTGAGTGACGAGGATATGCGCCAGGCGGCACGCGTCGCCCAGGCGGAGGACTTTATCGCCGAGCGCGAGGGCGGCTACGACTCCCCCATCAGCCAGGGCGGATCCAATGTCTCGGGCGGCCAGCGCCAGCGCCTGGCCATCGCCCGCGCGCTGGCCAAAAAGCCCGAGGTCGTGGTGTTCGATGACTCGTTTAGTGCCCTCGACTACAAGACCGACGCGCGCCTGCGCGAGGAGCTGGCCAAAAACGTTACCGACGCCGCACTCGTGGTCGTGGCCCAGCGCATCGCGACCATCATGCACGCCGACCAGATTATCGTGCTCGACGACGGCCACGTGGTGGGCACTGGCACACACGAGGAGCTGCTGCACAGCTGCCCGGCGTACCTGGAGATCGCACAGTCGCAGCTTTCCGCCGAGGAGCTGGGGCTTACCCAAGAAGAAATTGCAGCCGTCATGGAAGGAGGCGAGCGCTAATGGCAGACGAGACCAAGACTCAGATTCCCAAGCCCACCCGCCGGCGCGGTCCTATGGGCCGTATGGGTGGCATGGGCCGCGGCGAAAAGGCCAAGGACTTTAAAGGCACCATGAGGCAGCTGCTCGGCTATATCGGCCAGCACAAGATTGCCGTGTTTGCTGCCGTCGCCTTTGCCGTGTGCTCGGTCATCTTTAACATTGTGGGGCCCAAGGTGCTCGGCCAGGTTACCACCAAACTGTTCGAAGGCCTGGTTGCCAAGGTCAACGGCACCGGCGACGTCGACTTTGACTGGATCGCCAAGACGCTCGGCTTTTTGCTCTGCCTGTATCTGGCAAGCTCTGTCTGCAGCCTGGTCCAGGGCTGGCTCATGACCGGCGTCACGCAAAAGATCTGCTATCGCATGCGCAAGGAGATCGCCGCCAAGATCGCTGTCGTTCCAATGAGCTACTTCAACGGCCACAGCAAGGGCGACGTGCTCAGCCGCATCACCAACGACGTCGATACGCTGGGCCAGTCGCTCAACCAGAGCGTGACCCAGCTCATCACGTCGGTGACGCAGATTATCGGCGTGCTCGTCATGATGCTGTCGATCAGCCTGCCGCTCACCGGCGTCACCGTGCTCACGCTGCCGGCCGCCGCGATTATCCTGACCGTAATGATTCACTTCTCGCAGCCATACTTCCGAGAGCAGCAGCAGGTTCTGGGTGCCGTCAACGGCATTATCGAGGAGGATTTTGCCGGCCAAAACGTCATTCAGGTGTTCGACCGCGCCGAGGCCTCAATCGAGGAGTTCGACCGTCAAAACGACCGCCTCTTTATTAGTGGCTGGCGCTCGCAGTTCCTGTCGGGCCTGATGATGCCGCTTATGAGCTTGGTGGGCAACATGGGCTACGTGGGCGTCGTCGTGGTGGGCGCGCAGCTCGCACTGACCGGCAATGCCACGCCCGGCGACATCCAGAGCTTTATCCAGTACGTTCGCAACTTTACGCAACCCGTACAGCAGCTGGGCAACGTGAGCAACACGATGCAGTCGATGGCCGCCGCCACCGAGCGTGTGTTTGAGTTCCTTGCCGCGCCCGAAGAGGAGCAGAAGTCCGACGCCCAGATTCCCGAGAAGCGCCCCGGCCACGTGGAGTTTGACCATGTCAAGTTTGGCTACACGCCCGACAAGACCATCATCCACGACTTTAGCTGCGAGGCACAGCCCGGCCAAACCATCGCCATCGTCGGCCCCACCGGCGCCGGCAAGACCACGCTCATCAAGCTGCTGCAGCGCTTCTACGACGTGGACGGCGGTTCACTGCGCGTCGAGGGCGTCGACGTGCGCGACTGGGACCGCGCGGCACTGCGCGGCGAGTTTGCCATGGTGCTGCAGGATACCTGGCTGTTTAACGGCACCATCCGCGAGAACATCCGCTACGGACGCCCCGATGCGAGCGATGCCGAGGTCGAGGCCGCTGCACGCGCCGCACGCTGCGATCACTTTATCCATACGCTCGCCGGCGGCTACGACTTTATGATCAACGAGGAGGGCACTAACCTGTCGCAGGGTCAGCGCCAGCTCGTGACCATTGCCCGTGCCATTTTGGCCGACCGCCCGGCGCTCATTCTGGACGAGGCGACATCCAACGTCGATACCCGCACCGAGGAGCTCATCCAGCGCGCCATGGATGCGCTGATGCAGGGCCGTACCAGCTTTGTCATCGCGCACCGCCTGTCCACGATCCGCAACGCCGACGTGATCTTGGTAATTCGCGACGGCGACATCGTCGAAAAGGGCACGCACGACGAGCTGCTCGCCCAGGGTGGCTTCTACGCCGATCTGTACAACTCGCAGTTCGACGAAGCGGCGTAAAACTGGCGCCAAACAACCGCAATACCCAAAAACGGGGGCGCAGAATGAACTGCGCCCCCGTTTTGTGTCCTTTGGGCCTCGAAACGCCTCCCCTGAGGCCTGATTGACGCTCTCCCTCAAGGCCCCGTGGGCAAAAAATGGCAAAAATGAGTACTGTCACCTTTTTAGTAACAGCCAAAACTGCCCCAAACGACGTCTTTGCGGCCTAGATATTCCTTCAAATTGATCAAAACGCCCGTTAGCAGGCTTCTGCGTGCCAACGTTAATGAACATATTTATCACTTTGTCTATTATCTCGCTAGACGGATATGTTACTAGGTTAGCAACATTACTCATATTTGGCATTTTTTTGCCCGCAGGGTGTTTCCTGGGGAACCGACAATAGCCTTAGGGTCCCGCACGACGCCACTCCCTCCCGGTATCCGCCGACGTTCCCCCATATAAAACCTGCCAAAATAAACCTGTCCCTTTTGGCAGGTTTCGGGGTGGCAAGGGCTTGCACTTTAGCATGCGACAGCGGATAATGCCGAACACTCGACAATACGCTTATTGCTCTTTCTATAGATTGAGGAGGCCCCTATGGCCATGGAATTCAAACGCAGGCTGCCGATCCCCATGGAGATCCGCGAGGAAATGCCGCTTTCTGCCGAGCTTACCGCCAAAAAGCAGGCATTTGACGCCGAGGTCGCCAAAGTCTTTACCGGCGAGGACGCACGCAAGGTGCTCATCATCGGCCCGTGCTCTGCCGACCGCGAGGATTCGGTCCTCGAGTACATGAACCGACTGGCCAAGACCGCCGAGGAGGTCAAGGACGAGCTCATCATCATTCCGCGCGTCTACACCAATAAGCCGCGCACCAAGGGCACCGGCTACAAGGGCCTGCTGCACAACCCCAACCCCGAGGCTCCCGACGACCTGCTCGAGGGCGTCAAGGCCATCCGCCATATGCACCTGCGCGTTATTAAGGAAACAGGCTTCTTCACCGCCGACGAGATGCTCTATCCGTCCAACTACCAGTACCTCGTTGACCTGCTGAGCTATGTGGCCGTGGGCGCACGCTCGGTCGAAAACCAGGAGCATCGCCTGGTGTCGAGCGGCATTTCGGTACCCGTCGGCATGAAGAATCCCACTGCCGGTTCCACCACCGTTATGCTCAACTCCATTTACGCCGCGCAGGCGCACCAGAGCTTCATCTTCCGCAACTGGGAGGTCGAGTGCGACGGCAACCCGCTTGCGCACGCCGTTATGCGTGGCTACATCGGTCTCGACGGTCGCACCTACCCCAACTACCACTACGAGCACCTGGAGCGCCTGGCCGAACGCTACACCGAGCACGCCGGCTATGCCAATCCGGCAGCGGTCATCGACTGCAACCACGACAACTCGGGTAAGCGCCCGCTTGAGCAGTATCGCATTTGCAAGGAGGTGCTCGACAGCTGCCGCCGCAACGAGTCCATCTCCAAGCTGGTCAAGGGCTTTATGATCGAGTCCTACCTGGAGGACGGCAACCAGCCGGTCGACGGCGGCGTCTTTGGCAAGTCGATCACCGATCCGTGCCTGGGCTGGGAAAAGACCGACTACCTCATCCACGAGATCGCGGAGCGGATTTAGAGTTACGGCGTTTTACCAAACGCCGTAACGGCTCGACGCTGCAAGCCCGCCAGAGCGGCAATCTGCCTTTCAGCTTCGGCGGCATGACCAGAAGGTCAATGCCGCCTCGCTTCAAGGCACCTTGCTCGCTCTGGCGGGCTTTCGCTGACTTTTGCTCTACCTGCGGTGTTGGCGGGGTAGCTAATTTAGGATGGGGCTCTTTTAGCTGCCCGCAAAGTAGTCATTGGGGACGTTCTTGTTTGACTAGTCGTTTAAGAACGTCCCCAACGACTACCCGGGGGAGTTGCCTTCCCTCGTGGCGGTCTTCTAGCAGAAAAACCAAGTGAGTAGGCTTTTTGCAGAAGGCCGAGCACGCCCCAAAACGACACAGCTCTGACCTACGGTTTTATTGAGCATTTGTCGCGATGTGCTCGGCAGGTTCAAAAAAGTCTACTCACTTGTATCTGAGACGCACCAGATTGGCAAAAACCGCCGCGAAAGGGCCCCTGGTCCCTTCGCGGCGGTCATACGCCTCTGATTTTGCGACGATTTTGCCCGCTTGTTACTCGCTGTAACGGGTGGCGATGGCAGCTTGTACCATGCCGGTGCTCATGAGATAGGTCACCAGGAAGTAGCCACCATAGGCTGCCAGGAAGATTGCACAGGTGAGGCCCACGGTGCCGCCGATGCTCATATTTCCGAAAATGCTCACCAGCTCGATGATCACCTTAAGTGCCACAAAGGAGTGTGCCAGGCCCACTGCCAGCGGGAACAGGAAGAATACCGCTTGCTGCGCCATCACCGAATGGCGAATCTGGCGGTCGTCGCAGCCGATCTGTGCCAGCACACGATAGCTGCGGCTGCCGTCGGCCACGTTGGAGAGTTGCTGGATCGACAGAATCGCCGCGCATGCAACGACCAATACAAAGCCGATGTAGATGGCTAGGTAGCTAATAAGACCGTTCATTTGCGCTGCTTGCACGTACATCTCGGAGCGTATGATGAAGGTTCCCCACGACCCCGGCTCCTTGCCGTCAACGAGCAGATTGTCGAGCACAGTGTATTTAATACTCTCGTCTGCCTCGGTCGTATCCATCCCCTGTTTGTAGTTAACGAGCAGGCTACTGGAATACGGCTGCAGATTAAGTTGGGACAACAGCTCGTCGGCAACGACGACGGTACCCGGATTACTGCCCATCGCCGAGTTGGCGATGGCCGCCGCATCTTCGTCCGACTTATCGGTTGCGGGCTTGAGCGTATGCCCGCCGAAGGTAAGGGCATGGCCGCCAGCCATATACTTGGTGTACAGGTCGACCAGCTCGCCGCCCATATCACACGTGAGCAGATACTGGTCGTGACCGATGTGCACCGGCTCCTCGCCCATCATCTGACGCAGTTTGTTGTACTGGCTCGCCGGCGTCACAAACAGACCCATCGTATCGGCATTGCTACCCCCGAACGCCTTGGGAAGCTTTTCGCCCATGGCCTTGCACATTTCACTTGGAGTCACCGAAGGATCCGAACCGCCAAGCGGGTAACTCAGATACGAATCGATCTGCACATGCTCACCGGCAACATCGGCAATATTGACCTTCTTGCCGGTCTCGTCGTTGTTGTCCGCCGACTTGCCCTTACGATCGCCGTGCCATGGATCGCCGTGCCATGCGGAGTACAAATCGACCGTACTATCGGCCAGCACCATGCGATCGGCTTCAGACGGATTGATGTACTCTTTGTAGTAGTCGAGCGTATCGGGCGTGTAATAGACATACGTCTGTGACACGTCAACAGGGTTATAGCGCTCCAGGTTCTCGTTCATCACGTTGGCAATCGACATACCGCACGTCACCGAGGTGATGGCCAAAAACAGGAGCATCGCGATGACGCCCATCGAAAAGCACACCGTGTTGACCTTGGCCGCAAGCTGGCGCACGGTAAACATGTTGAGGCCGCGCCAATACACGCCGCGCAGGCTCTGCAGCAGCTTGATGAGCATGCCTGAGAGTCCCCAGAACAGGGCAAAGGTGCCCACGGTAACCATAGCGGTCGTAATACCAAACTGGTTCATGGCCTCTTGCAGCTTGCTGTCCGTCGCGGTTAGCGGGAACCCATCACGTAGCAGACGGTAATAGGCCACGCCCACAAGCGCCACGCCCACGGCAAAGATGGCAATCGCAATCCAGGGGTTGCGTGTCTTGATGCTCTCGTTGCGACGCTCGGCACCCATAAGCTCGATAAGTTTGGTACGACGCACGGCGCGAAGGTTCAGCAGTAGCGTGAGCACAAACATCACGAGCATGCAGACAAGGGTCAGGTTGAACGCATGCACCGAGAAAAAGAAGTGGAAATTGGCGATCTGCGTCTTAAAGAGCGAGGCCGTAAAGAACGTCATGAGCTGGGAGAGTCCCACACCCAGCACAATGCCGGCGACAAAGGCGCCGACCGAGACAATCACCGTCTCGAGCGCCATGATCGTGGCGACGCGCCCGCGCCCCATGCCGAGCACCTGGTACAGGCCAAACTCCTTCTTGCGGCGTTTCATGATGAAGTTATTGGCATACACCATTAAAAAGGCCATGACACCGGCCAAAAAGTACGTCAGGTCGCCGAGCATGCTGCCCATTACCTGCGCCAAGCCTTTTTCATCGATTCCGGCGATGTCGACCTGCATCGAGATGGTGTTAAAGGCATAGAAGACCGTGACACCCAGGGTGAGCGTCAAAAGGTAGACGAGGTAGTCGCGGCCGGCGCGGCGGACGTTGCCCCAAGCGAGTTTACAGAGCATCGGAGCCCTCACCTCCCATCATGGCAACGACCTCCATAATGCGGTCGAAGAACTCGCGACGGTCGGTGTCGCCGCGGCGCAGCTCAGTGAAGATCTTGCCGTCGCGAATAAACAGCACACGACTCGTGTAGCTGGCGGCAAAGCTGTCGTGCGTGACCATGAGCACGGTGGCGCGCAGGCGGCGATTGAGGGCCTCCAGGCTCTCGAGCAGCAGGCGAGCGCTCTTGGAATCGAGGGCACCGGTGGGCTCGTCGGCCATGATCATGGTAGGGTCGGTGACAAGCGCACGAGCCGCGGCGACGCGCTGCTGCTGACCGCCGGACATCTGGTAGGGATACTTGTCGAGCACCTGACTGATGGACAGGCGCGCTGCCACATCCTGCATGCGGGTCGAGATCTCTGCCGAGTTTGTGCGGGCGATGGTGAGCGGCAGGGCGATGTTCTCGCGTGCCGTGAGCGTATCGAGCAGGTTGGAGTCCTGGAAGATAAAGCCGAGTTCCTCGCGGCGGAACTGCGAAAGCTTAGCCTGCTTCATGCGCGTTACGTCCTGGCCGTTGATGCGGATCGTGCCGCTTGTGGCGCTATCGATGGTCGACACGCAGTTGAGCAACGTCGACTTGCCCGAGCCCGAAGCGCCCATGATGCCAACAAATTCGCCGCGGTTGACGGTAAAGCTGACGTCGTTGAGCGCGCGGGTCACGTTGCCCAGCGCTCCGTATACCTTTTCGAGATGCGCGGCCTCCAGTACCGGGGTCGCCATGTGCGTGGTTTGCATACCGAGTCCTTTCTTGCAATTAGTCTACGGCATCTATAGTCGCAAGAAGACGAGTCGGCTACCATCGATATGGCTTACGCTTGCCTTACCGTTGTGTAAGGTACGCGTAGCTACCCTGCCACGTGTTGATGTTGAGAGAGGACTCCTGTTGAAGACTGTTCATGTTGCCGCTGGGATCATTCGCAAGGATGGATCCGACGAGCTGCTTGCCGTGCAGCGCGGCTATGGCGACATGCAGGGACTTTGGGAGTTCCCCGGTGGCAAGCTCATGCGCGGCGAGACGCCCGAGGACGCCGTATGCCGCGAGCTCATGGAAGAGCTGCAGGTCAAAGTCACCAACCTGCGCGATTTCTATACCGTTGAGTATGACTACCCCGATTTTCATCTCTCCATGGAGTGCTACTACTGCTCGCTCGCCGATGAATCCGATGAGCCTCAGAAGCACGACCGCCAGCTCGATATCCGCTGGATTCCGCGCACCTCGCTTGCCACGGTGGAATGGATGCCCGCCGACAAGGGGCTTATCGATGCCCTGATTGAGCTGAAGGAAGATCGGCTTGAGGCCAACAGCACTGCCAAAGATGCCAAGGCCGCCACGACCGAACACCCCGCCGCCAAACCCAAGCGCGCACCTAAGCGCCGCAGCAAAAAGCGTCCCAAGCCCGGTCTGCTCGACGGCATCGATACCTCGGACCTCTCCGCTGACGAGCGCGAACTGGTCCGCCGTCGCGCCGCCATCAAAAAGTCCATGAAGGGCAACAAGCGCGCCAACACCAAGCCCGAGCTGCTCGTTCGCCAGCGCCTGCGCGCAGCGGGCCTTACGGGTTATCGCTTGGAATGGAAGGTTCCCGGCAAGCCCGACATTGCCTTTCCCGGGCGCAAGATCGCCATCTTCGTCAACGGCTGCTTTTGGCACCGCTGTCCTAAGTGCAATCCAAGCCAGCCCAAGCGCAACGTTGAGTTTTGGGAGGCAAAGTTCCGTCGCAACGTCGAGCGCGACCGTGCTGCTGTGACAGCACTCACTCAAATGGGCTGGACACCCATAACCATCTGGGAATGCGAGCTCAAAAAAGACCGCATCGACGCCACGATGGAAAAGGTCATCGAGCAGGTGCGCGCCGCAGAGCCGCAGCGCTAACAGTGAGCATTCACACGCTCCGCACGTCCGCGCCACATCCACGTCACAAACCTTAGAAAGCCCTTAAGCCCAAAACCTTTCAAGAGTGTTACCCGATAGCTTTGACCTGCGGTTTCATCACAACGTCAAACCTCATTAAGCTTTTCTTTAGCGATTCTTTGCAACAGCCGCGGCATAATACTGCCAACGCACGGGACCTAGCAGCACACCCCGTGCGCAACCTTTTGGTGGACATCGAGGAGGCCGCATAAGCATGCATTCTTCCAACGACGCAGCACAGCAGCCATCCCTAACACATGCAGACCTTTTCTCCTTCCCCCCGACACAGAGAAACGGCCTCCTCGACTCCCCCACCACAAAAGCCAAACGCTCAACCGACCAGAGCCACAACTTGCGAGCATCGTTCGAAAAGCTCCAAGCATCCCTAGACAAGGCGTTCCCCGAACAGGCAAGAGCAATCTAAGCCCATCGCGCTTTATACTGATGCCATGCGAAACATGGATCACATAGAATTGCACCGCGGAGGACGCGAGGAAGCTTTTCCCGAGACCGCCGAAGACTGGCCCTATATTGCCGAACGCGCAGAATTCGCTCGCTATCCGGGCAATTCCATCCCCTGGCACTGGCATTCCGAAGTTGAGCTTTTCTACATGGAGCAGGGAGCGATTGACTATCGAACGCGCGCGGCTCATGAGCACGTACGCTTTGAGGAAGGGTCCGCCGGCTTTATCAACGGCGGCGTTTTGCACAGCACGCTGCAATCACCCAATTCGGCGCCAGCTATTCAAATGCTGCATATCTTTCAGCCGTCGATGCTCGGCGATCCCGCGGGACGTCTCCAAAAGCGCTACATCAACCCATTGCTTCAATGTCGAGGCGTCGATGTGCTCAAATGGTCGCCCACCAATCCCGACGATATGCCCTTTATTGATTTGCTGAAGAGCTCCTTTAGCCACGACCTTCAACGGCCGCAGAACGAGATGGCGCTTCGAAATAGTTTGTCAGAGCTCTGGATTCAGATTAACGCCAAGGCCGAACCGCTCTTTTCCTCCGACAACGCCTCTTGGATGACCAACCGCGACGTACAGTTCAAGGCAATCCTGGACTATATCCGCGCAAACTATGCAGCCGCTATAGATGTGCCCCAGATGGCATCTGCAGCCGGCGTAAGCGAAAGAGAGTGTTACCGCATTATCGAAGCTTGCGCAGGAACGACCCCGGCGGCATATCTGCGTGCATACCGCGTAAACCGTGCTTGCGAACTTTTGGCACACACCACGCGAACGGTCCAGACAGTCGCGCGCCAATGCGGCTTTGCGACAGCAAGCCATCTTGGCCAGGTATTTAAAGAACAAATGGGATGCACTCCTTCGAGCTATCGAGCAGCGAGGCAGAATCTCGATAGCACCAGGCAGAAATCCCGCTAGCCCTTCTTCTGTCACTGCATCAAACTTGCAGGCAAACAACAGAGAGGAGCAATCATATGAAGCACTTTGACCATATCGTATTTGACGTTGATGGGACATTGGCAGATACAGAAGAAAGCGTTCTGTCATCGCTTGTCCAGATTGTCCAAGAAGAGACCAGCAAAACGCTCCCCCGACACGAGCTTGATTTTGCCCTCGGCATACCCGGCAAGGATGCCCTTGAGAAACTTGGGATCTACTCGCAGGCAACGTTGGATCGCTGGCGCCAAGTTGCCGCCAGCTTTAAAAGCACCATCAGCGTGTTTCCAGGTTTGCTTGAAGTCATCGCAACACTCGCCGACAACGGCTGCAAACTTGGCATCGTCTCCTCACGTGCGCGCGACGAATACGCAGAAGAAATTGCACCCCTTGGCTTCGATAAGTATTTTGAGCACATCATCCTTGTCGAAGACACAACCGAACATAAACCCGCACCCGCTCCCATGCTCGAATATCTCCGGCGTACGGGCGCGAATCCTGGCAACGTCGTCTACGTTGGCGACACCGTCTACGACGAACAATGCGCAACTTCGGCAGGGGTCAGTTTTGCCAGAGCGGCATGGGGATCACACCAAGACATCCCAAATGCCACCTACAACCTCGAAACCCCCAACGACCTGTTAACCCTAACAACCAAATAACCCACGCGTCCCACCCTTTCAGTCCCAACGCCACAAGGGCGACGACCTCGAGTAGGTCAACCTGGGAGGGACGAGGGCTTAGTTCCCCAATCTTTCCGCAGGGGGCAAAAAGCCTCGCCGCACGAAGTGCGCAGCGAGGCTTTTTGCATGCCCGAGGACGATTGGGGAACTAAGCCCTCGTCCCTCCCCGGGATATGTAGCGAGTCAGAGTACCCTTGCTGTTACTCTGCTTTGCCCACAGAGTTGAGGTTGGTCATGCGGATCTTAACCAGCTCGGTAATCTCACGCATGCCCTCCTTGGCCGGCTTCTTGGGGTCGAAGCAGGCGGGGTTCTCGGCCATGTAGGCCATGAAGCCCTTGGTGTAGGCCTGACGCAGCTCAGTGGCGTAGTTGACCTTGCAGATGCCGTTCTTCACGGCCTCGGCGACCTGCTCATCGGGCACACCGGAAGTGCCGTGCAGAACCAGCGGCACGTCGACGGCGTCGCGGATGGCCTTGACCACGGACTGCTCGATGTGAGGATCGCTCGTGTACACGCCGTGGCTGGTGCCAACGCCAATGGCCAGCGAGGTGCAGCCGGTGCGCTCGACGAACTCCTTGGCCTCGGCCGGATCGGTGTAGGGGCTCTCGCCCTCAACCGCGGGACCGTCGTCCTCCTTGCCGCCAACCTTGCCAAGCTCGGCCTCGACGGGCACACCCATGGCGCGGCCAGCGTCGGCGACGGACTTGGTCAGGGCGATGTTGTCCTCGAAGGACTCGTGCGAACCGTCGATCATGACAGAGGTGTAGCCAGTGCGGAAAGCCTGCATGCAGCGGTCATAGCCATCGCCATGATCGAGGTGCAGGGCGACGGGCACGGAAGCGCGCTCGGCGGCAGCCTTGACCATGCCGTAGAAGTAGTCCAGACCAGCGGTCTTGATGGTGCCCGGGGTGGTCTGCATGATGACGGGGGACTTGGTCTCCTCGGCAGCGGCCAGAACGGCCATAACAAACTCGAGGTTCTCGACGTTGAACGCGCCAACGGCGTAATGGCCGGCCTGAGCGTCCTTGAGCATCTTTTCGGTGGTAACAAGTGCCATGAGCGTTTGCTCCTCTCCCTCGCCCGCATCTGGACATCGGGCGTACGTGTCCGCAAGGCGTTTTACCTTGCGTTTTGCTGCGTCCATTGTATGAAATTCAGCGGCTTTGCATGTGCGAGATATTGAGCCCATGCAGGTCAATACAGTCGTTTTTGAAAAGTAAACGGAAGGAATTGGAGCCGAGTGGGCGTATTCGATATTGAATTTTGGGCGTTCAGCGTCTTTCTTTTATAGAAAAGATAAGTAATCGAAAGGCGTTTTCTTACTCAAAAAGAAAATGAACGAAAATAGACTCAACACAATTCCTACAAATTTAGCCGAGAATGGAGCAGCTATGGCCCATGCGACAACCCGAGCCTTCGCCGATGAGCGTCGTGCCGCCATCATGGAGATGCTCGAGCATAACGCCTCGGTGCAGGTGGCAGAAATCGCCCAGACCTTTGGCGTATCCTCTGTCACCGCTCGCGCCGACCTGGACTCACTCGCCGAGTCCGGCAAGTTGCGCCGCACGCATGGTGGCGCCGTGTCTCTCCAGAAGCGACTGACCGTATCCACCCAGGATCGCCGCATCAACGTCAATGTCGCCGCCAAGCAGGCCATCGCGCAAAGCGCCATCGAGCTCGTCGGCAATGGCGACACGCTGCTTGTCGACTCGGGCACCACGGCGCTCGAGTTCGTCCGGCTCCTCGATCAGCGCGACGGCATCACCGTCATCACGGCCGACATTACCATCGCCGATTACATCGACGAGAGCATGCCCTCGGTCGATGTCGTCATGCTGGGTGGGGCACTGCGCAAAGGTCATCGCTATCTGTACGGTCCACTTACCATGCAGGCGCTCCAAATGGTCCACGCCGATCTGGCCGTCATGTGCCCCGGCGCTTTTGTCCCCCGCTGCGGCTTTACGACCGACTTTCCCCAAATGGCCGAGACCAAAACGGCTATGATCGCCGCAGCCCATCAAAGCGTCGCCCTCATGGACGCCAGCAAGGTTAACGGACGCGGCATGTACCGCTTTGCCGAGCTGGCAGATGTCGACACCATCGTGATGGACCGTGACCCCGATCATGCCGTTGCCACCTCAATCGCCGAGATCGTCGACGACGCCCGCCCAAATCTCCTCATCGCTGGCGCTTAAACAAAAACCACCACAAAGGTGCCTGTCCCCTTTGTGGTGGTTGAGCGTTAAAAGCGAAATATCGCTACTTGGAAAGCTCGTCGGCGAGGGCCTCGATCTGAGCGCGCGAGGCGTCGTTGAGCGACCCCAGCACAGTCACCTTGTTCTGCGCCAGAGTGATGTCCTTCATACCCTCGAGCTCCTTAGTCATAACCTTGGCAGCGGTGGGCGCCCAGGAGCCGGCCTCGACGAGCGCCACGGTGCGGTTCTGGTAGGCATGCTCGGCGAGCGTGTGGATAAAGGTGCTCATGAACGGGAAGATCTCGCCCTGATAGGTGATAGAGGCGAGCACCAGACGGTCATAGCGGAACGCATCCTCAACAGCCTCGGCCATATCGTCGCGAGCCAGGTCAAAGACGGAAACCTTCTGGCCGCGGGCCTCGAGCGCAGATGCGAGCTCTTCAACGGCAGCCTTCAGATGCCCATACACACTCGCATAGGCAATCGTGATGCCCTCGTCCTCGGGCTGATAGCTCGACCAGGTGTTGTAGGTGTCGAGGTAATAGCCCAGGTTCTCGGTCAGCACGGGGCCGTGAAGCGGGCAAATGATCTGGATGTCCAGATTGGCGGCCTTCTTGAGCACGGCCTGCACAAACTTGCCGAACTTGCCCACGATGCCAAAGTAGTAACGGCGCGCTTCGCAAGCCCAGCCCTCGGGATCCTCGATGTCGTTGGCGCCAAACTTGCCAAAGCCGTCGGCACTAAAGAGCACCTTGTCGGTGGCCTCGTAGGAGAACAACACCTCGGGCCAGTGAACATTGGGGGCACCGACAAAGGTTAGGCTGTGGCCGCCCAGGTCGAGCACGTCGCCATCTTTGACGACCATCTTGCGCTCGGAGAAGTCGGTGCCAAAGTAGTTGACCATCATGCGGAAAGCACCCATGCTAGCCACAATCTGCGCCTGGGGATAGCGCTCCATAAAGGCGGCGATACCGGCGGAGTGATCGGGCTCCATGTGATGGACGACCAGGTAGTCGGGCGTACGGCCGTCGAGCGCGGCCTCGAGGTTGCCGAGCCATTCGTCGACAAAGCCAGCGTCAACCGAATCGGCGACAGCGATTTTATCGCCCAAGATAACATAGCTGTTGTATGCCATGCCGTTCTCGGACACGTCGTACTGGCCCTCGAACAGGTCAATGTCGTGATCGTCGACACCGATGTAGCGGATATCCTTGGTGATCTCCATCAGGCAAAGCCTCCTAGATAGACAAAAGAACCCGTCTATCATAACACTCGCCTTTAGAGCCACAGCTATCTACCGGCATCCTTATCGATTGTTATTGATGCGGAATATACCGCTTTTGACCTGCAAAAACTATGCGCGAGGCTCTGCCGTGCTATGTCGAACGATGAGCTGACCGGGGATGCGAATGGCGACGGTTTTGTCCGTTGCCCCCGCCTTGGGAACCGCGTGCTCGAATACCTCGCGCCCACGCTGATGCAAATCGAATCGAACGGTCGTGAGCTCGTTATGCGCGACAAAGTCGTCGAGCGAGTCATCGACGCCCACCACGCTCACGTCCTCGGGCACGCGCAAGCCGCTATCGCGCAGCGCTGCAATGACGCCATTTGCCATCTGATCGTTTGCCGCATAGATCGCCGTCATGGTGCGATCGTGTTCGGCCAGGTACCTACCGGCCTCGTAACCGCTGTTGGCAGACCAGTCGCCCTCAAGCGGCTCTACCGGCTCGATGTGCTTACGCTCGAGCGCATCCTGCCAACCGGCGCGACGGAACTGCTCGTCGACCGAAAAGGACGGGCCGCCGATATAACGAATCTGCTCGTGTCCCAGCTCAAACAGATGATCCATGAGCAACAGCGAGCAGCCGTAATGATCGGAGTCAACCGTAGTCACCCGCGGGTGCGCATACATGGTAACGATGACCGTGCCAATACCCGGCAACGGATCGAACGTCTCAAAATCGGGAGCCATACGGCTCATGCCGATAATGATGCCGTCCACGGGCAGCGCGGCCATACGACGTGTTGCCTCGGCAAGAGAGAATTCCTCGGTCTTGGACATCTCGACCAGTGTGATGGCGCAATTATGCTCGCGAGCAGCGCTGGCGATGCCGTCGATCATTGAGAGGTTGCCAAACTTGGTGACATCGTTGACGCACAGGCCGACCGAATGGTAACGGCCGTCACGCAACGAACGGCCGGCATAGCTCGGACGGAAGCCGAGCTCTTGCATAGCGGCTTGCACGCGCTGGCGCGTCTGTTCGTTAACGTTGGGCAATCCGTTGGCAACGCGCGAAACCGTCTGTTGCGAAACACCGGCAGCGCGGGCAACGTCGGCCATGGATACCGGACGCGTACCCGTATCGTTGGAAGGGCGCCTTGCCACAAAATCACCTTCGCTCTCGCAGGATCTGAATAGTGCGAATGTCGGCCCGGGCAGAAACACACCCCGCGCCGAAGTCCGCTATCGTCGGACGCATGTTAACGTACTCTACTTTTTCTATCAGCGGTTCTTTTGCTCCATATGTCCATACGGCCACACCGTTCACGGCCGAAAATCTACCGATTACCAGATTCTCAAAAATAGATATGCGTTGTGTTATGAGTACGTTAACATACCCATTAACGTGCGGCGCCGCGACGTCTGGTTTGTGGTGCTCAAAATTGTTAACGTACTCATAATGACACGGACCAATCTCTCCGGCGTCAAGGAAAGGACCCATATGACCACCCCCGACGAAAAGACACTCGCCACCCTCACCAAGCTGTTTGAGGAGGAGTTTGGCCCCATCGGCGACCGCCAGGTGCTCTACGTGCACGCGCCCGGGCGTTCCGAGATCAGCGGCAATCACACCGATCACGAGGGCGGCCACGTTATCGCCGGCTCGCTCGATGTCGCCGTTGACGGCATCGCCGTAGCAACCGACTCCAACAAGGTCCGCGTCGCCGACGAGGGCTACCCCACGTTTGAGATTACGCTCGACACGCTGGATGTTCAGGAGTCCGAGAAGGGCACGTCCGCAAGCCTCGTGCGCGGTATGGCCCACGAGGTCGTAGCACTTGGTGTTGAGCCCAAGGGCTTCGACTTCGCCTTTACCTGCTCCGTTCCCTCGGGTGGCGGACTTTCGAGCTCCGCCGCCGTCGAGGCCGCGTACGGTCGTGCCATGGAAACCCTCTGGGGCGCACCCGCCATCGAGCCCGTCGCGCTCGCCCAGATGAGCCAGCGCACCGAGAACAACTATTACGGCAAGCCCTGCGGTCTGATGGACCAGGCCGCTGTGTGCCTGGGCGGCCTTGCCTACATGGACTTTGAGGATCAAGCCCAGCCTAAGACCCAGAAGCTCGAACTCAACTTTGAGGATCACGGCTACGCGCTCGTGCTCGTTAAGGTCGGCGCCGATCACGTGGCCGCCACCGACGACTACGCCGCCGTTCCGCGCGAGATGCAGGACGTCGCCGCCGAGTTTGGCAAGGCACGCCTATGCGAGGTCGACGTTGCCGACTTTGACGCCAAGCTCCCCGAGCTGCGCGCCAAGCTGGGCGACCGTGCCTGCCTGCGCGCCGTTCACTACTGGTACGAGAACGGCCTGGTCGATAAGCGCTGGGCCGCCCTGAACGCCGGCGACATCGACCAGTTCCTGGTCCTGACGCGCAAGTCCGGCGCCAGCTCTGCCATGTACCTGCAGAATGTCGTTGCCAAACTGGGCTCCGAGCAGCCCTCGATGTATGCCCTAGCACTGGCCGAGCATGTGCTTGACGGCCGCGGCGCCGTCCGCATCCACGGCGGCGGCTTTGGCGGCACCATCCAGGCCTTCGTGCCGCTCGACCTAGTCGACACCTTTATCACCAAGATGAACAGCTGGCTGGGCGAGGGCTCTGCCCGTCACTACGCCATCTCTGACAAGGGGGCTTACGCGGCATGGCTGTAATGACCGACGTGTGCGAGGCCACGCAAGGCCTGATTGAGTATGCCATTCATCGATCCATGATCGGTCAGGACGATCGCATCTGGGCATACAACACCATTCTGGAGTGCATCGGTGCTACGGGCCCGGCGCTCGACATGGCCTGGGCGCTCCAGGTCGAGAAACTCTCGCTCTTGCACCCCGATACCCTGCCCGACTTTGACCTGGAGGGCACGCTCGCCGCGCTTTCCGAGGCCGCCGTTGCCAACGGTGCTGCCGAGGACACGGTGTCGGGCCGCGACCGCATCGCCATGCGCATCATGGGCGCGCTCATGCCGAGGCCTTCGGTTGTAAACGAGGAGTTCAACGGCCGCATGGGCGTCAACGAGCCCCGCGCCGCGACCGACTGGTTCTACGGTCTGTGCTGCGACGCCGGTTACGTGCGCCGCGCCGCCATCGCGCGCAACATCAAATGGCGCACCCCCACCAACTGGGGCGACCTGGAGATCACCATCAACCTGTCGAAGCCCGAGAAGGACCCGCGCGACATTGCCGCAGCCGGCGCCGCAAAGAACACGGGTGAGAAGTATCCCGCCTGCCAGCTGTGCATCGAGAACGAGGGCTATCCCGGACGCTCCGCCGCAGCCGACGGCGGCGCTCACCCCGCTCGCCAGAACCTGCGCGTTATCCCCATCCAGCTCGACGGCGAGCGCTGGGGCCTCCAGTACAGCCCGTACGCGTACTTTAACGAGCACTGCATTGCTATGAGCTCCGAGCATCGCCCGATGCACGTCGACCGCAAGGGGCTGACCTGCCTGCTCGATTTTGTGGACCTGTTCCCGCACTACTTTATTGGCTCCAACGCCGACCTGCCCATCGTGGGCGGCTCGATTCTGTCGCACGACCACTTCCAGGGCGGCGCGCACGAGTTCCCCATGATGCATGCCGCCGAGGTCTCGCAGTTTAGCGTGCCCGGCTTTGACCAGGTCAGCGGCACCGTATTGCAGTGGCCGCTTTCGGTGCTGCGACTGCGCTCGCACGACCGCGCCCAGCTGCTCGACGCCGCCGAGAAGATTATCCTCGCTTGGCGCGAGTGGACCGATGAGTCGGTTGGCGTCGTCGCGCGCACAGCCGACGGCGTTGCGCATAACACCGTGACGCCCGTCATCCGCCGCGTCGACTCCCGCGGCAATGCTGGCGGCGAGATCTACGAGGCCTACCTGGCGCTTCGCTGCAACATCACGACCGACGAGCATCCGCTGGGTGTTTTCCACCCGCATGCCGAGTATCACCATATTAAAAAGGAAAACATCGGCCTGATCGAGGTCATGGGCCTGGCTATTCTTCCGCCGCGCCTGGTTCCCGAGCTCGGCGCTGTCCGCGAGCATCTGCTGGCAGCCAAGGCCGATGCCAGCTACGACCTTGCCGGTGCGCTCGAGGGCGATGATCTATGCCGCAGCCACGCCGCATGGGCCGAGGATGTCTATGCCCGCCGCGCCGACGAACTTACGGCCGACAACGCCATCGATATCCTGCACGAGGAGGTCGGCGTGGTATTTGGCCACGTGCTCGACAACGCCGGCGTCTTTAAGTGGGACGAAGCTGGCCGCGCCGCCCAACAGCGCTTTATCGACTCACTGTAATGATCCCTTGGGGACGGAGGAAAACGGATCATTTCGTCTTCAAGACAACTGCGCCCGCCGGCAACATCGCCGGCGGGCGCAGTTTTTGAGTGTAGTCATTGGGGTCATTCTTAAGGGGCGTTCTTAAACGACTAGTCATTAAAGAGCGTCCCCAATGACTACTTGCGACCAAGGCAACGCCGGTGTCTTGGCAACGACAGCGAAAACGCCCCTAAGCGAGCAAGGTGACGTGAAAGAGGAGGGCATTGACCTTTTGGTCATGCCCGACGATTGAACGTCAGATTGCCGCTTAGGGGCGTTTGCAGCGTCGCGCCGTTACGCGGTTTGGTAAAACCGCGTAACCCTACAGTTCAGTCACGACAACGCTGTTGTAGATCTCGTCCCAGCGGTCCATGACCAGGTGGCCAGTCTTGGGATCCATGGCGTTGAGCTTGCCGCAGGTATTGGCGGTCTTGAGCACCGTGATGTCGTCGGCACCAGCAGCAATGGCATGCGCAAAGCCGGCGATGGTCGAGTCGCCGGAACCCGTCGCGTTCACTGCCGCAATCGCGGGCGTCTTGGCGCGGAACGCGCGACCCTCATGGAAGCCCACCGAGCCGGCAGTGCCCATCGAAACGACAACCCAAGGGATACCGGCAAAGCGGCCATCGGCGGCAAGCGCCTCACGCAAGGCATCGATATCATCGGTCGTAAAGGACGTACCTAGCAGGCCATTAATCTCGGTCAGGTTGGGCTTTACGAGCTCAGGCTTAGCGTCGGACTCCAGCGCGGCCTCCAGCGATGCACCCGAGGTGTCGAGCAGCACCTTAGCGCCCGCCTCCTCGGCGATCTTGACGAGCTCGGCATAGTAGCCGGCATCGACGCCACGCGGCAGCGAGCCCGAAAGCGTCACAACGTCCGCCTTCGCTGCAAGCTCGGCGAACTTGGCCGTAAAGGCCTCGAGCTCGGCCGGGGCGATCTGCGGGCCGCTCTCCAGCAGCTCGGTCTGATTGCCCTCGTGCAGAATATTCAGGCAAATGCGCGTCTCACCGGCGATGGGCACAAAGTCATTCTTGACGCCATCGGCATCCATGAGCTCGGCCATATAGGCACCCATGTGGCCGCCAAGCAGGCCGGTCGCGAGCACGTCGTCACCCAGCTGCAGCAGCACACGGCTCACGTTGAGGCCCTTGCCACCAGCGGTCTTTTCGGGCATCACGCGGTTAACATCGTCGATGATCAGCTTGTCGAGCTGATAGCGCGTATCAATCGACGGGTTCATGGTAACGGTCAGAATCATGTTGGACTCCTGTTTAGAAAACCGGCCCGCGCCCCTCACAGAAACGCGAGCCGTCAATTAAAAAGCTGCAGAATGCCGGGTACCGCCAAAACGACGCACACGAGCTCAGCAAGCAAAAGTTTTATCAGAGTAGCTCGCACGCCAGATGGCTTCGCAGCGTCGACTGGTCTGGCGTTCGGTAGAACGCCGGAACCTCCTTAGTCGTGGTATTCGCCGCGGTCCCACTTCTCCAGGAACTCGTCAAAGAAGTGCGGGTCGGCCTGAGCCTCGGCGTCGGCCTTATTGCAGGCATCGATCTTGGCGATCAAGGCATCGTGCTCGGGAGTCTTGTCGTAGGGCTCCTCCAGGAAGGCAAGCATGATGTCGGCCATCAGGAACTCGCCGGTGATCTTGCCGCCAAAGCCCACGATGTTGGCGTTGAGCTCGCGACGGGCATACAGGGCAGAGGTCATGTCGCGAACCAGGGCGCAGCGGGCGCCGGGAACCTTGTTGACGGCGTTGGTGATGCCGATGCCGGTGCCGCACAGGGCCACGCCAAAGTCAGCCTTGCCGCTGGCAACAGCCTCGCCCACGGCCTTGCCGTAGATGGGGTAGTGCGTACGGGTGTGGCTGTAGGTGCCGCAGTCGAGCACCTTGTAGCCAGCCTGCTCCAGGCGGTCGGCCAGATAGATCTTCTCGTCCGTAACGATATGGTCGCAACCGATTGCGATGGTCTTCTTCATCAGAACGTCCTTTCGTCTGAATTCACAAGTTGAGGTAGAAGTTCGAGTTCTCGGTGGCTCTCGTTAGGCCATCTTGTTGAGCATGTCGACACGGATCTGGTGACGGCCGCCAGCATACTGGGCGCGCAGGAACTCGCGGGCGATCTTCTTTGCGACCTCGGTGCCCACAACGCCCGGGCCCATGGTGACCATGCGCGAGCCGTTGTGCTCGCGGGTCATGTAAGCGGAACGCTCGTCGGAAATGTTGGCGACGACCATGCCCTTGATCTTGACGGCGGCCATATAGGAGCCGACACCGTACTTATCGAATGCGAAGCCCTGGGAATCCTTGTGCTCCAGCAGGTCCTTGGCAACGGCGGTCGCGGAATCGACAAAGTCCGCGGCAGGGGTCTCGGAATAGTCGACGACCTCGTGACCGTCGGCGATGAGCATCTCCTTGATGGACTCCTTCATCGACATACCGTCGGCATCGGAAGCGATTACAACTCTCATGACATCCTCCTTGAGAGATACGCAGGTGCGTAGTTTCTGTTTGGAAGTGTTGAATCGCGTTCAGGTCCGGGCATCTGAATGTGCGGTTCTTCACTGTTCATGTTTATTTGAACACATTCGAACAGTAACTGCAACAACTATTTGTTTATCTTTGTTCTTTTTTAAACAAATATCGTTCACGGATGATTGCTGACCGTTTGAGCCGGGCGCGGACGTAGCGACCATGTGTTCAACAAATCAGAACCACCCTTAAAAAGGGTGGTTTGCTCTTAGGGTATAACCCACGGGCCCCGGGCTCGCGTCTAAAGGCGCGGGCCCGGACTTCGTCCAGGCCTAGTGCATCTTGACCCGTGGCGCGCCGGTCGAACCGGCGG